>NZ_JBIAQV010000002.1:338892-628846 GCF_042889305.1 Streptomyces sp. NPDC002619 | reverse complement strand
CGTGCCAAGGAGATCGCCGACTTCTCCTCCGCCTTGATCACCGCAGCCACGGGGCAGGAGCTGCGGCAGGTCGTCCTGACCCGGCTCGCCGCGACATTCGGGGCCAGCGGCGTCCTGTTCGCACTCGTCGACGACGGCCGCCTGCGCTACTTCACCGATGCCGGGATGGCCGTGTGGGAGATCGAGACCCTGGACGGCCTGCGGCTGGACCATCCGAGCCCGCTGCCCGAGGTGATCCGAACCGGCCGACCGCAGTTCATCCCCGACCGGGAGGATTACATCCGCCGCTGGCCGCACGGGGTCCTTATTCCGTGGTTCTCCCGGATCGGCTTCGACTATGCCGTCTCGATCACCCCCCTCAGCGAGATCGGCAATCAGCCGCTCGGGGCGTGGATGGTCTTCTACCGCAGTAGACATCGGCCGTCGTTGGACGAGCGGACCCTCGTGGGTACGCTGGCCGACCTGGCGGGCCAGGCAGTGCGGCGCATCAGGTTGCAGCAGGCGCGCGTCGAGCTGGCCACGGCGCTGCAGCAGAGCATGCTGCCCAGGCTGCCCGAGCACCTGGCGGGCCTGGAGGTCGCCGCCCGCTACCGGCCTAGCCGGGACGGGTTGGACATCGGCGGGGACTGGTACGACGCCTTCGTGATGCCCGACGGCGCGGTCGCCCTGGAGATCGGCGACGCTCAAGGGCATGACGTGGACGCCGCTGCATCCATGGGACAGGTGCGCGCCTCCATACGTGCGATCGCCGCCCACGAGCCGGATCCCGCGACCGTGCTGACGCGCATCAACGAGTTGCTGGTCACGATGGATGCGGCACGGTTCGCCAGCTGCACGATGCTGCATCTCGACCCGCGCGACGGACGGGTCACCGGCACCAGCGCCGGCCACGTGCCGCTGCTGTGCGCGCGCAAGGACGGCAGCCACAGCATCCGCGAACTGCCGGGCGGGCCGGTCCTGGGAGTCGTGCCCGACACCCAGTACCGCGAGGAGACCTTCACCCTGGACAAGGACAGCGCGCTGGTCATGGTCACCGACGGCGTGGTCGAAGGACCGGGCCTGACGCTGGAGGCCGGACTGGAACGAGCCGGAACACTGGCCGGCGCGGCCCTCCACGACGGACTGGACGCGGAGGAGACCGCCGACCGCATCCTCGACGCCGCCGTCGCGGTAGACCACCTCGACGACGTGGCCGTGCTGGTCATCCGACGCACGTGACTGCCTCAAGCCGACGCGCGCCATCAATCGGCCGATGACGACGCCCACGCCGGCACAGGCTTTGACATCTAGCCTCATCTTTATCAGGTCGATCACCAGGGGCCGTCGACGTCGACCGACCGGTCCTGCACCTCGGCCGATCGTCCACGGAGGTCCGGCGTCGACCGCTGCTGTTCGCGCTTGTTGGTGTCAGCCGCTGGTGTCAGCCGCCGCGCGCGGTCTTGACAAGCGCTGCTCTTCTAGAGCTGTCAGAGGCGGGCTTCCGCGGCCTGCTGCCGGTGATCATCGGCAATCTGCACTGCCTGGGTTTCCGCCACGATGCCGCTGTCGAGGCCGCAGGTGCATCGCACCACGGCACGCCCGGTGGGCTCGTACTCGACCCACCCTCCCCGGTGCGTTTTGCCCCGGGTGATGCCACGCACGACCGTCATGTGTTCCACCATGCGCCCATGCTGACCGCCGGGGCGCGGCTTGCCAACGCCACGTGCGCCGAATGGGGCCGCACCCCAGCTCGCAGCTATGCGCCGCGCGAGCGCCAGACAAGCGGGCACCCTGCCGGGCCTGACGGAGGTCATGCGGGCCCGTCCGTGAGCAGCTCGTCTGCGTGCTCACCCGTGACCAGATAGACCACGCGCCGGGCCACCGACACCGCATGATCGGCGAACCGCTCGTAGTAGCGGCCGACCAGCGTGACGTCCACGGCGGTCTCGACGCCGTGATGCCACTGGTCGTCCATGAGGTGATGGAAGATCGTACGGTGCAGCTCGTCCATGCGGTCGTCGTCCTTCTCCAGCTGGAGTGCCGCAGCGACGTCGTGGGTGATGAGCACCTCGGCGGCCTGCGCCATCAGGCGCTGCGCGAGCTGACCCATCTCCAGGACCGTGCGGCGCAGATCGCGCGGCACCGCCCGCTGCGGGTAGCGCATCCGGGCCAGCTTGGCCACATGCTCGGCCAGGTCACCACTGCGCTCCAGATCCGCGCTCATACGCAGCGAGGAGACCACCACCCGGAGGTCCGTGGCCACCGGCTGCTGCCGCGCCAGCACCGCAATCGCCCGGTTCTCCAGGTCGCGCTGGAGGTCATCGACCTTCACATCGGCCGAGATCACGTGCTCGGCCAGCTGCAGGTCGGCATCCAGGAGCGCGGTCGTGGCCAGGCCTATGGCCGATCCGGCCAGGTTCGCCATCTCCACCAGGCCATCACAGATCGACTCCAGTTCCTCGTGATAGGCCTCGCGCATCGCGTCCTCCCCCATCTAGTCGTGTGTGCCGACTCCCCCGCTCACGGTCAGGCTTGCACACATCATGCAGGGGCTGGCGGCTGCTCTGCTCTGAATCGGTCCGTCACAGTCCGCCTGTCGTCCTCAACCCACCACACTCCCCAGCTCCCATCCCGTCTGCCGTCGACCCACACACCGTGGAGCGGACGTGGTTCATGGCGTCCAGGTGGAGCGCGCCACTGTACGAACGACCTGGACGCCATGGGCCGCGTCTGCTCGGCTCTGCCTGGGTTGACGGTGGACGGGATGGGAGCTCCCCGCGCACGCCACGATGGACCCGCAGTCGGGAACGGCGCCCCCTCCATCCCGGTGTCGGCCGATCCCCCGCCGGAGGCTCGTCCTTGACCGTGGCCCGCATTCGTGCGGTGCTCGCCTTCATGGCCTCGGCCCTATCCACACGTGGGCGCGCGTCGGCGCAGCGCGGGCGGAGCGGGCCGAAGGCAGGAGCGGCGCCCGGAGCGGAGCCGGGAGCGCGCCCGGCGGAGCGGAGCGCAGCCGGGCTTGATGAAGTAGAGAAAGTTCTATCCCTTGGGCTGACTGCGCTCAGCGCGGTACTCGTCCAGCAGGCTGAAGAACAGCTCGACCGCTGGTGTGTTGGAGGCTTCAGCCTCGCGCTCGATCTCAGCTGCCCATCCCAGGGAGCTGTGCCGACCCAGCCGCTTCCACAGCCACTCGGCGAATGGCCCCTGGCAGCCAGGGTTCCAGAAGTCGAAGTCCTCTGCGGTGCCGTGCACTGCCAACGCGACTCGGTATCCAACAAGCATGGAGTCGAGATGCTGCAGGGAACTGCCAGGCAGCCACATCCCGGGGCGTAGGCGGACCTCGTCGAGGAAGTCGTGTACGTCGCCCAGCTCGGTCAGCTGCCTCGGCTTCTGCCGTGTTCCATCTGGTGCAGTCATCGGGGCACCTTAGCGGCGCAGCAGCTGCTTGCCATCGTGGCTCCGCACGTGCGGGCCGTTGCCGTCCAAGGCGTCTAGGAGCCGGATCGCGAAGACCTCGGCCACGCGCTCGCTGACCTCTTCGGGCGTGAGCCAGTCAACCGCGGTCGATTCGCTGGACGTGCGCTCGGTGCCCCCGGAGGGCTTGCACCGGAAGACCAAGGCAACGACGCCCCTGGTCGTGTTCTTGTAGACCCCGGTGAGCTGGTCCACCTCGACGTGAATGCCCGTCTCCTCCAGGACCTCGCGGGCGACGCCAGCCTCGGGGGTCTCATCGAGTTCGAGCACTCCACCCGGGAGCTCCCAAGTGCCGTTGTCCGCACGGCGGATCGCCAGGAGTCGGCCGTCTTCACCGACCACCACTCCCGCTACGGACACGGAGTGCAGCGGCGTTGACTCGCCTTCCTGGACCCTGTTACTCATGTGCAGGAGCATAGGAGGAAGAGAAGGACTATGGGAACAGCAGTAGGAGGTGAGCGGTCCGTACCTCGCTACGTACAGATCGCCGACGAGATCGTGCAGCAGATCCGGGCTGGCGTCCTCAAGCCAGGCGACATGGTGCCCAGCGAGTCCGAGTTGGTCGACCGCTACGGCGTTTCAGGCGGCACGATCCGTAAGGCCATGGTCGAGGTGCGCGCGAGTGGACTGGTCGAAACGCGGCACGGCAAGGGCTCGACCGTGAAGGATCGGCCGCCAGTGCGCCATCGGTCCTCCGACCGCTTCCGGCGCTCGCTTCGGCAGGGCGGCAAGTCCGCCTATCTCGCCGAGTCCGAGCAGTCGGGCGCCACAGCCAAGGTGAGCGTCCTCTACATCGGCCCGATGGAGGCCCCGGAGGATGCCGCGGAACGCTTGGGTATCTCCGCCGGCACTCAGGTGCTCGCCCGACGGCGCCTCTACTTCCGCAACGGCACGCCCGTCGAGACGGCAACGTCGTACCTCCCGTGGGACGTCGTGAAGGACATCCCCGAGCTGTTCGCCGAGAATCCCGGCGGTGGCGGTATCTATGCCCGACTCGAAGATCACGGGCACGAGTTCGAGGAGTTCGTCGAGACGCTGCAAGGGCGTCCGGCCTCCAAGGCGGAGTCCTCGGAGCTGGCTCTCAGCCCCGGCGCCCCGGTCATCCACCTGATCCGTGAGGCCCGTACGACCGAGGGTCGCGTGGTGGAGGTCTGCGACACCCTCATGGCCGCTGACCAGTTCGTTTTCGAGTACCGGATCCCCGCAGTCGACTGACGCTCCCTCAACTCCCCTCAGCCCGTCGCGAGTTCTTCATCGCGACGGGTTGACTCATATACAGGAGTCATGCACTCTTCTTCATGTCACTCATATACATGAGTGACGGAGTCCAGCCTCTATAGAGGAGTGAATCTCTGTGCGTCAGATCCCCGTCGACACCACGAACGCGACCGTGATGGTCGCCAAGGCTCCGCAACCGAAGATCAAGGACCGTCGTACCGGTGAGATCGCCGTGGACAAGGACGGCGTCACGCTGATGACGGTGGAGGTCATGTTCTCCACGCCGGACGAGGTGGAGATCCTGAAGCTCACCGTTCCCGAGCCGGGCGTCTCCGAGGACCTGGTCATGGGAACCCCGGTCGCGCTGACGGGCCTGGTGGCCTCGGCATGGGAGAACGAGTTCAACGGGCAGAAGCGGCACGGGATCGCCTTCCGCGCGGTCGCCGTCACCTCGCTCGCCGCCACCGGCTCGGCGCCGAAGGCGGCCTGATCATGACCGGGTTAACGATCGCCCTGGTGTTGATCGTTGCTGCCGCGCTGGTCCTGCGGTGGTGGCGCCCCGCCTGGTACTGGCTGACTTTCGGGGCCGCGTTCGCCGTGCTGCGGGTCCTGGTCCGCTACACCTCGGTGATGGACGCGTGCAGGCTGACTGTCCCGCCCTCGCGCTGGCGTCTGGCCCTGGCCCGGATGACCAACCGGCCCGTCCCGGAGTCGAGGGCCCCGCGCATCCTGCGTCTCCGGCCCACCCGGACCGGCCTGGTCCTGCGGCTCAAACTCCGCCCCGGACAGGACGCGTTCGACGTCTCCGCCGCCACCGACCGGCTACGTCACTCCTTCGGCATGTACGGCGTGACCTCCCGGGAACTGCGCTCCGGTGTCGTGGAAGTGCGGATGACCGGCTACGACGTCCTCAAGCGGGTCCAGATGCCCGCCAAGGCTGATCCGGCGCCGATGCGAGTCCCGGTCGCGCTGCGGGAGGACGGGGCCGTGCACTACCGCGACTACCGGGCCGTTCCGCACGGACTCACCCTCGGCGCGACCGAGTCCGGGAAGTCCGTCTACCAGCGCAACCTGGTGGCCGGCCTCGCCCCGATGGATGTCGCCTTGGTCGGGATCGACTGTAAGCAGGGGGTCGAACTCTTCCCGCTGGCGCGCCGGTTCTCCGCGCTCGCCGACAATCCCGACTCCGCTCTCGATCTCCTCGAAGCCCTCGTCTCGCACATGGCGGACGTCTATCAGGTGATCCGGGCTGAGCAGCGGATCACGGTGAACGTGCCGGATGCGGAGATCGCCGCCGACATCTGGGACCTGCCCGAGCACCTGCGGCCGACTCCCATCGTGGTCCTGGTGGACGAGGTCGCCGAACTCGCCCTGTTCGCGTCCAAGGACGAGGAGAAGCGCCGCGACCGGATCATCACGGCCCTGGTGCGCCTCGCCCAGCTGGGTAGGGCTGCGGGGATCTATCTGGAGATCTGCGGGCAGCGCTTCGGCTCCGAACTCGGCAAGGGCATCACGATGCTCCGGGCCCAGCTCACCGGCCGCACCGCCCACCGCGTCAACGACGAATCCTCCGCCAACATGGCCTTCGGCGATATCGCCCCGGACGCCGTCCTCGCCGCGATCCAGATCCCCACTGACACCCCCGGCATCGCCGTGACCGGCGACTCCTCCGGCGGCTGGGCCCGCATCCGCGCCCCGCACACCTCGCTGCGTGCAGCGGTGAACATCTGCAACCGCTACGCCGACTGGACCCCGGACCTGCCCGCTCTCGCGGCCTTCCGGCCCATCGTCGGCTCCCCGACCCCGGTCTGCGATCCGCTCGCCAAGGCCGCGCCCGCGACCGTCTGATCTCTCCCGCTCTCCGGTTGGCGTGACCGTCTCGCGCCGGGTCCCTACCCCCTCCATGCCTGCTGAAGGGAGAAGCACGTCATGTGCCCCGACTGCGAGGACTTCGCCCGTACCGTGCTCCTGCTGGGCCAACTCGCCCTCTACGCCGACGTATCCGGCGCTGATCAGGGCTTCATCGACGCCGTGGGCCCGTCGCTGGCCGCGTCCCTGCCCGAGCCGCCGGCGGGGACGTTCCCGCCCGGCTACGACCCGGCCGACGGCCCCGACTACCCCGGCGGCTCGTGATGGCGCGGCCCGCGTTCCGCGTGGACGCCGTCCTGGTCCAGGCCGTCATCGCCGGAGCTCTGTCCTTCGCCCACCTGCACGAGCTGGCCGACGCTGCCGGTCAGACCGGTTGGAAGGGATGGGCCTACCCGATCAGCGTGGATCTTCTCCTGGTCGCCGCCTGGCGCCGGCTTCGCTCCGATGGGCCGTCGCGGCTGGCCTGGTGCTGGTTCCTGATCGCCCTGGTGGCCTCGCTCGGCGCGAACGTCGCCACCGCCGGGTTCCTCGACCTGGCCCATCCTCCGGCCTGGCTGCGGTTCGGCATCGCCGGATGGCCCGCCCTCGCCTTCCTCGGCGGCACCCTTCTCGCCCACTCGCACGCTGCCGAGGACGAGGACCTGGAGCCGGTTCAGCCGGCCTCCACGGGCCCGGCTCCGACGCCGGAGGTCGAGCGGGAATCCGTCCCCGATCCGCAGCCCGAACCGGCATCGCTTCCCGTGTCCGACGGGACCCCAGCCTTGGCACCCGCTGCCCCGGCTTCGCCGCTTCCGTCGGTCCCGGCCGCGCTGGTCGACCACGCCCGCAAGCTCGCCGCCGACCACCAGGCCCGCACCGGCGCCCACATCGACACCGACACCCTGCGCGCCCGCCTCGGCGTCCCGCCCCAGCTCGCCGATGCCATCGCCGCCCAACTCGCCTGACCCGGAAGGAGAACCCGTCATGCCTGCCCGCGACCACTTCCACTCCGTGATGCGGATCGGCCCGGTGCAGATCGGCGCCCACCGCGACCGCCACGGCCACACCAAGCACGCCGCGGTGTGCACCAACGATCACTGCGGCTGGTCCGCCGACTACTCCAGCCAGACCGCCGCCCAGCTCGCCGCCCGCACCCACCACTGCACCGCCCGATAGGAGAACGGCCTCGTGGACGTCCCGCTCTGGTTCGCCCTGATCGTCGTCGGCTGGCTCGGCGTCAAGCTCATCCGCCCGCCCTGGTGGCTCGTCGCCGTCCTCCTGCTCGGCGGCTACCTCCTCGCCGACAGCCTGCTCGCGCCCGTCATCGACACCGCCGTCAAGTAACCACCCCAGAAGGGAGACCCCGCCATGCTCCGCCCCAAGGTCCCGGCCATGCCCCAGCCCACCAGCCAGATCACCCCGCCCGCCCGGGTCGTCGAACCGACCGCCGTCATCCAGCAGAGCCCGCAGCACTTCGCGCCCGCCCCGGCCGACTCCCCGTCGCCGCTCCCGGCCCGGCCGGCCGTGCAGCTCACCCGCGGCTCCGTGCTCGCCCTCGTCGGCACCGGCGCGGCCGTGGTCCTGGTCGTCGGCGCGGTCCTGGTCTCGCTGCTCCTCGCGGTCGCCATCACTGCTGCGTCCGTCGCCGTCTGCGCCCTGGTCATCCGCTCGCTGGTCGCCTCGGACAACCGGCGCCGCTGAGCGGCCTTCGGACGGTGTCACAAGCCACCAAGCATCGCCGCCGTCCGGACGGCTCACGCACCTCTCTTCCAACCGCTTCTGAAGGAGAACCGTGGACACGCAAGTACTGGCATTCGTCCCGCCGTTAGTCGGCTGGGCCGCTCACTCCGGGTTCCTCGCCCACCGGCTCGCAGTTGCTCGCCGCGACCCGCTCACCGGCCTGCACACCCGAGCGGGATGGACCGCCCGCGCCACTCGCCTCATCCGCCGGCACCCGGACGCGCTCGTCGTCCTGGTCGACCTGGACGGCTTCAAGACCCTCAACGACACCTACGGCCACGCCGCCGGGGACACCGCGCTCACCGTGGCCGCATCCCGCCTCGCCACCTGGTGCGGTCGGCACGGGATCGCCGGACGTCTCGGCGGAGACGAGTTCGTCGCCATCATCGACCACACGGCCCGACCCGACCTCACCGAGCTGGGTCGCGCCCTGCACCGGCCCTTCCTCCACGCCGGGCAGACGCTGCCGCTCGCCGCGTCCGTGGGCTCCTGCCGTCTGGCGGACCTGCCCACCCACACGCTTCCCGGAGCTCTCGCCGCTGCCGACGCCGCCATGTACGCGGCCAAGGGACGCGCCGCTCGCCGCGGGCAACGCCCCGTCTCTTTCTGACCGGCCCTCCGGGCGGCGCACAAGCCACCAAGCATCGCCGCCGCCCGGACGGTCCGGCCCCTTCCAACCGCAATCGAAAGGAACCCCCAGCATGACGCACCACACCCGACCCCGGGCCCGGATCTGCCCGAACTGCGACGGCTTCGCCTCCGCCGCCGTCACCCTCGGCGGCCGCAACCGGCACGGACTCTTGCGGACCATCACCGCCCACTGCCCGGCCTGCCACGGCACCGGCACCACCACCCGCCCCGCCGTCCGCCAGGCGGTGAGCGTCTGATGCCCCGCAACTGGAGCCGCGGAGTCGACCGCATCCCGCCCGACCCGATCGACGGCGACTACGACCGCCTGAAAAAGATCGTCAAGGCGCACCACCTGCACGACAAGGACCGGGCCGCGAAGGCCACCCGCGCCGGCCGCTCCTCCAACGAGGCGTCCAGCAGCAACGCCAACACCCCTCAGAAGCGCGGATGGTGGCGCCGTTGAACCTCACAACCCAGCTCGACCCGGTCACCCTCGGCGATCTGCTGAGGGTGGCCTCGGCCGACGACTTCGACCGCTGGCACGAGCAGATCCGCCGCACCGGCGGCTGCGCCGACCCCATCCACCTCACCGGCTGGACCCTCACCAAGGACAAGACCACCGGCCAGACCCTCCACCACTACTCCACCGAGACCGAGCCCGGCGGACGGCTCCGCCTCGCCTGCGGCAACCGGCGCGCCTCCCGCTGCCCCTCCTGCGCATGGACCTACGCGGGCGACACCTACCACTTGATCCGTGCGGGCCTGGCGGGCGACGACCGCCGCCACATCCCCTCCACGGTCCGCGACCACCCCCGCGTCTTCGCCACCCTCACCGCTCCGTCCTTCGGCCCCGTCCACAACCGCCCCGACCACGGCGTCTGCCGCTGCGGGACCCGGCATCCGGCCGACGACCCCGCGCTCGGGACGGCGCTCGATCCGGAGACGTACGACTACGCGGGCGCCGTCCTGTTCAACAACCACGCGGGCGACCTGTGGCAGCGCTTCACCACCCGCCTTCGCCGCGAGATCGCCGCCCGCGCCGGCCTCACCCGCCGCGAACTGCCCGACCACGTACGACTGTCGTACGGCAAGGTCGCCGAGTTCCAAAAGCGCGGTGCCCTGCACTTCCACGCCGTGATCCGGCTCGACGGACCGGACGGACCCGAGACCCCGCCGCCGTCCTGGGCGACGGCGGGCCTCCTCACCGACGCCATCCACGCCGCCGCGGCGCACTCCTACACCTCGGTCTCCGTTCCGGCCGCCGAGGACCAGCCCGCCCGCACCTTCCGCTGGGGCACCCAGCTCGACGTCCGCCCCGTCAAGGCCTTCGGCGACGGCTCCGACATCACCGAACAGGCCGTCGCCTCCTACGTCGCCAAGTACGCCACCAAAGCAGCCGAGAACACCGGCACCCTGGACCGCCGCATCGGCGAACTCTCCGAACTCGACCGCCACCAGATCCCTGACCACACCCGTCGCCTGATCGAGGCGTGCAAGCAGCTCGATCCGCTCTACCCGGAACGCCGTCTGTGGGCCTGGGCTCACATGCTCGGCTTCCGCGGCCATTTCTCCTCAAAGTCCCGCCGCTACTCGACCACCCTCGGCGAACTCCGCCAGGCCCGCGCCGACTTCCGCGCCGCCCAGGAGCGCGAAGCCCTTGGCCTGGACGACCGCGAGCCGGACACCGTGCTTGTCCTCACCGACTGGCAGTACGCCGGACACGGTCACACCCCGGGTGAGTCCGCCCTCGCCGCGACCATCGCCCGGGACCTCCAGCTGAACCGCGAAACCGCCCGCGCAGCACTGCAAGACCAACTCGCCCTGGAAGGAGCCGCAACATGACGACCACCCTGATCGAGCGGAAGTGGTACACCACACGGGAGGTCGCTGAAATGCTCGGCTACGGGCTTTCCAAGACCAAGATGCTGATCCTGACCGGGGAGATCCGCTCCATCAAGGACGGTCGTAGCCGCCGCATCCTGCCTCGCTACGTGGACGAGTACGTCGAACGCCGCACCCGGGAAGCCGAAGCGGGGTGGGCGGCATGAGCGGCAAGCGCGGCAACGGTGAGGGCTCGATCTACCCGTACAAGAACGGCTACGCGGCCTACGTCTGGGTGACCAAGCCGGACGGCAAGCGGGCCCGGAAGTACGCCTACGGCAAGACACGCGAAGAGGTCCACGAGAAGTGGCTCCAGCTGCACGCCGACGCGAAGAAGGGACCAGTAGCCACCCGGCACCGGACGCTCGCCGCCTTCCTCGCGTATTGGCTCGACTCGATTGTGAAGCCCAACCTCGCCCCGCTCTCGTACATCTCGTACGAGGGGTACGTGCGGCTCTACATCGCCCCGCACCTCGGCGCGAAGCGGCTGGACAAACTGACGGTCCGGGATGTGCGCGAGTGGCTGACCAAGCTGGCGACTGTCTGCCAGTGCTGCGCCCAGGGGAAGGACGCCAAGCAGGAGCCCAACCGCCGGAAGTGTTGCGCGGTCGGCGACTGCTGCGAGTCCTATCCGTCCCGGCGAGTGATCCAAGGGTCCCGCGACGCCCTGCGCGCCGCACTCACCCACGCGGTCACCGAGGAAGAGATCACCAAGAACGTCGCCTCCCTGGTGAAGGTGCCCAAGCCTCGACGCCGTCGGATCAAGCCGTGGTCCGTCGCCGAGGCTGGACGGTTCCTCGCGGATGCGGCTGCCCGGGATGACCATCTCTTCGCGGCCTGGGTGCTCGTGTTGTGCCTCGGCCTGCGCCGTGGTGAGGTGCTCGGTCTGACGTGGAAGTCCGTCGACTTCGAGATGGGCGAGCTGTACGTGGATCATCAGATCCAGCGGGCGGGTCGGCAGATCCTGCACCGTGAGACCAAGACCGAGGACTCTGACGATTTCCTGCCTCTGCCGGCACTGTGCCTCAAGGCGCTGCGGATGCGTCGTGCCCAGCAGACCGGCGACCGGAAGGCCGCAGGGGAGCTCTGGCAAGACAGCCGCGATCTGATCTTCACCACGAAGTACGGAACCCCGATCGAGCCGGGCAACCTGACCCGTATGTTCGCGCTGCGTGCTCGCCGTGCCAGGCTCCGGGTCATCCCGCTGCGGAACACTCGGCACACGTGCAGTTCGCTCCTGGTCGCGCTCAAGGTCCACCCGAAGGTGGCGCAGCGCATACTCCGCCACTCGCAGATCGCCATGACGATGGAGGTCTACGCCGAGGCGAGTGAAGAAGAGGTACGCGCGGCGATCGGCAAGCTGTCCGACGCGATGGGCGGTACCGGCTGACACGGTTGCTGTACTTCGCTGCTGTACACCCATGAAACGCAAGAGGCCCCGGATCTCTCCGGGGCCTCTCACCTGTGTGCACTCGGCAGGATTCGAACCTGCAACCTTCTGATCCGTAGTCAGATGCTCTATCCGTTAAGCTACGAGTGCTTGTATTTTGATTTTCTGGCCCCGCCCCCGGCCCTTCCGGCCCGCTCGCGGCGACAGGAAGAACATTACATGACTGCCGCCGCCATGTGAAATCCATTGCCCGCACCCGTTGTGACCTGCGGAAACACGTCTGAAGCACCGAAGCCCCGGTCCTTGTGGACCGGGGCTTCGGTGATCAGGTGCGGAGGCGGAGGGATTTGAACCCTCGATGGGATTGAAGTCCCAAACCGCATTAGCAGTGCGGCGCCATAGACCGGACTAGGCGACGCCTCCAGCACAACCTCCCACGCGAGCGCGCGAGTGCTGCGTGCAGATGATGACACAGTCGAGCGTGCTGTCACCAATCGGCTCCCACGGTACTAGGCAGCCGGGCCGCAGGGCAAAGGCCTTCTCAGGGGTGCGGCGCAGCGCGGGCGCAACGTCCGCGGGTGTGGCGCGTTGGTCAGGTCATGTCGCCCATCGTCACCTCGCGCGCCGCCGTCACCACCGTCACGGCTTCCGTCATGGCCTCCCTCGCCTCGCTCGTCGCTCTCGTCACCGCCACGCCCGCCATCGCAGCCTCCCCGCCCGCCCTGCGCGACAGTGATCATCTGACCGTCACCGTCCGGCACGCCGGTGCCGGGCGTGACGGGACGTACCGGCTGTCGTGTCATCCCGGCTCCGGCAGTCACCCGGACGTGGCTGGCGCGTGCTCGGTCGTTGACCGGAACACGCGCTGGGGCAGTGAGCCCTTCGCGCCGGTGCCGCAGGGCAGCGTCTGCACGATGCAGTACGGCGGTCCGGCCACCGCCCATGTCACCGGGATCTGGGCCGGACGGCCGGTCGACGCGACGTACCACCGCAGCGACGGCTGCGAGATCGCCCGGTGGAACCGGATGGTCCCGCTCCTGCCTGACCTGGGCGGTCAACGGTCCGTGGGGGGGCTCGCGGACTGTTCACGGACGGTTCATGACCGGATCCCCGCTCCGGTGAAAGTTCCGCGGATGCCCCCCGGAATTCCGCGAAGTTCTGCGCAGGAGCGGCAAAGGAGCGGCGATGGAGTGGCGAAGGTTCGGCGACGGCCGGGCATGCGGTCACACGTTCCTCTTCACTTCGTCGTGCGACCTCCCTCTCATCCGGCGTCGCGGGCGCAACCACTGCCCTTAGACTCCCTCGCGTGACACGCCGCGGGACGGTTGGCAAGATGGCCCGAGCGGTGGGAAAAGTGCGGTAACAGGGAGGAAGCGTCTCGTGAGCAGCAGGCCATCCCGAGGCGCTGCTCGCCTCGCAGCCATACTCGACGCGCTTCCCGACGCGTTGGTACTGGTCAACGCCAATGGGACCGTCGTCAACGCCAACACGATCGCGCTGGAGGCGTTCGAGACCCCGGGCACGGCTCTGGTCGGGCGCGGGCTGCTCGATCTGCTGCCCCAGTTCGACTCCAAGCTCATCCCGGGCTCCATGCGCCGCCCCGACCGCATGGACCCGCAGGGGCGGACCAAGCCGACCCGGATGATCGCGCGGCGGACCGACGGCACCGAGTTCCCGGTCGAGGTCACCAGCGCCAACCTGGAGAACGGACAGCAGGCGTACGACGGTTACGGCTATACCGGCGACGAGCTGCTGATGCTCGTCGTACGCGATCTGTCCGGGACCGTCGACACCGAGGCCGAGCTGGCCCGTTCGCAGCGGCAGACCGAGATGATCCTGCGGGCCGCGTCCGAAGGCGTCGTCGGCACGGACACCGAGGGGCGGATCGTCCTGCTCAACCCGGCCGCCGCCCAGATCCTGGGCTACCGGGCCGGCGAACTCGGCGGCAAGGCGCTGCACGACCTCGTCCTGCACTCCCGCGGCGACGGCACCCCGTTCCCGTACGAGGAGTCGCCGCTCGCCGACACCCTGCGCTCCGGGCGCAAGCACCGGGTGCGCGGGCAGGTGCTGTGGTCCAAGGGCAACAAGAAGGTGCCCGTCGACCTGACGACCGCGCCGGTGCGCGACGGCGACCAGCTCGTCGGCGCCGTGATGACCTTCGCCGACCGGCGGCCGTACGACACGCTCGCCGAGGAGAAGGCCGGAGCCGAGAAGAAGCACGCCCAGGAGCTGGAGCGGCTCTCCGAGGAGCACGCCTCCGACCTCACCTCCCTGCGCCAGAAGCACGTGACCGAGCTCGAGGAGCTGCGGGAGCGGCATGAGGAGGAGCTCTCGGCGGGCGAGGAGCGGTACGCCGCGCTCGGCGAGCGGGAGAAGGACCGTTACGAGGCCCTGTACGGCCGCCACGAACAGCTCCTCACCCTGCTGAGCCGCTCGCTGCGCGGGCCGCTGGACGAGCTGCGCCGCGAGCTGGCGGCGCTCGCCGCCGACGACGCCGGGCAGCTGTGGCCGGAGGCCAACCAGGTGCTCCACCACCTCTCCGCCGGCTACTCGCGCATCACCCAGCTCATCGACAACGTCCTCGGCTACCAGCGGCTCGACGCCGGTACGGAGGACATCACCCGTACGAAGGTGATGCTCGACGCCGTCGTCGCCGCCGGTGTGGAGGGGGCCGTGGAGCTCATCGGCCCCGGCCGCGTGCAGTTCGCCGTGCACGCGCCGCCCATCGAGGCCGAGGTCGACCCGCAGCGCCTCGCGACCGCGCTCGCGCACCTCGTCGCGGACGTCGCCGGGGTCGACGCCACCGGCAACGCGCCCGTGTCGGCAGGCGGTTACATGGACAACACCGTGGTCGTGGCCGCGGCGCAGCGCGGTGAGGTCGTACGGATCGAGGTGCGCGGGCCGTACGCCGGGGGAGACCCGGTGCACGAGCCGATCGTGCGCGGGATCGTACGGGCGCACGGCGGCGTGCTGCAGACGCACGAGGTGCCGGGGATGAGCGGCAGTGCGTACGTCCTCGAAGTGCCGCTCGGGGGTGGGGCCGGGGCCGTCACGCCTCAGTCCCAGGCCCTCGAACTGGCTTCCGGTGCTCCGGCCGCCGAGCAGGCCTCCTCCGGTGGCGGTGGCGGACGGCGGCGGGCCCGGCGGTCCTCCGTGGACGCCTTCCTGGAGAGCGAGGTCCCGGGCACGTCCGGCGGCGGTTCCGACTCCGGTTCCGGTTCCGAGGCGGGGGCACCCGCGCCGACCGGGCGGCGCAGGAGGCGTGCGGCCGGGGAGACGGCGGACACTCCGGCCGAGGGCACGGAGGCCTCCGGCGGCACCGGGCGGCGGCGCGGGCGACCAGCCGATGTCGCTGCTGCCGGTGCCCGTGACCAGGGCGTTTCCGAGGGTGCCGTCGTGACCGCGGCGGAGCATGCCGCGGGGTCGGCTGCCTCGGGGGTGGGGCTCGGGACCGTACCGGCGCAGGGTGTTCCCGCGTCCGGCGGACGACGGGCCCGGCGCGACGCCGGTGAACCGCAGGCCCTGCCGGCCGCCCTGCCCGCGGCCCAGTCGACGCCGGAGCCGGCGCCGCAGGCCGCAGTGGCCGAGGGTGCCGAGCCGACCGGGCGGCGACGTCGTGCGCTGGCCGCCGCGGCGGAGCGTGCCGCGGCACAGGAGGCGGGCGCTCGTACGGTCTTCGCGCTGCCGCCCGCCGATGCGGACCGCACGCCCGAGTCCGCCGACGCGCGCACGCCAGTGCCAGCCACTGGACAGGCGCCGATGCCGATGCCGGGGTCCGTCGCCCCGGGTGACGGCGGCCGGCACGACGCTGTGGCCCATGACCTGGCCGAGGACCACACTCCTCCGCAGCCGCACCCCACCAACGCGCCGACGGGCCGCCGCCGACGCGCCGTGACCCGGCCGGGCGAGGCTCCGGGGACGCCCGCACAGGGGGTTCCCGCACAGGGGACCTCCGGGCAGGGAGTTCCGGCGCAGGGGACCTCCGGTCAGGCTGGTGTCGTGGCTCCGGCCGGTGGCGTCCCTGCGGCCGGTGCCGTTGCCCAGAACGGCGCCGGTCCTCAGGCGCTGCCCAGTGCAGCCGTGCCCGCGCAGGGCACCGTCGGACAGGGCCCGCAGATGACTCCCGCCCGGCCGGTTCCGGCCGGGCGTGTGGCCCCTGGACAGCCGGTTCCCCCAGCGCAGACGGCCCCCGGACAGCCCGTGCCCTCGCACACCGTCCCCCAACAGATCCCCCAGCCTTCGGCTCCCGCGCCCCAGCCTCCCCAGGCCCCGGCCCAGACCCGGGCCGTAGCCGCCCCGCAGCTCCCCGCACAGGGCGCCCCGGTGCAGCCCCCGGCCGCCCAGCCGCTCCCCGCGGAGGCGGCCCCGCAGCAGTGGCCCGGTGCCGACGCCACCCCCGCTGCGGGTACCACCGCCCGGACCCCGGCTCCCGGAACTCCCCTGCCGCCGGAGCGGGCCGGTGCTCCGGCGCGTGCCGCCCAGCCGCTGCCCGCCGAGGCGGCCGCCGCGCCGGTCGACCCGAACTCGACACAGGGGCGGGCGATCAGCGTGCGGACGCTGGGGCAGGGCGTGCCGTTCAGCAGGCAGGCCGCGCAGGTGCAGCAGCCGACGGCGGCCCCGACCCCGCCGCCCCATCAGCCGGTCGGTGGTGGCCGTCGCCGCAAGCTGGGCACACCGCGCGACCCTGACGCCCGCCCGGAGCAGCGCCCCGAGTCGGGGGCCAGGCCGCATCCGTCGGCCGAGCAGCCGACGCTCGGCGGGCAGTCCCGGCCGGCCACGGTCTCCGAGGGCGCCGGACGTTCGTACGCCATCGGCGCCCCCGACGAAAACGCGGCCGAGGGACCCGAGCCGCTGGACGGTCCGGGCGGGGCGATCGAGATCGCGGACACTCCGCGCCCGCAGCCGCTCGACGACGAGCTGCCGCCGGAGCCGCTGGACAACCCGCGCCGGCTGCTGGTGTGGCCCGCACCGGACGTGACGACTCAGCAGGCGCTCAGCGACCGCGGCTACCGTCCGGTGATCGTGCACTCCCGCGAGGAAGTCGACGCGCAGATTGCGGCGTTCCCGGCCGCGCTGTTCGTGGACCCGCTGACCGGGCCGATCACCCGTACCGCGCTGCAGTCACTGCGGCAGGCAGCCGTGGCCGCGGAGGTGCCGGTCCTCGTCACGGCCGGGCTCGGGCAGGCGACGCGTGAGGCGGCGTACGGCGCCGATCCCGCCGTACTGCTGAAGGCGCTCGCCCCGCGCGACAGTGAGCAGCATCCGCCGCGCGTCCTGCTCATCGAGGAGCACGCGGAGATCGCGCTGGCGCTGACGGCGGCGCTGGAGCGGCGCGGGATGCAGGTGGCACGGGCGGCGAGCGACGCGGACGCGGTGACGCTGGCCGGTCAGTTGCGGCCGAACCTGGTCGTGATGGACCTGATGCAGGTGCCCCGGCGGCAGGCCGGGTCCGCCGGGATCATCGACTGGCTGCGCGCGAACGGTCAGCTCAACCGCACCCCGCTCGTCGTCTACACCGCCGCCGTCGGCCAGGCCGACCTCCCGCTACTGGCCTCGGGCGAGACGGTGCTGTTCCTCGCGGAGCGCTCCACGAGCGCGGACGTGCAGAGCCGGATCGTCGATCTGCTGGCACGGATCGGCACCAACTAGCGGCCCGCGCCGCCGTTTTGAAGGCATGGCGCGGGCCGGTGTCGATGTCGGCGTCGGTCAGAGGTGCGTGATGTCCAACTGCCCGTCCGCGTACTGCCGTCGCAGCACCTTCTTGTCGAACTTCCCCACGCTCGTCTTCGGCACGGACGCGATGACCGTCCAGCGCTCCGGGAGCTGCCACTTGGCGATCCTTCGCTCCTCGGCGAGGAACGCGCGCAGGGTCTCGAAGTCGGCGGTGGCGCCCTCCTTGAGGACGACCGTGGCCAGCGGGCGCTCGCCCCACTTGTCGTCGGGGACGGCGACCACGGCTGCCTCGGCGACGTCCGGGTGGGACATCAGCGCGTTCTCCAGGTCGACCGAGGAGATCCACTCGCCGCCGGACTTGATGACGTCCTTGGCCCGGTCGGTGAGGGTGAGGAAGCCGTCGGGGGAGATCGTGCCGACGTCGCCCGTCTTCAGCCAGCCGTCCTCGCTGAACTTGTCGGCGGGGCGCAGGGGTTCGGCGTCGGGGCCGTTGTAGTAGGCGCCCGCGATCCATGGGCCGCGCACCTCCAGCTCGCCCGCCGACTCGCCGTCCCAGGGCAGGCGTTCGCCGCCGGGGCCGGTGAGCCGGGCCTCGACGCCGGCCGGGAAACGGCCCTGGGTGAGCCGGTACGCGAACTCCTCCTCCGTACCCACCGCGTGGGCCGGCGGCCGGGCCACCGTGCCGAGCGGGGAGGTCTCGGTCATGCCCCACGCGTGACAGACCCGCATGCCGAGCTTGTCGAAGGCCTCCATGAGGGAGGGCGGACAGGCCGAGCCGCCGATGGTGACCTGGGTGAGCGAGGAGACGTCACGGGGCTTGGCGTGCAGCTCGCCGAGCAGGCCCTGCCAGATCGTGGGCACGGCGGCCGCGTGGGTCGGGCGCTCGGTCTCGATCATCTCGGCCAGCGGCGCGGGCTGCAGGAAGCGGTCCGGCATCAGCATGTTGACGCCGGTCATGAAGGTGGCATGCGGCAGTCCCCAGGCGTTGACGTGGAACTGCGGCACCACGACCAGCGAGGTGTCCCGGTCGGTCAGACCCATGGACTGGGTCATGTTGACCTGCATGGAGTGCAGATAGATCGAACGATGGCTGTAGACCACGCCCTTGGGGTCGCCGGTGGTGCCCGAGGTGTAGCACATGGCGGCGGCCCGGAGTTCGTCCAGCTCCGGCCAGTCGTACGCGGTCGGCTTCCCGGCGAGCAACTCCTCGTACTCGTGCACCTGTACGCCGGCGTCCGCGAGCGGGGTGCGGTCGCCGGGACCGGAGACCACGATGTGCTCCAACGTCGTCAGCCGGGGCAGCAGCGGGGCGAGCAGCGGGATCAGCGAACCGTTGACGATCACCACGCGGTCGGCGGCGTGAGAGACGATGAAGGCCAACTGGTCGGCGGGCAGCCGGAGGTTGAGCGTGTGCAGCACCGCGCCCATGGCCGGGATCGCGAAGTACGCCTCGACGTGCTCGGCGTTGTTCCACATGAGCGTGGCAACGCGGTCGTCGTCCGCCACCCCGAGGTCCTCGCGCAGGGCGTGCGCCAACTGGGCCGCGCGGGCACCGACCTCGGCGAAACTGCGGCGGTGCGGCTCGGCCTCCCCCGTCCAGGTGGTGACCTGCGACGAACCGTGGACCGTCGACCCGTGGGTCAGGATCCTCGAGATCAGCAGCGGTACGTCCTGCATGGTGCTCAGCACGGCGTCCTCCCGGGGGCGACATTGCCTACGCGGTGGTAAGGGCTGCGCTGATTCTGCGCACATACCGCGTGGTATGTCACTAGGGCTCGGTGATCGATCACGTCACGTGCGGCCCCAATTGCCCCACGTGCGCCCTCTATCGCGCAAGCCCCAGCTCGGGATCCTCGCGCAGCTTGCCGAGCGCCCGCGACACCGCCGACTTCACCGTGCCCACCGAGACGCCGAGCACCTCGGCCGTCTGAACCTCGCTCAGGTCCTCGTAATACCTGAGGACGACCATCGCCCGCTGCCGCGCGGGCAGCTTCATGATGGCCCGCCACATCGCGTCGTGCAGCGCCTGCCGCTCCGCGGGGTCGTCCCCGGCGGGCACGGGCTCCGGCTCGGGCAGTTCGTCGCACACGAACTCGTCGACCTTGCGCTTGCGCCACTGCGACGTCCGGGTGTTGAGCAGCGCGCGGCGCACATAGCCGTCGAGCGCCCGGTGGTCCTCTATCCGCTCCCACGCCACGTACGTCTTGGCGAGCGCGGTCTGCAGCAGATCCTCCGCGTCGCTGGGGTTCGCGGTCAGCGACCGGGCGGTACGCAGCAGCACCGGCTGGCGGGCCCTGACGTACGACGAGAACGACGGATACGGGCGGCCCAGCCCGGCCGCGGTCGCGGCGTCCGAAGCGCTGGTGCAGACGGGTGTGGTCATGGCTCCACGCTAGGAGCGGCCCCCGGTCCTGCGGATCGGCCGCAGGTCCCGAAGCAGAGTCCGCCTCAGGTTGTAGGGCTGGGGTCGACTACACCTCCTGTAGGTGGAGTACGGGCCGGCCTCTACTCCGGGTTGACCCCTGAGGGACGGCTGGTCGGCCCGTCACGACTCAGCCCTCGCCCGCCAGCACGAGCCCCGACGTCGGCACTCCCGTCCCGGCCGTCACCAGGACCCGGCCCGCCCCCGGTATCTGGTTCACCGCCGTCCCCCGCACCTGGCGTACGCCCTCCGCGATGCCGTTCATCCCGTGGAGGTACGCCTCCCCGAGCTGACCCCCGTGCGTGTTCAGCGGCAGCCGCTCCCCGGCCACGAAGTCCGCCGCCTCCCCCCGGCCGCAGAACCCGAACTCCTCCAGCTGCATCAGCACGAACGGGGTGAAGTGGTCGTACAGGATCCCCACATCGATGTCCGCCGGGGTCAGTCCCGAGGTGCGCCACAGCTGCCGGGCCACCACGCCCATCTCCGGCAGGCCCGTCAGGTCGTCCCGGTAGAAGCTGGTCATCTGCTCCTGGGCCCGGCCGGCACCCTGGGCGGCCGCCGCGATCACCGCCGGCGGGTGCGGCAGATCGCGGGCCCGCTCCACCGACGTCACCACCAGGGCCTGGCCGCCGTCCGTCTCCTGGCAGCAGTCGAGGAGCCGCAGCGGCTCGACGATCCAGCGGGAGGCCGCGTGGTCGGCGAGGGTGATCGGACGGCCGTGGAAGTACGCCGCCGGGTTGGTCGCCGCGTACTTGCGGTCCACCACGGCCACGTGTCCGAACGCCTCCGGGGTCAGCCCGTACGTATGCAGATACCGCTGCGCCGCCATCGCCACCCAGGAGGCCGGGGTCAGCAGCCCGAACGGCAGCGCCCAGCCGAGCGCCACGCCCTCCGCCGTCGGCTCCCGGTGCCGTACGCCCGCGCCGAATCTGCGCCCCGACCGCTCGTTGAACGCCCGGTAGCAGACCACGGCCTCCGCCACGCCCGTCGCCACCGCGAGCGCCGCCTGCTGGACGGTCGCGCAGGCCGCCCCGCCGCCATAGTGGATCCGGGAGAAGAACGACAACTCCCCCATTCCGCACGCCTGGGCCACGGTGATCTCCGGACTGGTGTCCATCGTGAACGTCACGAGCCCGTCCACGTCGCCCGGCGTCAGCCCCGCGTCGTCGAGCGCGGCCCGCACCGCCTCCACCGCCAGCCGCAGCTCACTGCGCCCCGAGTCCTTGGAGAACTCCGTGGCTCCGATGCCGGCGATCGCCGCGCGTCCGCCGAGCGTGTCCCGGGTGCGTACGCTCATCGCGCGCCGCCCTCGTGCGGGACGGTGACCGTCACCGTCCCGGTCACATGCCTGCCGATGCCGTTGGCCCCGGTCACCCGGACCGTCGCGGTGTCGCCGTCCACCGCCTCGATCCTGCCCGTCAACACCATCGTGTCGCCTGGGTAGTTGGGCGCCCCCAGTCGTATGGCGACCTTGCGGAGGACCGCCGTCGGGCCGAAGTGGTCCGTGATGTATCTGCCGACCAGGCCGTTCGTCGTCAGGATGTTCATGAAGACGTCGGGGGAGCCCCTCCGCCGGGCCAGCTCCGCGTCGTGGTGCACGTCCTGGTAGTCCCTTGACGCGATCGCGCCGGCCACGATCAGGGTGCGCGTGATCGGGATCTCCAGCGGTGGCAGCTCCGCGCCCGCGATCGGCGCCACCTTCGGTGAGTCCATGTCAGACCTCACCCCCGCTCGTCCGGAAGACGGGCAGAACCTGGAGGCCCTCGCCGTCACCCGCGTCCCCGTACCGCCGGAACTCCACCCGAACCGGCAGGCCGATGCGCACCTTGTCGTACGGCACCCCCACCACATTGCTCACCATCCGCACGCCCTCGGCCAGTTCGATCAGCCCGACGGCATAAGGGGGGTCGAACGCCGGGAAGGGCGGGTGGTGCATCACGACATACGAGTGGACCGTCCCCTCACCGCTCGCCTCGACCGTGTCCCACTCCAGGCCGCCACAGCTGTTGCAGCCCGGCAGCCAGGGGTGGCGCAGTGTGCCGCAGTCGGTGCAGCGTTGGATGAGCAGACGGTGCTGGTTCACTCCCTCCCAGAAGCCGGCGTTGTCCCGGTTGATCACCGGGCGGGGGCGCCGGGCACTCGATGCCTCGGGTTTCCGGCGCGCGGGGGCGTACTTGAGGATGCGGAAGCGGTGCCTGCCCGCGAGGTCGGTGCCCACCCTGACGTCGGTGCGGGTCGTGACGAAGTACCCCGTGCCCAGCTTGGTGGTCTTCCGCTGGGACACCGACTCGATCACCGTGTCGAAGGTGACCTCGTCGCCCGGCCGCAGGGGCCGCAGATACTCCTGCTCGCAGTCGGTGGCGACGACCGAGGTGCAGCCCGCCTCGTCGAGAAGGGCGAGCATCCCGTCGTACGCGCCCGTGCGTCCCTCGTGTCCGGACAGGCCGCTCATGGTCCACGCCTGGAGCATGGTGGGCGGGGCCACGGCGTCCGGCCCTTCGTAGGCCGGGTTCGTGTCGCCCATCGCCTCGCACCAGTGCCGGATCATCGGCACGTTGACCGGATCCTTGCCGACACCGGCGACGGCGGCGCGCTGCCCCTCGTACGCCTTGAGTCGCACCCACAGGTCGTCCGGCGGACCCTCCACCGTGTCGCCCCCTTCCGACCTCGTACGGGCCGCGTCCCGGACCGGTACGAATGACAGTTTCTGACTGTCCGTCAGAAAGTGGTCCCTGTCAAGAAAAACGCCTGCGCGGCGGCACCGAAGTGCCGCCGCACAGACGTGTTACGACCCCAAAGAGCACACCCCACCAGAGACTTCAGGCCTGGGTCACCACAGGCGGGTGAAGTGGATGACGACGTTCTCGTTGCCCTGCTGGATCGCGGTGGAGGCGGAGCCGTTGACCTGCGCGGTGTTGCTCTGGTTCGAGGCACCGGAGCCGACCGCGTTCTGCTGCGTGGTGGACGAGTTGCCGTTGTTGTCGTGGCCGACCCCGCTGCCGACGATGCTCGCCACGCCGGCGTTCGATCCGTCGTCCGCGAGGGCGCCGTTGGCCGCGGCCGCGACGCCGGTGAACAGGGCGGCTGCGAGCGGAAGCGCGGAGACGGCGGCGAGAACGCGGGCGGTACGGATGCTTGCCATGTTGTTCCTCCAGAACAAGTACTCGTCGGCCTCGTGGCCGGAAGTACGTGAAGTGCGTGAAGTACGGCTGATACCAGGGAAGTTGGCCGACCGCCCCGGCGGTGGATCACGACGTCGCGAATCCAGAGTTGCCCACCGAATCCCCGGCGAACCACCCTGGAAGGAGCGATTCGTCCTCAAGCGTGATGACAAGTCGATAAACCCCTATCGCCACTTTTGATGATCTCCCATCCCATTCATGACCAGCACGGACACTTGCACCCCAAGCACCGCAAGAGGGGAACCGTTCCGGCACTTTTCTGGCCAACTTGTTCACTCCGGCGCGTCGCCGCCGCCCCCTCTTCCCTTTTTCGAACGTACGTACGAACATGGAGGCATGGCCACCACCGACCGGCAGGCCACGACGCTGGCCCTCGCACACGCCCTGTCAGCCGCCGAACGCGGACTGGCCGTCATCCCCCTGTCCCGGACGAAACTCCCGGCCCTGCGCTCCCCCCACCGGGGCCAACCCGACCCCGGCCCCTGCCACGGAGAGTGCGGCCGCTTCGGACACGGCGTGTACGACGCCTCGACCGACCCGGTCCGCATCCGCCGACTGTTCGCCGCCGCACCCTGGGCGACGGGCTACGGCATCGCGTGCGGACTGCCCCCGCACCACCTCATCGGCATCGACCTCGACACCAAGTCCGGCACGGACTCCTCGGCCGCCCTGCGCGAACTGGCCCTGCGGCACCTGTTCACGATCCCGGAGACGGTCGTCATCCTCACCCCGAGCGGCGGCCGCCACCTGTGGCTCACCGGCCCGCCCGACGTCGTCGTCCCCAACTCGGCCGGCCGACTGGCCCCCGGCATCGACATCCGCGGCGCCGGCGGCTACCTCGTCGGCCCCGGCTCCCGTACCGAGTACGGCGCCTACGGCACCGCTCCCGGAACGGCTCACCTCGCCCCCGCCCCCTGCCCGCCCGCTCTCCTCCGCCTGCTCACCCCACCCCCGCGTCCCACTCACCCGGCGACGCACCCTTCGGTCGGCGACCGCGGCCAGGGCCTGGTCCAGTTCGTCCTCGCCGCCCACGAGGGCCAACGCAACACCCGCCTCTTCTGGGCGGCCTGCCGCGCTTACGAGAACGGCATCGGCCGCGCCCTGGTCGCTCCGCTCATCGACGCGGCCCTCAACACGGGCCTGACGGAACGCGAGGCCCGAGCGACGATCGCGTCGGCCGCACGCATGACGGGACATCGCCCGTAACAACCCACGAGCCCGACCACCCGCCCGTCCCTAGGGTGTGCCCCATGTCCCTGACCCGAGTCGTCCTCACCTCCGGCCGCTCCGTCGACCTCGCGGAGCTGCGCCTCTCGTCGACGTACGGCGGGATGCTGGCGGGCTACCCGTGCAAGCCCCTCAACGACCTGCGCATCAAGGCCCTGCTCCGCACCGCCGAGCACACCTTCCCCACCACGCCCGTCCACCTGGTCCCGCCCCCACGCGAACACCCCGACCAGTACGCCGGCGCCCTCAGCCCCGTGGAGGTCCTCCCGCCGGTGGCGTGCGTCGGCAACTTCCACTCCACGGCGCTCACTCCCACCCACGACCCGGTCCTGTACCGCTCCACGCTCACGGTCATCTGGTTCCAGCCCGACCCACAGGTGCCTTCCGGCTGCGACGCGGACGCGGGGCTGCGGGGGCTGGATTGGGAGGAACTGGCCCGGGACTACGAGCTTTAGGGACAGGCATGCCAGAAGGGGTGCCCCTCGCCGAGGGGCACCCCTTCTGGCGTGCAAGGCTCATGGCCTGTGCGGAGGCGGTGGGTTTTGAACCCACGGTGACATCGCTGCCACGACGGTTTTCAAGACCGCCCGACAGTCGGTCCTCGGACCATGTGTGACGTGCTCCTTTCCCAACTGCACGTGCCTTACAAGCCGTGCCCTGGCCAGAGGATGGCCACAGCGCAGGCCCGCTGTTCGCTCCGGTGCCGCGAGCGGCCGCTCTTCAGTCCGTATCCGTGGGGAGGGCTTGGAGAAGGTTGGGGACGGCAGTCACACCACCCGACGTATTCCTTGCGCCGTGGCGTTGTCGCGGTACGAGGCGGTGAAGCGGGCAGTGTGGCATGGCGAGGCGGATCCGGCCGGGTAGCCCCAGGGCTCGTCCGGCCACACGGCCAGCGGGCGAGCCTCGGCCTCGTCGGCCAGGACCAGACGGGCATCGGGCATGGTGCCGTACTCACCCACCCAGGACACGAACTTGCCGCGCGCCACGGCCTCGTCGGACCACCAGCCGTGCTGTACCGGGCGGCCGACGGAGGCGAGGACGAGGTGGTAACGCCCGGCGTTGGGCGCGGCCGGTTCCATCACGCCAGCCGGATGCCGCGGCTGCGGCCGGGGTCGCGGACGATGGCGCCCTTCGTCTCCAGTTCGACCAGGTGATAGTGCACGGTCGAACGGCTCCTCAGGCCCATGGCTGCGCCGATCTCCTGCAGGGTCGGCGCTTCGCCGCGCTCGATGATCTGTTCGCGGATGTGGCGGAGGATCCGCTCTTGGATTTCGGTGGGGTGGTCGACTCGGTGCCTGCCCATACCGTCGATTAGAGCGCGTGTTCGAATTCCGGGGCAAGCGGACATAGACTCCTGCTCGTGAACGACTGTGACTGAGCCCGGTAGTTGGCCTTTTGGCGTTTCAGTTGGCCAGTCACGTGCACAGGCATCGATGTGGTCTGACTGGGCGCGTTGCGGGCCGGGTCATAGGTGCACGATGACAAGGGCGGTGTCGTCGGTGACGCCGCCGGGCGGGAGCAGGTCGGCCAGCAGGGCGTCGGCGAGGGTTTCGGGGTCGGCTCTCTGGTGGCGGGCCAGGGAGCCGGCGAGCCGCGCGAGGCCGGTGTCGATGTCTTCACCGCGGCGTTCGACCAAGCCGTCGGTGTACAGCACGAGGCATGCGCCCTCGGCGAAGGGCACGGTGGCCTGCAGCCGGGGGGCAGGTTGAGGACAGGCGCCGAGTGGGGGGTCGGTGGCCTGGTCCAGGAACTGGACGGTGCCGTCGCTTTGCAGAAGGGCCGGCGGGGGGTGGCCGGCGCTGCTGTAGGTGATGTCGTGGGTGTCCCAGTCGACGAACGCGTTGGCCACTGTGGCGTTCTCGGCGCCGGCGACGGAGCGTGCGTACAGCTCGAGGACTTCCAGGGCCCGGGCGGGACCGTGGGCGGCGCGGGATGCGGCGCTGAGCGCGCTGCGCAGTTGCCCCATGACGCCCGCCGCGGACAGCCCGTGACCGACCACGTCGCCCACGGCGACCCCGAGCCGTTCACCGGGCAGATCGACCAGGTCGTACCAGTCACCGCCCACGTACAGCGCGCCGACGGCCGGCCGGTAGCGCACGGCCACCGGATGGCGTCCAACCGGGCGAGGAGCTGGCAGCATCGCCTCTTGCAGGCTCAACGCGACTTCGCGGGCGCGGATGAGTTCGGTGACCTCCTCCACCCGGTGCAGCAGCATCGCCACCCGCCCGTCCGGCCCGAAGAGGGGAATGTTGGTCAGACTCCAGTAGCGCTCGTCTCCGCCCACGGGCCGACCGGGGTCCGGCGGGTCGAACCGCTGCAGCTCCATGGTCTCGCGCTCGCCGGTTTCCGCCACCCGGCGTAGTGACGCCACGACATTGCGCAACAAAGCTACGTCGGGGTGGTTCGGGCGGTCGGCGAAATCGTCGGGCATGTAGCGGCCGATTTCTTGCTCACGGGTGCGGCCCAGGAGGCGCAGCCAAGTCTCATTGACGTCCGCATAGACCAGCTGCAGGGTCAGGAGGGCCGCCGCCCCGGGAAGGGCCTGGAACACCGCTTTGCAGCCGATCTCCTGTTCCATCATGTCTGTTTCACCTCGACCCACTGACCTCTCTTTTCACGATAGGCCCCGCGAGCCACGGCGGTACTCCCCTTGCCGTGGAACTGGGCAGGTCACACGGGCGGCCCGCGCGCCTGCAAGCGCGGGCTGGAGGGGACGGTTCAGCGGCCTCGGCGCCCGTCGGGCGGAAGAACGGCTGGCAGCTCGCCGAGTAGGCCGGTCACAGCGCGCCTCATGGGTGCAATGCCCGCACCTGGTTCCGCATCCGCCGCCGCAGATCAGCCCGGCTGAACCTGTGGCCAACCCGCAGCAGCACCCCGTCCGGCTCTCCCGCTTACACATCCGGGCACACATCATCTGCACGATCAGAACAACAGCGATCGAGGACCGGCGGTCACGAACTTCCGCCACATGACGGCCAGTCAGGTCGCGAGGTGGGATACCGCCGAATCAGGGTGAGACAGGGTGAACACAGAAGGGGTGCCCTCCAGACAAGGGCACCCCTCCTGACCTGCAACGCTTATGACCTGCGCGGAGGCGGTGGGATTTGAACCCACGGTGACATCGCTGCCACGACGGTTTTCAAGACCTTTGCCCGACCATGTAGGCCGATGGCTCCACCGCAGGTCAGATGGGTGCGAGCACCCCGGCGGAGCCGTCGTCATCGTCGTCGTGCCCGCTACGTGCCCCAGGCTCGTGATCGTGCCCGTTGAGCCAGGAGTCCGCCGCTTCTGCCACCTGATCATCACGACCGGCGACCGGGCGAGCGTAGTGCCGGGTCGTGACGCTCGCGTTCGAATGGCCGAGCCGGTGAGCGGCAGTCATCACGCCGTACCGGTCGGCAACCCACGTCCCATGTGAGGCACGGAGATCGTGCGGGGTCACATCGCTCAGCCCGGCAGCCGAGACGGCACGGTTGAAGTACGCCTTGCGCCACTGGTTATAGCGCAGCGGCTGTCCGCCGGGCGTCGTGAACAGGAGCGCGTCATCCCCGCCGGGCAGGGTCTCCAGATGCTTCCCGAGCCGCTTCGCGAGCGACGGGCCAACGCGAAGGAGCCGCTTCTGGTGCGACTTGGGAGTGTCGAAGACCAAGGTGCCGTCCGCTTCGGCGAGGTTCTCATCCACCAGGACAAGTCGGCCGGACACGTCGATGTCCACGCGCCGAAGAGCGAACGCCTCGCCGACACGCAGGCCCGCGTACGCGAGGAGCGCGATCAGCAGATCATGCGGCTTGGCTGCACTTCGTACGATCCGCGAGGCTTCGAGCGGGGTGAGGATATGTGGCTCCGTCTGCGGCATCCGAGGCAGCTTCACGCCCCGGCATGGCGTCTGCGGGATCATGTCGTTGTCGACCGCCGACCGCATGATCTGCGACAGCACCCGGTACGCCTGCCTGATGCGCGAAACACTGAGCCCCTTGCTCTTCATCCCACCAACCCACTCGGCGATCGTGATCGGCCGGAGGCTCGACAGCTCATGGTCGCCGAGCGTCGGATTGATCACCGAATTGATCAGGGATCGATACGACGCTTGAGTCGTGTGCTTGAGCTGCGGGGAGACAGCGGCGAACCAACGGGCCGCCCAGTCGCGTACGGTCGTCTGCCCTTCAGCCGGGTCGAGCCAGCGTCCCTCTTCGATCTCGATGCGCTTCCTCATGAGCCATCGGTCAGCGTCCGTGGACGTGGCGAACGTTCGATCAGCGGGCCGGAGCGCGCCGTCAGGCCCTGGGTACCGGGCTTGAAAGCGGCCGGAGGGAAGCTTCCGGACACGACCGAAGGTCCGGCGGGATTGGCGTTTGCCGGCCATCAGGCAGCCCTCCCCAGATGCGTCGGCCGCAAGTCGATCGGCTCCACGGTGTTGGCGGCAATGAACTTGCGTACGGCGCTTTCCGAGATGCGTACGTGACGGCCGACCTTGACGTACGCGATGCGCCGCTCTTCGATCAGGCGCCGGGGGAAGCGCACGGACGTCCCGAGGACTTCGGCGACCTGGCCAACGCTGAGGTAGCGCTCATTCATGATCGTGCTCTCCTTCCTGACGCAGGTCTGCCAAGGCTTCTTGGGCGGTTTCGCGGTTGAGTTGGATGTCGCGGCGGATGGTGGCGGCGAGCCAGGATTCGCCGGGGGTGTGGCCGTGGCCGGCGTAGGTCCAGTGGGCGAGGGTGAGCGTGGTTGCCTCCGGGTCGTCGTCGGGGTCGGGCAGGCCGAGGGCGGCGCGTTGCTGGGCTGCGCGGTAGTCGGCGCGGACCTGGCGCAGGGCGCCGAGGGTGGTGGAGTAGCGGCGGGACTTGGTGGAGAAGTGGCCGCGGAAGCCGAGCATGTGGGCCCAGTCCCGTAACTTCCGGTCCGGGTAGAGCGGGTGGATGTCGAGGCAGGCCTCGATCAGCCGGCGCGGGTGGTCGGGCACCTCGAGCAGGGTGAGGGCTTCCTTGTTACCGATCCGGCGGTCCACGGTGCCGGTCGTCTCGGCGGCTTTCGTGGCGTACTTGGCGACGTAGGAGGCGACAGCCTGTTCGGTGATCTCCTCACCGTGGCCGAAGGCGCCGATCGGCTGGACGTCGAGCTGCGTGCCCCACCGAAGGGTGCGTGTGGGTTGGTCACCGGCGGGCGGCACGTCGACCGTGACGCGGGCGGCTGCGGCGTGGATGGCGTCGGCGAGCAGGCCGAGGGTGGCCCAGACGGGGGGCGGGGTGTCGGGTCCCTCGGGTCCGTCGAAGCGGATCACGGCGTGGAAGTGGACGGCCCCGCGCTTTTGGTACTCGGCGACCTTGCCGAAGGAGACGCGGGACTGTTCGTGGGCGGCTTTCTGGGTGAGGCCGGCCCGTTTCGCGATCTCGCGGCGCAGGTAGATCGTGAAGTAGCGCCACAGGTCGGAGGCGTGGTTGTTCCACAGCACGGCGCCCGCGTAGTCGTAGGAGTCCGGGTCGAGCGGGGTGCCCAGTTCGGCTGCGTCCTCGGCGTGATGGGTACCGCAGCGGCAGGGCCGGTTGCCGGGCCGGTTGTGGACAGGGCCGAACGACGGCGCGGTCAAGGTGGCGAAGACCCGGGGGTGGTCCCGGATCGTGTGCGGGGTTCCCTTGTCGGGATCGCCGACGAGGCCGGCGCGGATGAGGTGGTAGGTGTCGCCGGCGTAGGTCCAGGCGCAGGCCGGGCAGCGCGAGGCACGCCGGTTCCCGCAGGCCACGCGGAGGACACCGCCGGGTTCGGCGTCGGTCGAGTAGGAGTGGAGCACCTGCCCAGTGGCCGCGTCGCGCGTGACGGTCGAGCCCATGAGCCGGATCGGGTCGGTGCAGCCGCCGGTGCGGCGGAGCTGTTCTTGGATGCGGTCGAAGCCGGGGGACCCGGCCAGCCTCAGCAGGTCGCCAAGGGTGGCCGGGTCCAGGCCTGCCGTGGTGGCGGTGTCGGTCACGCGAGCGCCTCCGGCACGTCTGTGGCCATGGTGTCCAGGGCGTTAGCCGCGTCGATGGCTGCGGCGGCCAGGTTGCGCAGGGCCTCGGAGGTGCCAAGAGACGCGATCAACGCGACCTCGATGAAGTCACCCCCGATGCGGAGGCTGACGAAGGGGTTGGCGTGCTCGGCGAAGGATGTGACACGGAAGCGGGTGTCCGGCTCGATGTGGATCGAGGTCGTAAGACTCTTCACCTCACTTGCCCCCCTTCGCGTGCGCGGGGCCGTGGTTGTCGGTGTAGTCCGCCACCAGGGCCTTGACGTCGTCGTCGCCGTTGGCGTGGTCCTCGGCGCCGCAGCCGCCGCACACGTAGTCGCCCTGTGCGCGGGTGTACTGGGTGCCGCCGCGGACGCGCAGACCGGGGCGGTCCTCGGTAGGCGTGAGGTCGGCGGGGAGCTTGCGGAACATGCCACTCACCTCCCGGCCGGAACGGTCGAGGCCGTGGCGGGGGTGGCGTGGCCGGTGCCGCGGCAGGCCAGGCAGGCGACGGTGAGGGTGGCGCGGGTGCCGTCCAGGTTGCGGGTACCGGTGGTGATCGCGACGGTGGCGAAGCCGTCGCAGTCACGGCAGACGCGCGTGCTCGGGGCGTGCTGGGGCATCATGGGGCTTCCCTTTCGGGTCCGTTGGATCAGGAAGAGGTGCAGGCACCGGGGCGGCGGATCTTTGGCGAGAGAGCCGCCCCGGGGCCGTTCAGCGCTGCTTGTCGAGGTCCTTCAACAGCGACTTGAGGACGACCGCGACCACAGCCACCGACATGGCGGTGATGGCAACGGCCAGGAGCATGGAGACCAGGACCGCGCCGACGACCAGGACCACAGCCCCGCCACCGGCGGCGAGGGCGAGCGCGCTGCCCGGGGTGAGCTGAACAGTGGGCCGGTTCGGCGCCGGGGCGACCGGGACCGGGCTTGTCTGCGGAGCGGGAACCGGGGCAGTCGCGGTGGGCGGCTGCGCCATGGTGGTCGGGGTGGGGGCGGTGTCCGGGGTCGGGTACTTCGGGGTGAACACGGCGGATCTCCTCTCGGTCAGGCGTTGCAGCGGTGGGTGCGGGCGGCGAGTTCAGCGGCCGAGCGGTCGCGGTGCTCGGTGGAGAAGCCACAGCCGGGGGCAGTGCAGGCAGCGGTGTGCCGGGTCTGGCCACGGCCGTTGTTGTAGGAGCCGACCTTGACCGGCCCGATCTGCACCACGCCGTAGAAGCGATTCGGGCGCATCGGGCGGAACCTCTTTCGGGGTCAGGTGAGTTGGAGTTGGGCGGCGATTGCCTGGCAGGTCGAGGCGGGCAGGCCGAGCCGGGCGGTGAGCGCGCCGGCGGTGATCGGCTCGCCCGTCGTGTTCCGGTGCGCGTCGGCGATCGACCGCGCGTGATCGAGCAGTGCCGACGGAACAGCCGGGGTGGCAGTGGCTGGCTTGGGTGGTGCCGGGGCCAGTTCCGCCGCCGGTACCGGTTCGGGTGTGTCGGTGCGGTGCATCTCGACTTGTGGCGACACCGGTCCGGGGTTCGGTTCCGGTTCCGGGGCGTTCGGAGTGGGAGCGTGGACCAGGAGGGTTCCGCCGAGGAAAGCGAGGGCGGGCCAGCCGGCGACGAGGATGCGCAGCCAGGCCGGCACGTGGTCCATGTCGAGCAGGCCGGCCGTGGCGACATTGGCGCCGAGCGAGGCGCACAGAGCAATCGCGAACCAGGTCCAGGACGAGCGGTCCCGGCCGGTGCGCAGCCTCCGCCAGGCGGCGACCAACAGCAGGTCGACCGAGACCGGATAGGCCCACGCCTTCCACCCGGACTGTCCCGCCGCCGCAGCCAGATCATGCAGGTGCGCGAAGGACAGCGCACCGGCGATCACGGCTTGGATCAGGACTGCATCGGGGCGGATCGAGCGGTTCACGGCGGATCACTCCTCACTGGCCGCGGCTTCGCCGGTGCCCAGGCAGGTCAGGCACAGGGCCGCTTGCCGATCACTGGTGACACGACCTTTGCGGGCACCGACGCGGACGGTTTCGGCGATCTCCCCCTTGCCGTTGCAGTCAGGGCAGCAGGGGGGCTTGGGCTTGGCGTTCTTACGTGTGGCCATGACGGGCTCTCCCCCTTTCAGTCCGTGACCGGCAGCGGCTTGACCGCGGGCGATCCGGACGCCGGGGCGTCGGCGGGCACGTGCGGACGGAAGGGATCGAGGGCGGGGAAGTCGGGGACGAGGTGGGCGAACTCCCGGCACACCGCGTGTGCTTCCTCGCGTGAGGTGTGCGGGGTGCGGATCTTCGCCCAGCCCCCGGAGGAATCGGCCGCGACCGCCGTTCCGGGGCGTTCGGCCGGTATGAGACCGGCGGCCAGGACCGCGTCCGGGGCCACGTCGGCGAGCCCCATTTCAGCGGTCTGCTTGTCGTTGACCCGGTGCACCACCCGGCCGGTGAGCTGAGCGCGCAGCATGGTGGCGCCCTTGCCCAGCTCCGAGCCGAAGCGCTGGCCGCAGATCTCCAGGTGGATGCCGACCGCGCGGGCCATCTGTGCCAGCCGGATCAACGAGGTGACGATCCGCTCCCGCCGCTCCTCATCCTTGCGGGAGGCGATCAGGAACAGTTCCGCCACCTCGTCGACCAGGACGACGACCGGCACCGGCCGCAAGCCTTCGGGCAGGTCCCACACGTCGGAGACGCCGTGCAGGCTCAGCAGGTCGAAGCGGGATTCCATCTCCGCCACCAGTACATCCAGCAGCGACGCGGAGTCGTCCGGGTTGGTGGCCAGGGCCGACAGTCGAGGCGCGTAGGCGGACTGTTCGACACCGCGCTTGCAGTCGATCCCGACCAGCGCCACCGGCAGCCGCGCCAAACCCTTGATCAGGTTTCGCTGGTAGACGGACTTTCCGGAGTTGTTGGCGCCCAGGGTCAGCGCCATGGGCACCTTGCGGTAGTCGCGGACGAACGCGGTCCCGTCCTCCCGCAGCGCCACCGGAACCGCCAGGCCCTCCGGGCGTGCCCCGCGCGGCATCTGGACCCGGCGCAGCACGTCATAGCCGGTCATGCGCAGCTCGACGTACCCGGGCTTGGTCTCGGCGATGGTCACCGAGTGCACGCCCCAGGCGTGCCGCAGCCGCTCGGAGGCGGCCACCAGATCGGCCGGCTCCAGGCCGGCGGGAAGCCGCAGCGTCACCCGCAGCCCCGTCGACGTACCGCGAACCCGGCGGACCTTCGGCGGGACCGGCAGCACCTCACGATGGGCCACGTTCTTCGTGATGAACGCCCGCAGACGCGACGGCTGCACCGTCAGCCCGCACACGTCCATCGTCGAGCGGTAGGTGATCGTGAACCGGCCCCAGGTGACCGGCAGTCCGACCAGCGACCAGTACACGCGCGGAGCGCGTACCTTCGCATAGCCCAGACCGCCGGCCCCCGCTAAGGCTCCCGTGGCCTCCAGCCACATCGTCAGGTCCGTCATGGTCAGACCGCCGACGTGACCGCGACCGCACGGAACGAGATCCCGTGCCGCTTCTGCCCGTTGAACTCGTTCTCCCAGTCACGAGCCTTCAGGCCCACGACCTTGACCGGCGTTCCCGGCGCCAGACCCTCCGGGAGACCCGTCTCGGGGATGGTGACCTGGTAGAGGTTCCCCTCCCCCTCGTCCGAGACCAGCAGGCCCACGGTGGACAGGCCCGCACCGGTCTCCCGGTCCACGGCCCGCTCACCGGTCTTCTGGCTGACCAGCTTCGGCGCCGGCGCGGTCGCCACGAACACCACAGCGGTCGAAAGATCAATCTTGAAGGACGGCATTGCGTCTCCTCCGCATGGCAGTTGAGCCACCCGATCGCTTCAGGTAGCAGCTTCACTACGACCGTATCCACAGGAAAACTGCGAGTCAACAGAAAAACTGCGACTAGTAGCAGAACTCCAGGTCTGCGAGACTGGATGCGACGGAGAAGGAGAAGGAAATGGCCAACTACGGGCTTTTTGTTCGCTTCACGCTGCGCGAGGGCGCCGGCGAGGCGTTTGACGCACTGATCCGAGAGACCGCCGCAGGCATCCGGGCGCACGAGCCCGGCACTCTCGTCTACGCGTGCCACGAGGTCGAGGGCGCGCCCAATGAGCGGATCTTCTTCGAGCTGTACGCCGATCGCGCCGCCTTCGAGGAGCACGAGCGCCAGCCCCACACGCGTCACTTCCTGACGGAGCGCGCCAAGTACATCGAGAAGACCGAGGTTGACCGCCTCCAGCCATACGCCGGCAAGTACCCGACCGAGGCCGAGAAGTGACGACTTACGACACCAAGGCCGTCGGCCAGAGGGTTAAGGAGCTGCGCCGCGCCGCAGGCATGTCGCAGAGCGACCTTGCCGCCGCGATGGGGCGCTCAGAGAGCTGGGTGTCGCAGGTCGAAAGAGGCGTGCAACCCGTAGAACGGTTGTCGGTCCTTCAAGCTCTCGCCGATGCGCTCAACGCACCCGTGCGCGAGCTACGGCCGGACGCTGCCCCGGCGGAGGAAGCCGAGCCAGAGGAGCCGACGGAGAGCAACGACCTTGACGGGCTACGCGTAGCGCTCACCGGTCACCCAGCACTGGGCAGCCTCTTCGACCAACCCCCGGCTGAGCCGACCCCGGCGCTCGCCGATTTCCGTCAGAGCGTCGACAAGGCGTGGTCGCTCGCACATGCATCGAGCTACGCCGCGTTGAGCGATCACCTCGCGAAGCTCCTGCCGTCCATCGAAGCGGCGGTACGGCACGCGCCGGCGGGAGACCGAACAGAGCTGCACGCGCTGCGGGCCAAGGCGTACCAAGTAGCAGCAGCGAGCTTCACCCGCCAGGACCAGGCCGACGCAGCATGGGTTGCGGCCGACCGAGCGCTACAGGCGGCCGAGCTCGCAGGTCAGCCACTGGAAGTGGTCGCGAGTCTGTTCCGCATGGCGCACGCCTTCATGCGGCAGCAGCACATGGAGCAAGCCGAGCAGGCAGCGAAGTCCGCCGTGACTGTCATGGCTCCACGGGCAGAGGCTCCCGCATGCCCGCCGGAAGAACTGTCGCTTCTCGGCGCCATGAATCTCGTCCTCGCAGTGATCAACGCAAGGGAGGGGAATCGAGGGCAAACGCACGCGCACATTGACCGGGCACGAGAGATCGCGGCGCGGTTGGGTGGGGACCGGAACGACTTCGACACGGAGTTCGGACCGACAAACGTCGAGATCCACGCCGTAAGTACGGCTGTGGAGCTGGGAGATGCAGGTCTTGCCCTAGAGGTGGCCCAGCGGGTTGACGCGTCGGAACTTTCCTCGGAGCGGCAGGCACGTTTCCTGCTTGACGTGGCGCGAGCACACGCGCAGCGGCGACACGTCGGTGAGGCCACAGCCGCACTCTTGGAAGCCGAGGCCTTGACCCCCGAGCAGATTCACGACCATCACTTGGCGCGCGAGGTCATCCGCGACCTCATCCAGCTCACAGAGCCCCGAGTCCCCGAATCGCTGCGCGGCTTGGCCGAGCGGAGCGCCGTTGGCTAAGCGATCTGTTACAGGTTTCTCTACCTCATCAAGCCCCGGCTGCGCTCCGCTCCGCCGGGCGCGCTCCCGGCTCCGCTGCGGGCGACGCTCCTGCCTTCGGCCCGCTCCGCCCGCGCTGCGCCGACGCGCGCCCTGGTGAGGGTTGGCCGGCGGCATGAGGTCAGAACACGTCGTGGCTGGGGCGGTCGGCTCCACGGCTTTAGGCAGCCACTTTGGCGCGAGCCTCGAAGATCATGGCCCCAACGTCGTGCTTTACCGGGCAGGTCCACAGACTGCCCGACGCGCCGGAAGCTTACGGGGCCATGATCACTCGCGCCAAAGCAGCTCCAGCCCAAAGCCGCTCCACCGACCTCGCGGTAAAACTGGGCGGCCCTTGGGCCAGTCTGTCAGACTGAGCCGCACGCGCCATGCATATCAGGGAGGGGTTTGGCGTGCAAGAAGAAAAAGACGAGCTGCTCACTACTCCTGATGTCGCCACTGCGGCCGCATGGGATTTCTTCAAGCATCACGTCGCCCAGATGCGCTACATGACTTCAGCCAACATGGTCTTCAACGAGTTCGAGTCCCTGGTGGACCGACTGGGCGTGGCCTTCGCAGAAATCGCCCCCAACGGTCCTGAGATGCTTTTCCCGCACTGGCATCGGCGACGCGATCACTTCAAAGCAACACTGAAAAAGAACCTGCCCATGGTCGCCGAATATGGCATGACTCGGTGCGTTGAGAACTTCTTGTCATATGTATCCGAAGTGCTTTCTGAAGTCTTGGTCAGCAGGCCCAGTCTCCTCAAGAGCCAGGAGCAGGTGACATACGAGGAGGTTCTTGCACACTCCTCTATTGAAGAGTTTGCGGCATGGGCAGCGGAACGGCGCATCAGTCAGCTTTCCTTCAAGGGACTGGAGGAGATCGCTGGCTACATAGAGAAGCGTCTGGGGCTAAGAATCCATGAAAATGACGAGTACTGGAAGACCCTCAAGCGCGGCGTAGCAATTCGAAACCTTGTTGTTCATCGGCGCGGTATTGCCGATGAGCGATTCGTGCGCGTCGTCCCGGAAGCCAAGAAGGGCGAGCGCTATAACTTCCAATTGCAGGACTATATCGAGGTCGCCACCAGTACGATCATGATCGTTGGTGACTTTGACGCTAAGGTGGCCGATAAGTTCAACCTCAGGCGAACGGCGCTGGATGTATAGGAATTCTGAGGCTACGCCCACCTACATACGGCGCTAGCGGTGAAGACATGATGCGCCCCATCCGCCGGGCCGTCTTGGGGCCGTCGCAGGACACTCAACGACGACCAACGCTGACAACCGCCGACAGCTAAATCGCAGGTCGCAGCGTTGGTCGATCACGTGGCCGCAGGTCAGGGACCCGGCCCGTCACTTCTTCGGCTTCTGATTCCCGCCGAAACCGATGGACGCCGACCAGGCATCATGAGGGGGTGACCGTTCCATTCGTCAACAACCATGGGGTTCCGGAGACCGGCACGGAGCCTTGCCCATGCTGTCACCACATGACGCTCACCCATCGCGGCGGATTCGAAATGTGCCAAGTGTGTGGATGGGAGGACGACGGACAGGACGATCACGTGCGGACGTCATCCGTGGTGGTCCCAACGGCTCGACGAGTCTTACCGAAGCCCGCCGAAGGTTCCAGAGCCATCAAGCCTGCGATGCTCGGTGCTCACCTTGCCGATGAACCGGCCAGAGCCATACAGCAGCGAAGTACAGCAACCACGACGACCGTAGCCAGCTGTCATCAGGCTCGGATGGCTGACCGACGTGCCCGGCAGCCTTCAGCAACCGTCGTGCCCGTAGTTCGCATCGAGGGGCTCATCGTGCCCGCTGCGTGCCCGTTCCGAGGGGACACAACGGGGAACCACGGTTACGCGGCCTCGTGTCGGCGCAGGCTCACCTCACTCCCCTCAGGCTGAGACGTAGGTCACAGCCCTTCGACCTGAGCAAGTCTCATCCGGCTATTCACTGACTACATGTATTCGGTGAATACTGCTGCCCATGAGCACCCGCCACATACTCCTTGGCCTGCTCGCCACCGGCCCGAGGCATGGATACGACCTCAAACGTCGACACGACGAGCGCTTCCCGCAGGCCCGGCCGCTTGCCTACGGGCAGGTCTACACGACGCTGCAGCGGCTGGTCCGGGACGGGCTTGCCGAGATCGAGGAGACCGGTTCCGACGGCGGGCCGGAGCGGACGGTGTACCGCCGCACGGACGCCGGAGCACTTGAACTCGCCGACTGGGCAGCGTCCGTCACGCCGCCCGCGCCGTTCGTGGCGAACGAGATCTTCGCGAAGGTCGTCGTCGCGATCCTGTCCGCCGGTGACCCGGCGGCCTACCTGCTGGCGCAGCGGGCCGCACACATGCAGCGGATGCGGGAGCTCACGGCAGTGAAGTCCGCACAGGGCGCCGATCTCGCCACCGTGCTCTCGGCGGACTACGCCCTCACCCACCTCGACGCCGACCTGCGCTGGATGACAACCACCGCCGGCCGGCTCGTCACCTTGACCGCGGAGGTCGACGCAGCGTGAGCACCACCGACTCCACGCCGGGACAACCCCTTCTCGCCGCCCGGGAGTTGTACAAATCTTACGGCTCAACCCCCGCACTGCGCGGCGCGTCCGCCGAGCTCTGCAACGGGGAGATCCTCGCCGTGACCGGCCCCAGCGGCAGCGGCAAGTCCACCCTGCTGCACTGCATGGCAGGGATCGTCCGTCCCGACCGCGGGCCGGTGATGTACCGCGACGAGCGCCTCGATCATGTGTCCGAGGAGCGGCTCAGCGAGCTACGACGGACCGAGTTCGCGGTGGTGTTCCAGTTCGGGCAGCTGATCCCCGAGCTGACCACGGTCGACAACGTCTGCCTGCCGCTGGTCCTCAACGGAACCGACCGGCGCACCGCGCAGGGGCAGGCACGTACGTGGCTGGAGCGGTTCGGTGTGCTGGGCAGGGCCGAGGCGCGCCCCGGTGAACTCAGCGGCGGCCAGGCGCAACGCGTCGCACTGGCCCGCGCCCTGGTCACCGGCCCGAAGGTCGTGTTCGCAGATGAGCCGACCGGCGCCCTCGACTCCCTTGCGGGCGAGCAGGTGATGACCGAACTGACCTCGGCTGCACGGCAGTTGGGCGCAGCAGTGCTACTGGTCACGCACGACGCCACGGTCGCCGCGTACGCCGACCGTGAGATCCGGCTGACGGACGGCCGTACGGCCGCACTGGAGGTGTCCGAGTGAGGGCGGATCTACGGCTGGCCTGGCTGCTCACCAGTGGTTCGGACCGGCGTGAGCGGTGGCGGATCGGCCTCACGGCCGTGGGCGCGGCCTGCGTCGCCGCCTTCGGCGGGATGGCCGCCGCCGTGGCGTCCGTACGCGGATACTCGAACCTTCCAGTCGCCCATGGCCTGCTGAACAACCCGGGCGAGCGCCGTGGTGTGGTACTGGCGCTGCTGCTTCTGCTGATCCCCGGCCTCGGCTTCCTCGGGCAGTGCGCGCGGCTGGGTGCCGTGCACCGCGACCGCCGTATGGCCCGGCTGCGGCTGGCGGGGGCCGCTCCGGGACGGGTGCGGCGGATCGCCGCGCTGGAGTCCGGGCCCGCGTGCCTGGTGGGCTCGGTCGTGGGCACCGTGGCGGTGGCCGGGTGTGTACTCGGGGCCGGCCGACCTCCGGCGCGACTGTGGTGGGTGGTGGCCGCCGTCATGCTCGCGGTACCGGCCGTGGGCATGGCGGCGAGCCTGGCGGCGCTGCGCCGGGTGGTCGCCTCGCCTCTCGGCGAGGTGCGGAGGTTGCCGCGCCGACAGGGCGGGGGCCGGGCGGTCGCGCTGGGCACGGCCCTGGTCGTGGCGGCCGTGGCCGGGGGCGTCCTGGCGCTCACGTACGGGTCCGCCGGGCTGGTTCCCCTGGTCCTGTTCGGCGCGCTGCTCCTGATCGGGGCAGGGGCCGTGTGGGTGAGCGGTGGCATGGCCCGGTTGACCGGGCGCCGGTACGCGGCGCGCACCGGGAGTCCTGCCGTGCTGATCGCCGCCGAGCGGCTGTCCGCCGATCCATGGGCGGCGGCGCGCACCCATGCTGCCGTCCTGCTGGTGACGGTGGTGGGAACCGGCTTCATGGGCGTACGCGAGGCACTGCTCGAGACTCTGAACCACAGCGAGTACACCCCCACCGACGTGGACTTCTACACCGGCGGGATCGACCTGGCGGGGGCGGCGGTCCTGGTCGGCCTCCTGATCGTCCTTGTCTCGGTCGCCGTGGGCGCCGCCGAGTCCGTGGCCACCCGGCGCCGGACACTTGCCCAGCAGGTCGCCGCCGGCGTGCCGCGGACGATTCTGAGCCGCGCAGTGCTCCTGGAAACCGCTCTGCCGCTGGCACCGGCCCTGCTGGTCTCGGGCGCCGGCGGGCTGGCCGTCGGTATCTGGTACGCGTCACTCACCGGACACGGACTCACCGTGCCGTACTCGGCCCTGGCCGTCCCGCCCCTGATGCTCGCCGCCTGCCTGCTGGCCGCGGCGACCTCGCTGCCCCTGCTACGCCGCTCGACACAGCCCGCGGAGCTGAGGCACACGTGACCCGCCGCATATGTGAGGGCGGCGCCCATTCCCGAGGGCCTCCATGTGGGCCTGGAAGCGGGATGCCGGTGCTTTGCGCCTCCTGACGGCAGAAGACGACGGCAACAGAGGCGTACGCACCGGGACCCTGGAGGTAGCAGGGGGACTGCCTTGAGCCCTTGGAGTAGCAATGCGGCAGCACGCACGTAGCTCTCAATGAACTCCTAATGCGGTGCTCACACACGAGCGCCCTCCCGGGCCGTCCTCGCGCCGTGGAAGGGCGCTCAATGGTGACCAACGTCGACAACTGCCGACGGCTCAGCAGCAGGTCAGAGCGGTGATCGGTTAGGCGGCCGCAGGTCACGGCCGCCAATGATCAGTTGTGGCTGAACTGGCGCCTACCATCCAGCCGCGACCTCAACTCTCTTGGTCCTCGACCATGCCGATGGCGAAGGGGAACGACTCCAGGAAATCGCGCCGCGCAGGGTCTTGCTCCGCTTCGGCCAAGTCCGCGATCACCTGCAAGAGCCGCTCGCGTTGGTCTGCGGGCAGTTGCAGCAGTACCCAGCCGACGCTCTCCATCATCTTCACCGCGGAGTCGGGATCCACTTCCTCATCCCCGCAGCTCTCCAGCCACCACACGACATCGATGAGCAGGCCGGTGAGCGCTGGCACGAGCGGATCCCTGTCAGTCATGCGTGCAACGTAGCCGAGCCCTACGACACCGTCTCGTGGGTCGCTGAGTGTTTAACTGCGTGACAACGCCCGCGCACAGCGGCGGACGACCGCGGACGCCCGTGGATCGTCACCGCAGGTGGGAAGCGCACAGGCCCAAGGTCGAGCGCCCGCCCAAGTTGCTTCGGGACGAAGCAGTCGCTCGATCAATGCATGGGTGCTCGCGATGGGGAGCCAGCTCGTCCAAAACCACCCACGCCGAGGCTGCCGGCGCTGGCATGCTGGCAGGTCCGAGTATCGGACCGCAGCCCCAGGGGGACAGCGTGATCGTGAACCGGCGTATCGGCAGCGAACAGCCCGATGAGTACGACGAACTAGAACAGCACCTCACCCAGAAGCTCAACGTCCCGCTCAACTGGCCCGAAGAGAGCGACCTCACCGCCAGCCACGTCGCCACAATCGCCGCCGCTGCAACCTGCGACACCGCGTACAGCCAAGCTGCCAACGGTCACTTGATCGACCTGTTCGCGGCGCTCCCGCTGCCGGGAACCGCAGAGGGGCAAAGCTTCTGGAAGCGCATCGGCGATGCTGGGGGCACTGCGGCCATGACCATCGATCCTGCCAACATGGGCGGCCCCTTCTTCGACCGCATCCATGACGGCAACGAGGGCGGCATCGCCTCCCGCGTCCTGAGCTTCCTGGAGGAGCTGACGCCATCCCAGCGCACCGCAGTGGCAGAGGTCATCGGCTCAGTCCTCGACTACGGCACCATCGGCGTTAGTGGCCGTTATGGGGGCGAGCTGTGGCTACGGGACGCCGAGATGAGCGCATGGCGCGTCGCGCTGGCCGGGCGACGGGAGTTCGAAACATCACAGAACCGCGAGCGATTCTTCGAAGCATGGCGCCGCGCCTGACCACCTGGCACACCCGTACAGCAGAGAAGTACCGCAACCACAGCAACCAACCCCGTCTAACAGGATCCGCCCAAGGCCCCTCAACGACCGGTTTGCCCCTCACTGATCGATCCACATAGAGCTACGGATCAGAAGGTTGCCGTGCCCCACGCGTACCCGATCGAGCGGGAAACCGGGGGGAACACCGGGCAGTCACGGTGACCGGACACGAGAACGGCCCCCGACCAAGCACCCAGGTCGGGGGCCACTTTTACTGCTCAGCAAGCGGAGGCGGTGGGATTTGAACCCACGGTGACATCGCTGCCACGACGGTTTTCAAGACCGTTCCCTTCGGCCGCTCGGGCACGCCTCCCCGCGTCGCCTGATCAGCGGCGCGGGGACAAGACTAACCGTTCGGCACGCGCGCGTGGGGTCAGCTGTCGCCGTCCCTGGAGCCCAGGGTGAGCTGGACCGTGTGGGTCTGGCCGCCCCGCTTGTAGGTGATCGTGACCTTGTCGCCCGGCTTGTGCGTCCAGATCTCGCCGATCAGGGTCGGGCCGGAGTCGATCACCGAGTCGTCGAGCTTGGTGATGACGTCGCCGGGCTTGAGGCCCGCCTGGGCCGCGGGGCCGCCCGCCTCGACCGCGGCGGAGCCGCTCGTACCCTGGTCGGTGATCTTCGCGCCGTCCGTGCTGTCCTCCAGCGAGACGGACGCGCCGATCTTGGCGTAGACCGGCTTGCCGGTCTTGATCAGCTGCTGGGCGACGAACTTCGCCTGGTTGATCGGGATGGCGAAGCCGAGGCCGATCGAGCCGGACTGCCCGGAGCCGCCCAGACCGCCGCTGCTGTTGGACTGGATCGCCGAGTTGATGCCGATCACCGCACCGCTGGCGTCCAGCAGCGGGCCGCCGGAGTTGCCGGGGTTGATGGAGGCGTCGGTCTGCAGGGCGCTCATGTAGGACGCCTTGCTGGAGGCGCTGCCGTCGCTGGAGGCGACCGGGCGGTTCTTGGCGCTGATGATGCCGGTCGTGACCGTGTTGGACAGACCGAACGGCGCGCCGATCGCGATCGTCTCGTCGCCGACGGCCACCTTGTCCGAGTCGCCGAGGGCGAGCGGCTTGAGGTCCGACGGGGCGTTCTTGAGCTTGATGACGGCGACGTCGTAGCCCTGGGCGTGGCCGACGATCTCGGCGTCGTACTTCTTGCCGTCGGGGAACGTCGCGGTCAGCTTGCCGCCGTCGACGGCGTCGGCCACCACGTGGTTGTTGGTGACGATGTGGCCCTCGGTGTCGAAGACGAACCCGGTGCCGGTGCCGCCCTCGCCGCTGGTGGACTCGGCCTCGATCGTGACCGTGCTCGGCAGCGACTTGGCCGCGACCGCCGCGATGGTGCCCGGAGAGCGCTTGACCTGCGTGGCGCTGCCGCTGTCGGTGGCGGAGACGGTGGTGGAACCGCCGTTGTCGTTGTTCTTGGCCAGCGTGTAGCCCAGTCCGCCGCCGAGTCCGCCCGCGACCAGCGCGGCCACCAGGACCGCGGCGACCAGACCGCCGCGCCCGCTGCGCGGCTTCGGTGCGGGCTGCTGGTACGACGCGCCCCAGCCTGTGTGGCCCGCGCCCGCGCCGCCGTCCGCGTAGGTGGGCGTGGCGGGGGGCGGGGGCGGCCAGGAGCCGTCCGGGGCGGGGCCGGCCGCCTGCGGCGCGCCGGAGGGGTCCGCAGGCGTGTGCGCGGCGGGCGCCGCGCCGTGCTCCGGCACGCCGGGGGCGCCCGGAGGCACCGGCGGGAGCGGGGCTGTCGGCGCGTCCCCGTGGGGCGGGGCTGCCTGCGGGGAAGCAGCGGGAGTTGCCACCGGCACGGGAGGTGCGGACGGGGCCGGGGGTACTGCGGTGCCCTCGTTCTCGGTGCTCACAGCTCTTCTCCTCGATCCACGGCTGTTTGTTCTCGGTCGCACTCGGTCACGCTCATTCACGCTTCTACACGGTCCGGCGCGATTCAGCTGTGCATGTGCTTTTGTACGACGTCAGCTTTTCCCACGGGCCGTCAGAGCACCATAAGCGGTGGCTGTGGGTCCGGGGCCATTCTTTATATAGGACTTTTCCGACGAACGTCTCATTCCGGAGAGTACGCATGACTCCGTTCGCTTCACGTACGCGCCCGTGCCGCCCCGCGTACCCCGCCACGGTGGCACCATGACGCGGTGACCCACGCACGACAGCACTCCCCCCAGGTCGTCGCCCACCGGGGGGCCTCCGAGGACGCACCCGAGCACACCCTCGCCGCCTACAGGAAGGCGATCGAGGACGGCGCGGACGCCCTGGAGTGCGACGTACGGCTGACCGCGGACGGCCATCTCGTCTGCGTCCACGACCGGCGCGTCAACCGTACGTCCAACGGCCGCGGCGCGGTGTCGGCCCTGGAGCTCGCCGAGCTCGCCGCCCTGGACTTCGGCTCCTGGAAGACCCGGGAGACCTGGCGCGGCCGGGACGAGGAGCCCGACTGGGAGTACCACCCGGCGGACCGCGCGGACACCTCCGTGCTCACCCTGGAGCGGCTCCTCGAGCTGATCGCGGACGCCGGGCGGCGGGTGGAGCTGGCGGTCGAGACGAAACACCCCACACGCTGGGCCGGACAGGTGGAGGAGCGGCTGCTGCTGCTCCTGAAGCGGTTCGGGCTGGACGCGCCCGCCTCGGCCGCCGAGTCGTCGGTACGGGTCATGAGCTTCTCGGCGCGGTCGCTGCACCGGGTGCGGGCGGCGTCGCCGACGCTGCCGACGGTGTATCTGATGCAGTTCGTCTCACCCCGGCTGCGCGACGGGCGGCTGCCGGCCGGTGTCCGGATCGCGGGCCCCTCGATCCGGATCGTGCGCAATCACCCGGCGTACATCGAGCGGCTGAAGCGAGCCGGTCACCAGGTGCACGTGTGGACCGTGAACGAGCCCGAGGACGTCGACCTCTGCGTCGAGCTGGGCATCGACGCCGTCATCACCAACCGCCCCCGCGAGGTGCTGCGCCGGCTGGGCCGCTGAGACAGGGACGCCCGCCCGCCACTCACCGTCACACCGCGCTGAGCCGGTCCCGGCCACACCGATGAAATCCGGCCACACCGTTACAGGGAGTGCCCCGGTGCGTTCGGTCCGTGTTCGAACGTTGCGAATGCGTCACCGGACCTGCATTGGCCGGTTTCCAGTTCAGGCCATTGGGGCATCCACACCGTGGCGTGGGGCAAAGGAGGTCTCGGGGGTGGCGTTGGTGGTGGCACAGGAAGTGCCCACGTCGTCGAGCATGGCCGTACCCCATGGCCCTGCGGGCGTGGGGGAAGCAAGGCACCGGATGCGCGATCAGTTGCGCAGGAGTGGTGTATCGGAATCGGTCGTCGACGATGCCGTATTGATCCTTTCCGAATTGTTGAGCAATGCCTGCAAACACGGGCGACCACTGGGCGAAGCGCAGGCCGGGGACGGAGACGTCCGGGCCGCGTGGCGCGTGGACCCGCGTGGCCGGCTCATCGTCGAGGTGACGGACGGAGGCGGTCCGACCCGCCCGGCTCCAGCCACCCCGTCGGTCACCGCGCACGGCGGCCGCGGGCTGAACATCATCACCGCGCTGGCCGACGACTGGGGTGTCCGGGACGACACCCGGGGCGAGGTCACCGTGTGGGTCGTCGTCCACGAGGACGTTCACGATCCGGATGCCGGACACCGCCGAGGCGACTTCGCCACGCGCGTCGTGGCACCGGCGGGCCCGGCACTCGACGACCTGGACTTCGCGGACGCGTTCGACGACCTGGCCTGAGCCGCACGCTCCTTCGAGCCCGACCCCGGCCTGAGCCCGGCGCTCGCCCGAGCCCGGCCCTGGACCAAACCGGCCCGCCGCGGCCGGGGCACCGCTTCCGGGACGATCCGGTGCCCCGGTCCCGCGGCAGTCTCAAAGGCATCGCTGCCGTCCAGTCGCCGCGTCGTCCGGTCGGCCGTCATCCGGTCGCCGTCGTCCACAGATCCACACCGCCGCGGGCGCACGTTGTCCACAGGTTCCCGTCGGCCATGGCGCGAACGGCTAGGCTCCCGCCCGTACCAGAAGAGCCGTAACCGGGAGACACCCACGATGGCCAAGAAGCGACCCCAGACGAAGGCCAAGCGGCCCCAGATCAGCGACGGGGCCCGCGCCGCGGGCGCTGATGGGCACGTTCCGGTCGTCGGCGCCCGCGAGCCCTGCCCCTGCGGCAGCGGCCGGCGCTACAAGGCGTGCCACGGCCGGGCCGCCGCACACGCCGCGACCGAGCTGGTGCACCGCCCGTTCGAGGGCCTGCCGGGCGAGTGCGACTGGGTGGCGCTGCGCGAGCTGGTGCCGGCCGCCACGGTCGAGCTGACCCTGAAGGACGGCCTCCCCGAGGGCGTCCCGTCGGTCACGCTCGCCACGGTCCTGCCGATGGCCTGGCCGGCGCTGCGCCGCGACGACGGCTCGGTGCTGCTCGGCCTGCAGAACGACACGGCGTCCGGCGACATCAGCCGCGACCTCGCCGACACCCTCCAGCGCGCCCTCACCGCGCAGCCGGGCACCCCGGTCCAGGGCCGCAGGGCGCCCGCCGACGGTCAGCGGCTGCAGGATCTCCTCGACCCCGAAGGTGCGTTCGAGCCAGTTGTGCACACCGGCTTCGAGTTCTGGGTCCAGGACGCGGAGAACGCCACGCCCGAGGTGACGGCCTCTCTGGAGCGGGCCAATGCCGCGGCCATCCCCACCGTGAAGCTGACCGGCGTCGATGCCGCGTACTGGTGCGAGACACCGGAGAAGAACCACCTGCGCTGGGTCATGCCGTATCCGGAGGAGCGGCTTCTGGACGCTCTCGCGCGGCTGCAGGCGGCGGGCCGTGCGAGCCTCGGCGAGGGCACCCGGCTGGTCGGTTCCTTCCGCGCCCACGGTCTGACCGTGCCGGTGTGGGACCTGCCGAGCGGTGTCGGCGCCGACGACGTGGAGAAGCCGGCCGCCGAGTTCGCCGAGCGCCTCACCGCCGCCCTGGCCTCGGACGCGCCGCTGACCGTCGACGAGCGCCGCGCCCGCGGCGGCCTGACCAACCGGCAGGTCACGCTCAGCTGACGCACGGCGGACACACGGACTGCGGCTGACCGACCGGTCAGCCGCAGCCGGGTTCGCCGAAGCAGGTGACCCCTGTCACAACTCCCCGACGTGACAGGCAGATCGGTGTCCGAATAGCCGAGATCGAATTTGCTAACCGCCGATCTCTTGTTACCGTTCCAGTAGCCCGGTTGCTGGTGCATCCCCCGTCGCCAGCAACCGGGTCTTTTTATCTCCGGCGTCGCTGTACGGAACGTAGCGCTCCGTCAACTTCCTTTGAACGCTTCGGAGTTGCTTCCCGATCGCAGCAGCAGCGGCCCCCGGCCGTCATGCGCCGCGAACTCCGTGACCGCCGTGTACCCGTCCAGGTCGCCCCGGGTGCGTTCCCGGGATGTCTCGCAGGTGGCGGGCTCGTCGTCGACGCCCGCGAGGCAGCGCATCCGCACGGTGCGGTCGTCCGGCCCCATGAGGCTCAGCAGGGAGTCCAGCGCCTGGCCGGTGGCGTTGCGGTAGTAGGTGCGCGCCCAGGTGTCCGTGCCCTGCGTCAGCACACAGGTCTGCGCCTCGACGCCGTCGGGGGAGGAGAGTTCGGGACCGCAACGGGCGGCGGTGGCGAGCCCCAGGCCGAGCATCCGCGGGGACCCGGGCGCGGCGGACGAGGACTTCTCGTCGTCGTACGCACCACCCCTCGAGCGGTTGTACGAGGGGGCGTACGACGTTCCGTGCGCCGGTTCCTGCGCGGAACGTCGTACGCCCGACCGTCCCGCGTCACCCACGGACCCCGCGGACGCCACGGCCAGCGGCAGCACGAACGCGCACACCGCGAGGCCCGCGAGGGCGAGCAGACGAATCCGGCGGGGATCCTGGGGTGGCCTCTTGCGGTGGTCCGGGGGCCGTTCCCCAGAAATTCGCAGCATGGGACGGAAGATAACGACAGGGGCGCGGCAGTCGGTTAGGTGCGCGCCCGACACCCCTACAACTCGGGCGCGCTCACACCCGTACGAGTGAGCGCGTCGACCACGGCGTCCACCACGGCCTCCACGTCGGGCACCCAGGGTGAGGCGGAGCCGGGCAGCGGCGCGCGCTCCCAGCGGATGGCGCCCTGGCCGGTCTCTGACGGCGGCAGGGCGAGGTAGCCGCCCTCGCCGTGGAAGCGGAGGGAGCCGGGTACGAAGTCCTTGGCATAGAGCAGTTCGCCCAACTGCTCCATGGAGTACGGCTTGACGAGGATGGCCCAGCGGGTGGGCGAGGCGACGACCGGGCCGAGGCGCATGCCCCGCCGGTCGAGGGCGTCGAGGGCGCGGGCGGCCGCGAGGGCCGGCAGGCTCACCGCGCAGGGCGCCTTGCCGCCGGTGGCGAGGACGATGGGCGCGTCCGGCCGGTTGGTCCACCACCAGCGCACCATGCGCTCGTCGGTGGTGGCCGCGAGGAGACCGGGGTCGAAGGGATGCGCACCGGGCACCGTGCACTCCGGGTCGGGGCATGCGCAGCGTGCCCGCCCCTGCGGGTCCGGAGCCACGCCCGGGAGTACGGGCCACTGCCATTTCGTCGCGAAGGTCAGGGCCGCGCTGATCAGGTCAGGCCTCCCGTTGTTCCGCCTGGACAGGAGCCTGCGTCGCCTTCCGAGGATCTCGCGCATGAGCGCTCGTTCCTTTCCGTTGCACCGCTGGCAACACCGTGGACCACATCACACCATGTGTCGATCACTTCACTGTGCGTACCTGTTGGCGCATCACACCCCTGCTCCGGGCAAGGGGAACCCCAGGGGTTCGAGCGTTGGCCGTGTTCGCGTCCATACTGCGTCTATCAAAAGCACGGCCGCGGCGTGGGGGTGGCGAAGTCTGGCGTTTTGCCGTCCCGCGTATTTCTCTCCGCCTCCGCCACGGGAGGATGGGGCACGATCGTCGGTGGCTAAGACGCCCGGGTCCGTCGCCAGGTTCCGGGTGGCCCCCTGCCACCCCTGGCCTTCTCCGAGTACGTACCCATCACGACCGCTGTGACGCTCCGTGGAGCAAGCCCAGTCGACCGCAATGAACCGTTACCCGAGGCACTTTTAAGCCAACTTTGCTGTTGCGCAAGAGGTGCGGCCGAAACCCCAAGAGGCCCATGGACACCAGGAATCCCCGCAGGACAATGCTGGACATCCCCTCTCGAGTGCGTGTACATGTGGAGACACTGCTAGCGGCGCAGAATGACATGGGGGTTTGCGATGCTTCTGAGCAATACGCACCGGTCTGAAAGCCGGACGCCATGAACGCCCCCCACCCTCCGAAAGTGGCTGGAATCGATGCAACGGTTCCCACGCCCGCACACACTGTCGCGCCCGCCCCGGACGCACCACCGGTTCCCACCCCGAACGCCCCGGCACCCGGCGCCGTCCTCCAGGACCGGCTGGCCGGCTGGGTCTCGGACCTGACCACGCTCCACGAGCTCACCGAGCGCCAGGTCCGCACCGCCTCGGTGGAGTCCGCACTCCAGGAACTGCTGCGCGCCGGAGCCGCCCTCGTGGGCGCCCGGCGCGGTCTCGTCGTGCTCGAACCCGACGACGGCCTCGGCCCGGACACCATGATCGGCCTCGGCCTCGGCCGCGCCGACCTCGGTCACATCGAGACCGTGCCGCGCGGCGCCATGCCGTACGGCAGGCTCCTCGACACGGCTGCCGGACTCCCCGGCGGCGACGGCGAGATCGTCCGCCCCGACCTGTTCGCCGAGGACGGCCTCGACCCCCGCCACCGCGAGGTCGCCGCCCGCCTCGGTTACGCCGCCAGCTACGCCCTCCCCCTTTCCACCGAGGCCGCCGGCCGCCTCGGCGCCGCCGTGTGGCTGTACGACGAGCCCGCCGAGCCGCACGAACGCCAGCGCCACCTCGTCGGCCTGTACGTCCGCCACACCACCGAGCATCTGGCCCGGCTGGTCGAACTCGAGCGCACGCGCGCGTGCCTGAAGACCGTCACCGAGGAACTGCTCCCGTCCCGGCTGCCCCGGGTGGCCGGGGTGCGGCTCGCCGCCCGGCACCGCACCGGCCCGCTCGGTGGCGGCGACTGGTACGACGCGTTGCCGCTGCCCGACGCGGCACTCGGCCTCGCGGTCGGCTCGGTGACCGGCTGCGGGCCCAGCGCGGTCGCCGCCATGGGCCGGCTGCGCGCGTCCCTGCGGGCGTACGCGGTGATGGAGGGCGAGGACCCGGTCGCCGTCCTGTCCGACCTCGAACTGCTGCTGCGCCTGACCGAGCCCGCCCGCTCCGCGACCGCGCTGTTCGCCTACTGCGAGCCCGCGCTGCGCAAGATCACACTGGCCGGTGCCGGACACAGCCCGCCACTGCTCATCGGCGAGCGGCGCACGGAGTTCGCGGAGACCTCCGTTTCCGCGCCGCTGGGGATGCTCGCGTGCTGGGAGGCGCCGAGCGTGGAGTTCCAGGCGGAAGCTGGAGAGACGGTTCTGCTGTACACGGACGGGCTGCTGCACCGCACCGGCGACCCCACCGACCGCGCCTTCGCCCGGCTGCACGCGGCAGCCGCGAGCGTGCCGCGCGCCCTGCGCCGCGACCCCGGGGCCATCGCCGACCACGTCCTGCGGACGTTGCTGCCCGACGGCCTCGACGCGGCGGACAGCGAGGAGGACGTGGTCCTGCTGGCGGCACGCTTCGACTGAGCGGTGCCTCACATGTGGCATGCCTGGGCATAACAGGCCGTCCGACCCCGGGTCCGCCTCCGCACGACCGTACGATGATGGGGTCCCCCCGGCTCGAGCGGAGCCCAGAGCGCCGAGTGCTCGGGGACCGACCGTGCCGTATCGAGGAGGATGACCGTGGCCGACGAAGTCAACCCGGCGAACCCGGAGACTGAGTCCGAAGAGCCGATCAAGCAGCGCAAGAACGGCCTGTACCCGGGCGTTTCCGACGAGCTCGCCGAGAACATGAAGTCCGGCTGGGCCGACACGGAGCTGCGTGACCTGAAGCCGGTCGAGCAGGCGGAGCACACCGCACGCCGCCGTGCCGCGCTGTCCGCCCGCTTCCCGGGCGAGCGCCTGGTGATCCCGGCGGGCAACCTGAAGACCCGCTCGAACGACACCGAGTACTCCTTTCGGTCGTCGGTCGAGTACGCGTACCTCACCGGAAACCAGACCGAGGACGGCGTTCTCGTGCTGGAGCCGACCGCGGACGGCCACACGGAGACGATCTACCTCCTGCCGCGCTCCGACCGCGAGAACGGCGAGTTCTGGCTCTCCGGCCAAGGCGAGCTGTGGGTCGGCCGACGCCACTCGCTCACCGAGTCCGAGGCGCTGTACGTCATCCCGGCCGCCGATGTACGCGAGCTGGCCGACACGCTGCGCGAGGCCACCGGCCCGGTCCGCGTGGTGCGCGGCTACGACGCAGACATCGAGGCGGCCCTGACCGACAAGGTCACCGCCGAACGCGACGAGGAACTGCGCGTCATCCTGTCCGAGGCCCGCCTGGTCAAGGACGAGTTCGAGGTCGGCGAGCTGCAGAAGGCCGTCGACTCGACCGTGCGCGGCTTCGAGGACGTCGTGAAGGTCCTCGACAAGGCCGAGGCGACGAGCGAGCGCTACATCGAGGGCACGTTCTTCCTGCGCGCGCGCGTGGAGGGCAACGACGTCGGCTACGGCACGATCGCCGCGGCCGGTCCGCACGCCTGCACGCTGCACTGGGTGCGCAACGACGGCCCGGTCCGCTCCGGCGACCTGCTCCTGCTGGACGCGGGCGTGGAGACGCACACGCTGTACACCGCGGACGTCACGCGCACGCTGCCGGTGAGCGGCACCTTCAGCGAGATCCAGAAGAAGATCTACGACGCCGTGTACGAGGCCCAGGAGGCCGGGATCGCGGCCGTGCGGCCGGGTGCCAAGTACCGCGACTTCCACGACGCCGCGCAGCACGTGCTGGCCGAGAGGCTCGTCGAGTGGGGTGTGGTCGAGGGCCCGGTCGAGCGGGTTCTGGAGCTGGGGCTGCAGCGCCGCTGGACCCTGCACGGCACGGGCCACATGCTCGGCATGGACGTCCACGACTGCGCCGCCGCGCGCGTGGAGACGTATGTGGACGGCACGCTGGAGCCCGGCGTGGTGCTCACGGTCGAGCCGGGGCTGTACTTCCAGGCCGACGACCTGACGGTGCCGGAGGAGTACCGCGGCATCGGCGTCCGCATCGAGGACGACATCCTGGTCACGGAGGACGGCAACCGGAACCTGTCCGCGGCGCTACCTCGGCAGTCGGACGAGGTCGAGGCGTGGATGGCGTCGCTGAAGGGCTGACGACAGACTGAGGGCCGGGCATCCGCAGGGTGCCCGGCCATTCACGTGCCTAGGGGGAGGGTTTTCGTGGACGACTTCTGGTCCGGTGTCGGGGTCGACCTGCATCTCGAACCGGACGCCGCCGACGGACGGCGGATCGGGCTCGAGCGGGCTCTGCGTGACGCCGTACGGGACGGACGGCTCGCGCCCGGGACCCGGCTTCCCGCCACCCGGCCGCTCGCGGTCGAACTCGGCATCTCGCGGGGCACCGTGAAGACCGCGTACGACCAACTCGTCGCCGAGGGCTATCTCACCGCGCGGCAGGGCTCCGGCACCCAGGTGGCCTCGTTGCCGTCCGCCGACGCGGACACGCCGGAGGCGGCCGCACGCGCTCGTGCGCCCCGGTTCGATCTGCGGCCCGGCAGCCCGGACGTCGGGGCGTTCCCGGCGGCGGCCTGGCTGCGGGCGCTGCGCCGCGCCATCGCGACGGCGCCCTCACTGGCGTACGACTACGGCGATCCGCGCGGCCGCATCGAGCTGCGCACCGCGCTGTCGGGCTATCTGGGGCGGGCGCGCGGGGTGATCGCGCCGCCGGAGCGGGTCGTGATCACCTCCGGATACGTACAGGGACTCGCGCTCCTCACGCGCGTGCTGGACGGCGCCGTCGTCGCCATGGAGGACCCGGGGCTGCCCTTCCACCGGGAGGTGGTGCGGCGCAACGGCGGCCGCGTGGTGCCCGTGTCCGTCGACGAACGCGGGACCCGCGCCGAGGAGCTGGGCGACGCGGCCGCGGTGGTCGTCACGCCCGCCCACCAGTACCCGACCGGCGTGACGCTGCGCCCCGAACGGCGTCGGGGGCTCAGCGACTGGGCACGCGCGCGTGGCGGCCTGATCGTCGAGGACGACTACGACGGGGAGTTCCGTTACGACCGCCAGCCCGTCGGCGCACTCCAGGGCATGGCGCCGGGACAGGTGGTGTACCTCGGCACCGCGTCCAAGACGCTCGGCCCGGCACTGCGGCTCGGCTGGATGGTGCTGCCGCCGCACCTGGTCGACGCGGTCGCCGACGCCAAGCTGCACAGCGACCACCACACCGAGTCCATCGGCCAGTTGGCGCTCGCCGAGCTCATCGCCAGCCACGCCTACGACCGTCACGTGCGCGCGTGCCGCCTGCGGTACCGGCGCCGCAGGGACCAGCTCCTGGCCCGCCTCGGCGCCCGCCGGCAGGTGCGCGGAATCGCCGCAGGCCTGCACGCCCTGGTCGACGTCGCCGACGAGGCGGACGTGGTGGAGCGCGCGGCGGCGGAGGGTCTGGCCGTGGGCCGCCTCGGCGACCACTGGCACACACCCGGCGAGGGACGCTCGCAGGGCCTGGTCGTCGGCTACGGGACGCCCCGGGAGCGGGTGTACCCGGAGGCGCTGGAAGTACTGGCGAAGGTGCTCGACGGGTCCTGAACAGACAGGTCTGCAACGCCCGCTCGCGCTCGTCGCTCGTGCCGACGAGCACGGGCCGCCCGGGAAGCCGGGCCGGCCGTACCCACCGGATCACAGCGCCGGATCCCGGTCGTGCAGGATGCGCTGGAACAGGCGGCAGTCGCGCCATGCCCCGTCGATGTGCAGATAGCGGGGAGCCGTGCCGATGGCGTCGAATCCGCACTTCTCCAGGACGCGTTGGGAGCCCGTGTTGTCGAGGAGGGTCGACGCCTCGATGCGGTGCAGTCCGACCGTGTCCCGCGCGATCCGGCAGACCCGCTCCACGGCCGCGCTCGCCAGCCCGCGGTTCTGCTGGTCGGCGGCGATCCAGTAGCCGAGGTACGCACTGCAGAACGGCCCCCGCGAGATCCCGGACAGCGTGATCGTGCCGACGATCTCCCCCTCGGCGGACACGAGCACCCACGGCACCGCGCTCCCCTCCGCGAGCTGCCCCAGCAGCCCCGCGAGCCGCTCCGCCTGGCCCTCGACCGTGAAGAAGGGCTCCGGCCGGCGCGGCTCCCAGGGGCGGAGGTGTTCTCGGTTGGCGACGTACGCGGCGCACAGCGCGGCGGCGTCCGCGGACGTGACGGGCCGCAGGGTCACGTCGGCGAGCAGCGCCCCGGCCTCGATGGTCACGCCGTGAGCAGTGACGAGTCCTTTTTCCACTTGAGCATTTTGTCGAAGCTGACCACCGTGCCGCCCAGGCCCGGCTTGGCGCCGATGTGGACGTGGTCGGTGAGTTCCTCGATCAGACACAGTCCGCGGCCGTGCTCGGAGTCCGCTCGCGGGGACCGGGCGCCGCCCTGGGTGAGAGCGAACCCCGGCCCCGAGTCGGCCACTTCGATGCGGCACTTCTCGCCATCGAGGTACGCGGTGACCCGGTACGCCTCCGAGGAGCCGCCGCCCCTGCCGTCCCCGCCGTGCTCGACGGCGTTCGCGCAGGCCTCGCTGAGGGCGACGGAGAGATCGTAGGAGATGTCGGGATCCACGCCCGCGCTCTCCATGGTCCCGATCAGGAGCCGTCTGGCCAGCGGAACGCTCGCTGCCTCGCGGCGCAGATGGAGTGACCACCAGATGCTCATGCTCCAGCCTCCTGGCCGCGGCTCGACATACCGTTACCTATTGCCGCCCGTAAGCGTCTATAAGCACACCGTCGGCGTGACGCCGCCCATACGGTGGATGCATCCGGCCAGTAATCGGTGTATGGGGGGCCAATTTCGGACCTGCCACACGACGCGGGTGGGGCCAGTGGGATGATGAGCGCGCCATGACTGCCCCCCACTCGCGCACGGCTCACTCCGGAGCCGGACTCCGGATCCTGCGGGCCGCGGTGTTCGCCGCGGTCTGCGTCGTGCTGGCCGCCGCGGGGCACACACTGGCCTCCTGCGCCACCGTCCCCCTGTGGACGCTGGGCGCCGGATTCCTGGGCTCCCTGCTGCTCGTGGCGCCCCTCGCCGGGCGGACCCGCTCGCTGCCGGGGATCGCCGCGCTCCTCGCGCTCGAACAGACCGTGCTGCACACCCTGTTCGGCCTGGGCCAGCACGGCATGGCCGCCGCGTCGTCCGGCACGACGGCGACGGGGTCCATGGGCGCCATGGACCCGATGGGCGGGATGAGCGACGCCACGCTCGTCGAACGGGCCGCGCGGCTCGTCTGCGGGACGAGCGCGGCGGCGATCAGCCCAACCCACGCCTACCGGCTCCTGTCCGACGCCCATCTGCTCGACGCGTCCGGCACGAAGATGAGTGCCATCCCCCACGCCGGGGATGCCACCAGCTCCTCGGCCTCGATGGCACAACTCCTGCCGCCCCTACCGATGTTGCTCGGTCACGTCCTGGCGGCAGTCACCGTCGGCTGGCTGCTGCGCCGAGGCGACCTGGCCCTGCTGCGCCTGATCGAGCTGTCGGCGCACGGAGTCGCGGAGGGGGCGCTCGTACGGTCTCTGCGCGCGGCGCTCGCGCTGGCGCGCGCCCTGTGCGCGGGGGTCCCGGCCACCCCCGAGGCGAGCCCCCGTCCGCGCCGCAATGCGGCGGACGAACCACCCGCCCCGCACACCACCGCACTCCAGCACACGGTGATCCGGCGCGGCCCGCCCGCCGCCGCGTTCCTCCTCACCGCCTGACACGACGCGACCAGCACTCCGCCCGGTACCGGGAAGGGGACCGGCCGCCGTCGTGCGGCGCGGCACGCGCGCGTGCGAAGCGCGCGGCCCCTCCCATCACCGCAACTCACTCACAGTGGAGTGCTCCCTGCCATGAAGGCTTCTCGTATCGCCGCCGCCGCTGCCGCCGCGGGCACGGCCGTCCTCGCCCTGTCCGCACCCGCCTTCGCACACGTCTCCGTGCAGCCCGAGGGCACGGCCGCCAAGGGCAGTTACGCGGTCGTCGACTTCAAGGTTCCCAACGAGCGCGACAACGCCTCGACCACCAAGCTCGAGGTCACCTTCCCGACCGACCACCCGCTGGCCTCGGTCATGCCGCAGCCGCTCGAAGGCTGGACCGTCAAGGTCACCAAGTCCAAGCTGGCCAAGCCCCTCGAGATGCACGGCGAGAAGATCGACGAGGCCGTCACCAAGGTCACCTGGACCGCCGACGGCAAGGGCGTCGAACCCGGCTTCTTCCAGAAGTTCCCGCTGTCCGTCGGCGCCCTGCCCGAGGACACCGACCAACTCGTCTTCAAGGCGATCCAGACGTACTCCAACGACGAGGTCGTGCGCTGGATCGAGGTGCCGCAGAAGGGCCAGGAGGAGCCGGAGAACCCGGCCCCGGTGCTCCAGCTGTCCGCCGCCGAGGAGAACGGACACCACGACGCGTCCGCCGAAGACGCCTCCGACGACAAGAGCGGGACCGAGCAGACGGCCGCCGCCTCATCCGACTCCACTGGCTCGTCCAGCGACACCACCGCGCGCGTGCTCGGCGTGGTGGGCATCGTCGTCGGCGCGGCCGGCGTCGCCTACGGCGTGTTCGCCGGTCGCCGGCGGTCCGACGCCTGACACCCGCAAGACCCGCACCGCGCATCGGGGTCGTACGACATCCCGCGTACGACCCCGGTGCGCACCAGGGCTCTCACATCTGGGACATTTTTCTATGCGCAAGAAGACGTTCGCCGCGGCCGCGCTGCTCGCCGCCGCCACCCTGACCCTCTCCGCCTGCGGCAGCGGCGACGACAGCAACTCGCCGATCGCCGTGGTCTCCGAGGAGTCCGGCTCGGACAAGGCCGCGACGCTCCTCGACCAGCCGTTCGAGAAGCCGGACCTGGTCCTCACCGACACGCACGGCACGAAGTTCGACCTCCGCAAGGAGACCGCGGGCCGGCCGACGCTGGTCTACTTCGGCTACACGCACTGCCCCGACATCTGCCCGCTGACGATGAACAACATCGCCGTCGCCAAGAAGGCACTGCCCAAGGCCGAGCAGAACGCGCTGCGGATCGTGTTCGTCACCACCGACCCGGGCCGGGACACCCCGGCCGAGCTCGGCAAGTGGCTCAAGGGCATCGACCCCCAGTTCATCGGCCTCACCGGCGACTTCTCGACGATCCAGGCCGGCGCCCGCTCCCTCGGCATCTCCATCGAGCCGACGACGAAGGACAAGAACGGCAAGATCGTCTCCGTCCACGGCACCCAGGTCGTCGCCTTCTCCCCGAAGACCGACAAGGGCTACCTCCTCTACGGCGAGGACGCCACCGTCGACGACTACACCAAGGACCTCCCCAAGATCGCCAAGGGGGTGAACCCGTGAGGCGGCTCGCCCTGCCCGCCGCCGCGATAGCGGGCGCGCTCGCCCTCGCCGGCTGCGGCGGCACCGACGACACGAAAGCCGACCTCTCCGTCAGCTCCTCCTACATGCCCCAGCCCGTCGCCGCCGACATGGCCGCCGGGTTCCTGACGATCACCAACAAGGGCGGCACCGAGGACGAGTTGACCTCGGTCAGCAGCGATGCCGCAGGCTCGGTCACCATGCACGACACCGTCGGCGGGGCCATGGAGGAGGTCGCCTCCTTCGCCGTGCCCGCACACGGTCAACTCGTGTTCAAAAGCGGTGGCAACCATCTGATGTTCGAGAAGCTGAAGCGCAAGCCGGAGCAGGGCGACACGGTCACGGTGAAGCTGAAATTCGCCAAGTCCGGACCCCTCACCGTCGAGATGCCGGTCGAGTCGGCCACGTACAACCCGTCGACCGGACACTGAGGGAGGGACCACCTTGACGCGGACCATCGCCCCACGACTGCGCACCCTGGTGCTGCTGTTGCTCGCCGTCACCGGCGCACTGCTCGCCGGTGCCGCTCCGGCCTCCGCGCACGCCGCGCTGACCGGCAGCGACCCCGCACAGGGGGTGGTGGTCGACAAGGCGCCCACCCAGGTGTCGCTCACCTTCTCCGAGAAGGTCGCCATGAACGACGGCTCGCTGCGCGTCCTCGACCCCAAGGGCAAGCGGGTCGACACCGGCACACCGTCCAACGTGAGCGGCACGACGTACGCCGTGAAACTCCACAGCGGCCTCGCCGACGGCACCTACACCGTCACCTACCAGGTCGTCTCCGCCGACAGCCACCCCGTCGCCGGCGCCTACACCTTCTCCGTCGGAACCCCCTCGAAGACCAGCGTCTCGGTGGACGGGCAGACGGCGGGCGGCGGAGTCGTCGGCTGGCTCTACGGGTTCGGCCGCTATGTGTCGTACGCCGGCTACATCGTGCTCGTCGGCGGCGCCGCCTTCGTCCTCGCCTGCTGGCAGCGCGGCACCGGGGTACGGGCCCTGCAACGGCTCGTGGGCGGCGGCTGGATCGCGCTCACCGCAGCCACCCTCTGGCTGCTGCTCCTGCGCGGCTCCTACACCGGGTCCGGGAAGATCGCCGACATCTTCGACCTGGACCTCCTCGGCCAGGTGCTGCAGACCAAGACCGGCGCCGCCCTGGTCTCCCGGCTCCTGCTGCTCGCCGCCGCCGCGCTGTTCATCGCCGTCCTCTTCGGCGCCTATGACAAGCGTGAGGACGAGGAGAAGCGCGACCTGAGATTCGGGCTCGCCATCGGCGGGACCGTGGTCGCCGCCGGGCTCGCGGCGAGCTGGGCGATGGCCGAGCACGCCTCCACCGGGCTCCAGCCGGGCATCGCCATGCCGGTCGACGTCGTCCATCTGCTGGCGGTCGCCACCTGGCTCGGCGGACTCGTCGCCCTCCTCGTGGCCCTGTACCGGGCACCCGCCACGACCCCGGTCGAGTCCGCCGCCGTACGCCGCTTCTCCCGCGTCGCCTTCGGCTCCGTGCTCGCCCTGGTCGCCACCGGCGTCTACCAGTCCTGGCGCCAGCTGGGCGCCTGGTCGGCGTTCACCGACACCCGCTACGGGCAGCTCCTGCTCGTCAAGATCGGGCTCGTCGCTCTGCTGGTCGGCATCGCGTGGATCTCCCGGCGCTGGACGGCACAGCTCGCGGACACCGCGGCCGGTCCGGCGAAGGCGGAACAACCCGAGAAGGAGCACGTCAAGGCGGCGGCCCGCAGCTCCCAGCGGGCCGCCCAGCTCGCCCGGCAGCGGGCCGCCGTCGACGCCGCCCGGCAGAAGCGGCTGCGGGACGCCGACCCGAACCGCTTCGGCCTACGTCGCTCGGTGCTCACGGAAGCGGGTGTCGCCGTCGTCCTGCTCGCCGTCACCACAGTGCTCACCCAGACCGAGCCCGGCCGCACCGAGCAGCAGGCCCAGGCCGCCAAGTCCGCCGCCTCCTCGTCCGCGACATCGAGCTCGTCCGGGGCGCTGACCCTGGACATGCCGTTCGACACGGGCGGCAAGGACGGCAAGGGCGTCGTACGGCTCGACATCGACCCCGCGCGCGTGGGCGCCAACGAGATGCACATCTATGTACAGCGACCCAACGGGCGGGCCTTCGACATCCCCGAGGTGAAGGTCGCCTTCACCCTGGACGCCAAGAAGATCGGGCCGCTTCCCGTGACCCCCGACCACATCACCACCGGCCACTGGGCGGCGAGCGGAGTACAGATCCCCATGGCCGGCGAATGGAAGATCGCCGTGACCGTGCGGACCTCCGACATCGACCAGGCGACCGTGTCCAAGAACGCGCAGATCGGCTGAACCCCACCATGCCTGAACAGTCCACAGCCCCCGAGGCGACCGCACCCACGAAGCCCGCTTCGGAAAGCTCCGCAGCGGGTCTGTCCCGGCGCACGCTGCTCGGCACCGCTGGTGCCACCGGCCTCGTGCTCGGTGCGGCGGGCGGCGCCGTGGGATATGCCGCCGCGCCCTCCGAGGCCACCCCGCTGACCTCGGTCGGCGCCGGCCGCGCGATGTTTCACGGGAAACATCAGCCCGGTATCACCGAGGGCCTCCAGGCCCGCGGCCATCTCATCGCCTTCGACCTGGCGGCGGGCGCCGGCCGCAAGGAGGCGGCCGCACTGCTGCGCCGCTGGTCGACGACGGCCGAGCGGCTGATGGCGGGCGAACCGGCCGCGCACGACGACACCGACGTGGCCCGGGACGCCGGACCGTCCTCGCTGACGATCACCTTCGGCTTCGGCCACAGCTTCTTCGCCAGGACCGGCCTGGACAAGCAGCGCCCGGCCGCCCTCGACCCGCTGCCCGACTTCTCCTCCGACCAGCTCGACAAGAACCGCAGCAACGGCGATCTGTGGGTGCAGATCGGGGCCGACGACGCCCTGGTCGCCTTCCACGCCCTGCGCGCGATCCAGAAGGACACAGGCGGCGCGGCCCGCGTCCGCTGGCAGATGAACGGCTTCAACCGCACACCGGGCGCCACGGCCCACCCCATGACGGCCCGCAACCTGATGGGCCAGATCGACGGCACCCGCAATCCGAAGCCGGCCGACTCCGACTTCGACCGGCGGATCTTCGTGCCCGCCTCGGGCGAGCCCGCCTGGATGGCGAACGGCTCCTACGCCGTCGTACGCCGTATCCGCATGCTCCTCGACGACTGGGAGAAGCTTTCGGTCAAGGACCAGGAGAACGTCATCGGGCGCCACAAGTCCGACGGGGCGCCGCTGTCCGGGGGCTCCGAGACGACCGCGATGGACCTGGAGAAGGCCGACGCGCGGGGCAACTACGTCGTCCCGGCCAACGCGCACGCCCGCATCACCAGGCCCGACCAGAACGGCGGCGCGGCCATGCTCCGGCGCCCGTTCTCGTACCACGACGGCCTCGACCCGGACGGTACGCCCGACGCGGGGCTCCTCTTCGTGTGCTGGCAGGCGGACCCGCTGCGCGGCTTCGTACCGGTGCAGCGCAAGCTCGACCGGGGCGACGCGCTGTCGGCGTTCATACGGCACGAGGCCAGCGGGCTGTTCGCAGTACCGGGCGGGGCAGCGGCGGGAGAGTACGTGGGCCAGCGGCTGCTGGAGGGCTGAAGGCGTCCGGGTTCACTCCCGGGAGGGGCTGTCGTGAGACGCCTGAGCCATGTTCGCCTGCGGCTATTAGGGTGAGGACATGCCAGCGAGCTATGCCTACCTCGGCCCCGAGGGCACCTTCACCGAAGTCGCCCTGCGCACGCTTCCGGAGGCGGCCACCCGGGAGCTGATCCCGTACGTCTCCGTGCAGTCCGCGCTCGACGCGGTGCGCACCGGCGAAGCCGAGGCCGCGTTCGTGCCGATCGAGAACTCCGTCGAGGGCGGCATCACCACCACCCTCGACGAACTGGTCGCGGGCGCCCCGCTGATGATCTACCGCGAGGTGCTGCTGTCGATCACCTTCGCGCTGCTGGTCCGCCCCGGCACCGCGCTGTCCGACATCAAGACGGTCACCGCCCACCCGGCCGCCCAGCCGCAGGTGCGCAACTGGCTCAAGGCCAACCTCCCGGACGCCGTCTGGGAGTCGGCCGCCTCGAACGCGGACGGCGCCCGTCTGGTCCAGGAGGGCCGCTACGACGCCGCCTTCGCGGGCGAGTTCGCCGCCGCCCGGTACGGGCTCGTGCCGCTGGAGACCGGGATCCACGACGCGGAGAACGCGCAGACCCGGTTCGTGCTGGTCGGCCGCCCGGCCCGGCCCGCGGCCCCGACGGGTGCCGACAAGACCTCCGTCGTGCTGTGGCAGCGCGACGACCACCCCGGCGGGCTGCGCGACCTGCTCGGCGAGTTCGCCACCCGCGGCATCAACCTGATGCTGCTGCAGTCCCGGCCCACGGGCGCCGGTATCGGCAACTACTGCTTCTGCGTCGACGCCGAGGGCCATATCTCCGACCGCCGGATGGCCGAGGCCCTGATGGGGCTGAAGCGGATCTGCCTGCAGGTGCGCTACCTCGGCTCGTATCCGCGCGCGGACATCACGCCGGACGAGGCCCGGCCCACGTCGACGGGCACCTCGGACGAGGAGTTCGTGGCGGCGGCCGACTGGGTGGCCCGCTGCCAGGACGGCCGGTTCTAGCCGGTTCCAGTCGGTGCCGGCCCGGTCCTGCGGCCCTGTCGGCCGGTCCTACCTCCCTGTCTTCGTTATCCACAGAAGTTATCCACAGGGCGGCTTCTCGACCTGGGGACAAGTCGACAAGAGAGTGCCACTCGGTCGACAAATCTCTCTGGAGGCCTCGGAGGGCGCCATGATCCCGCAGGTCACCCTTCGTCCACCCGTTTCCCATGGTTCATCTTTTGGAGGGACCGCTTTCCACTCGAAAGTGGGTGTTGGGCTGATTTGTACGGGGAATTCCCCCGTCTGCCCGACACTCCCGGAGTGATCAATTCCGAAGTCCACAGATCTTCCACACAGCCTGTGGATAACTCATCGGGGGGTGTGGATTCCTGTGGACAACCCGCAGCCAAATCCCGCTCCGCACAAGGGAATCGAGTCAAGCCACCGCCTCACCGTTGCTCCGTTCCAGGGAGTGAGACGATATTTGTTGACACGTGACGCAATTCCCTCATAGCGGTACGTAAGCCGCAGTTCAGAATACAGAGTCGTGCGTCCGAACGCCGCACCGGTAGCCTTGACCGCGTGATTGACCTTCGCCTGCTCCGTGAGGACCCCGACCGTGTGCGCGCCTCGCAGCGCGCCCGTGGAGAGGACGTCGCGCTCGTCGACTCCCTCCTGTCTGCCGACGAGCGGCGCAGGTCGTCCGGCGTCCGCTTCGACGAGCTCCGTGCCGAGCAGAAGCAGCTCGGCAAGCTGATCCCCAAGGCCTCGGCCGAGGAGAAGGCCGAGTTGCTCAAGCGGGCCGAACAGCTCAAGGCCGACGTCAAGGCCGCCGACGCCGAGCGCGACGCGGCCGACGCCGAGACCCAGGAACTGCTGCTCCAGCTCGGCAACCTCGTCCACCCCGACGTGCCCGTCGGCGGCGAGGAGGACTTCGTCACGCTGGAGACGCACGGCACGATCCGTGACTTCGGCGCCGAGGGCTTCGAGCCCAAGGACCATCTGGAGCTCGGCCAGATCCTCGGCGCGATCGACGTCGAGCGTGGCGCCAAGGTCTCCGGCTCCCGCTTCTACTTCCTCACCGGTGTCGGCGCCCTGCTGGAGCTGGCCCTGGTGAACGCGGCGATCGCCCAGGCGACGGAGGCCGGCTTCACGCCGATGCTGACCCCGGCGCTGGTCCGCCCCCAGTCGATGGCGGGCACCGGCTTTCTCGGCCAGGCCGCCCAGGACGTCTACCACCTCGACAAGGACGACCTGTATCTGGTCGGCACGTCCGAGGTGCCCCTTGCGGCGTACCACATGGACGAGATCATCGACGCGGACCGCCTGCCGCTGCGCTACGCGGGCTTCTCGCCGTGCTTCCGCCGCGAGGCCGGTTCGCACGGCAAGGACACGCGGGGCATCTTCCGTGTGCACCAGTTCGACAAGGTCGAGATGTTCACCTACGTCGCTCCCGAGGACTCGGAGGCCGAGCACCGGCGTCTGCTGCAGTGGGAGAAGGACTGGCTGACGTCGCTTGAGCTGCCGTTCCGCGTGATCGACGTGGCGACCGGTGACCTGGGCGCCTCGGCGGCCCGCAAGTTCGACTGCGAGGCGTGGATCCCGACGCAGGGCAAGTACCGAGAGCTGACGTCGACCTCGGACTGCACCGAGTTCCAGTCCCGCCGCCTGTCGATCCGCGTCCGTGACGGCAAGCAGGTCAAGCCGCTGGCGACGCTCAACGGCACGCTGTGTGCCGTACCGCGCACGATCGTGGCGATCCTGGAGAACCACCAGCTGGCCGACGGTTCGGTGCGCGTGCCCGAGGTGCTGCGTCCGTACCTGGGCGGCCGGGAGGTCCTGGAACCGGTCGCCAAGTGAGCACCGGTTTCCCCTACGGGCTCGTCGCCACCGACCTCGACGGCACGCTGCTGCGCTCCGACGAGTCGGTCTCGGGGCGCACCCGTGACGCGCTCGCCGCGGCCACCGCGGCGGGCGCCGCACACATTGTCGTCACGGGGCGCGCGGTGCCCTGGACCCGGCACATACTCGACGACCTCGACTACCGGGGTCTCGCGGTCTGCGGCCAGGGCGCGCAGGTGTACGACGCCGGGGCGCACCGCCTGCTGACGTCCGTGACCTTGGACCGTCAGCTGGCGGGAGTGGCCCTGGCGAAGATCGAGGCGGAGGTCGGCCCGCTGTTCCTGGCGGCGAGCCGGGACGGCCTGGACGGCGAGGTGCTGGTCGGGCCGGGGTACGCGGTCACCGGCAGGCTGCCGTCGACGCCCTTCACGGACGCGGCCGATCTGTGGACGGCCCCGCTGAACAAGATCTACATACAGCACCCCGAGCTGTCGGACGACGAGCTGGCGGAGGCGGCACGCCGGGCCGCGGGCGGCTTCGTCACGGTGGCGATGGCGGGCGAGGGCATCGTGGAGCTGCTGCCGCTGGGCCTGTCCAAGGCGACGGGGCTCTCCCTGGCGGCGCGCCGCCTGGGCCTGAAGTCCACCGACACGATCGCCTTCGGCGACATGCCGAACGACATCCCGATGTTCGCCTGGGCGGCTCGGGGGGTGGCGATGGCCAACGCCCATGAGGAGCTGAGGGCAGTGGCCGACGAGGTGACGTCCTCCAACGAGGAGGATGGGATCGCGGTGGTGCTGGAGCGTCTGCTGAACAGCTGACGCCAGTATCTGCGGGCAGTTGCCGCTGGGGCGGCGCGGGTGGGCGCAGCGACACCTCACGGCGCCGAACTGCGAAAGTGACCCGGCCGCCCCAGCACAGGGTGAGCGGCCCACGCGAGAGCGACATCGCGTGCTCGAAGCGGCCGCCCCGGGCAGCACCCCGTGAGGGGCGGGCTCGTACGGAGCGGGTAGCTACTCCGGAGCCCGCCGCGGGCTGCCCTGTCGGGAGCTGGACGTACTGTCGTGCATGGACATCGCCCCGCTCCTCCCCAGAACGTGGCGCCGGCCCTTGGACCGACGGTGTGGACACAACCACTGTGCCGGTACGAGAAGTTGGGCGCCACCGAATTATCGGGCGCTATCGGCGGCGCCACCTGCGCCGACGGGCCTTGCTGAAGAACCAGCCCGCGGGCGGCTCCTCCGAGCGCCACGGCTGCGGCTCGGGTTCCTCGGCGCGCCAGCGGGCGGCGAGCATACGGGCACGGGCGGACGGTTCGGTCGTGTCGGCGGAGCGTATGAAGTCCTCGTCCAGGACCACACCGTCCCACTCCTCGCGCGACACCTCGTCAGCCATGCCCGTGCCCTCCTGCCTGTGCGTCCCCTTGATTCAGTGTGCCCGGACCGAGGTGAAGCCCCCGTCAGGACCGGGACCTGTCACTCCTCGCCCGCCAGCGTCAGCGACCGCAGCTTCTGGCCCGCGTACCAGGTGGCCAGCACGGTCACCGCGACGAGCAGCACCGTCGCCGTCGTCAGCCCGACGTCCGACGTCACGAGGTCCCCGCCCGCGACCTTGTGGGCCACGGCCAGCGCCCACTGCTGGACGCTCAGCGTGCGCGCGCCCGGCACCAGGGAGCCGAACAGGGCCTCCCAGACGAGGGCGTAGACGAGTCCGAAGACCACCGCGTGCCGGGACACCGTGCCCAGGAGCAGGAAGACCGCCGCGTAAGCGATCGACGCGACCAGTGCCGCCACCGTGTACGCCACGGCGATCTGCTGGCCGTTGCCGTTCAGGATCAGGCCCGCGATCAGGGTCGGCACGGCCGAGAACACCATGGTCACCGCGATCGCCACGATCAGCTTGGTGAAGATGATCGTCGGCCGCTTCAGCGGCTTGGACAGCAGGTACACCACGGAGCCGTCGTCGATCTCCGGGCCGATCGCCCCGGTGCCGGCGATGACACCGATGATCGGCACCATGGTGGCGAGCGCGAGCCCGCCCAGCAGGTCGGACGCCGTCTGGTCGTCGGCCCCGGCGAGGCCGCGCACGACCACGGAGATGGCGATCAGCAGCAGGGGCAGTGCGCCGAGGATGAGGGCCCGGCGACGGCCGAGCAGGGCCCGGTAGGTGAGCCGGGCGACTGTGGGGTCGTACATCTTCGGCCTCCTACGCCGTGACCAGGTAAGAGAAGACGGACTCGAGGGACTCGTCGGACGGCGAGACCGTGTGCAGCCGGATGCCCTGGTCACGGGCGACTCTCGGCAGCAGGGCGGTGAAGCGGCCGAAGTCGACGGCCTGGATGCGCAGGGCGCCCTCCGTGAGGTCGACCTCGATACCGGACGTCGACGGGTCGGCGATCAGCGCGGCCGCGAGGGTGCGGTCGTCGCTGGAGCGCACCAGATAGCGGTGCGGCCGGTCGGTCATCAGGCGGCGGATCCTGCGGAAGTCTCCGCTGGCCGCGTGCCGGCCCGCGACGACGACCTCGATGTGCCGGGCGAGCTGCTCGACCTCTTCGAGGATGTGGGACGAGAACAGCACCGTGCGGCCCTCGTCTCCCATGCGCCGCAGCAACTCCATGAGCTGCATGCGCTGGCGCGGGTCCATGCCGTTGAAGGGCTCGTCGAGCAGGAGCAGCGAGGGGTCGTGGACGAGGGCGCTCGCCATCTTCACGCGCTGGCGCATGCCCTTGGAGTACGTGGAGATCTTCCGGTCCTGCGCGTACTCCATCTCGACCGTGGCGAGCGCTCGCCCGGCGGCCTTGGCGCCAAGCCCGTGCAACTCGGCGTTGGCGACGACGAATTCGCGGCCGGTGAGGAAGTCGTACATCGCCTCGCGCTCGGGGACGATGCCGATGTGCTTGTAGATCTCCTCGTTGCGCCACACCTGCTGTCCGTCGAGGGTGACGGTGCCGGTGGAGGGGGCCAGGAAGCCGCCCATCATGTTGATGAGGGTGGACTTTCCGGCGCCGTTGGGGCCGAGCAGGCCGGTGACGCCGGGGCCGATGGTCATGGTGATGTCGTTGACGGCGACCACGTTGCCGAACCAGCGGGAGACGTGGTCGATGGAGAGCGTGGTCACAGTCCCACCTTCCGGTAGCGGCGCAGCAGGAGGCCGTAGGCGGCGGCGATGAGGCCGAGGACGACGAGGACGTACACCACGCCCTCCCCGTGCGAGGGGCCGATCCCGCCGGGGTAGGCGGAGGTGGCGCCCAGGAACGCGGACTGCACGCCGTCGATGAGGGTGATCGGCGAGAACAGGCCGATCCAGGGGATGGCGTCGCCGCTGCCCTGGGCGTCGGCGATGGCCTGGAGGGTGGAGACCGCGCCGTAGGAGATGACGAGTACGGCGATCACGGCCGCGATGCCGAAGCCGCGGCGCGGGGTGGCGGCCGCGATGACCAGGCCGATCCCGGCGAACAGGAGGGACAGCAGCGCCACGGAGACCAGCCCCTGGGCGAATCCCTCGGTCTGGTCGGCGAAGTCGAGTTTGGCGAGCAGCGCGCCCACGTAGAGCACGAGCAGCGGGGCCGCGGTGAGGATGAACAGCGCGGAGGCCAGCGCCGCGAACTTGGCGCGTACGTAGTCGGCGGTCTCGATCGGCCGGGAGAAGTACAGCGGCACGGTCTTGAAGCGCAGGTCGCGCGAGACGGACTGGGGCGCCTGCGAGGCGACGTACAGGCTGATGACGGCCTGCATGATGATCGCGTAGCGCGTGTAGTCGACGGGCAGTTCCTTCGCCTTGGTGGCGACGGCGACGGCCACCATGATGGCCGCGGGCACGCACATCACGACGAACAGCAGCATCGGCAGCACCTTGGACTTCACCGAGCGGCCGAGGCCGTAGGCGCCGCGCAGGGACTGCGAGTAGAGGGAGCGGGTGGCGTAGGTGCGGCCGAGGCGGGGGCCGTCGTAGGTGCGGTAGCCGATGTTGTGGATACGGGACTGGTCACCCGTGGGCGCGGCTGCAGGGTGCTCAACTGCCATGGCCGACCGCCTCCTTCCGCTGCTCGTCGCGGTCCGCGTCGTTCTTGAAGACCTCGTAGATGTGGTGCCTGCGCTGCTCCATGCGTACGAGGCCGAGGCCGAGGTCGGCGACGACGTCGCGGACGAGGTCGTACGTCTGGTCGCCGGACGCGGTGAGCAGCAGGATGTGTCCGGCGCCGGGCAGCCCGCCGGCCTCGTCGTGGAGCTCCACCCCGCGCGCGTGCAGCGCGTCGCGCAACGCGCGCGTGCCGTCGGGGTGTTCGTCGGTGTCGGTGACCTCGACCGCGAGGGTGGTCGTGGTCTGGGTGAAGTCCCGGGTGGAGCTGGAGCGCAGGAGCTTGCCGCCGTCGACGACCACGACGTGGTCGCAGGTGCGCTCGAGTTCGCCCAGCAGATGGGAGGTGACCAGGACCGAGATGCCGAAGTCGGTGTGGATGCGGCGGATCAGGCCGAGCATGTCGTCGCGGCCGACCGGGTCGAGGCCGTTGGTCGGCTCGTCCAGGAAGACCAGCTGGGGGTCGTGGACGAGGGCCTGGGCCAGTTTCACGCGCTGCTTCATGCCGGTCGAGTAGCCGCCGATGGGGCGGTAGCGCTCCTCGTACAGGCCGACGTGGCGCAGCGTGTCCGCGGTGCGCTCGCGGGCGGCGGCCGGCGGGAGGCCGGACATGCGGGCCATGTGGACGACGAACTCGGTGGCCGAGACGTCGGGCGGCAGACAGTCGTGCTCGGGCATGTAGCCCACGCGCTCACGGATGGCGGCGCCCTTGGTGGCGACGTCGAGGCCGAGCACCTCGGCGCGGCCCTCGGAGGCGGGGGACAGACCCAGCAGGATCTTGATCAGTGTGGACTTGCCGGCTCCGTTGGCACCCACGAGCCCCGTCACACCGGGTCCCACGTCCATGGAGAGCCGGTCAAGCGCGGTCACCCGGGGGAACCGCTTGCTCAGGCTTTCGGTCGCGATCACAGTCACATCGTCGACCGTAGTGACATGCGCCACGGGGGTCGTCAGACCGGAGAGCTGTCTTCGCGTCCGCCTGCAGTCGTACGGGTTCCTGGGGGGATGCCCTGCCTGAGGGCTACGGGACGTGATCCACAGCTCTCCGCGCACCCTATTGACGCTTTCTCTAACAAGTGCCAGATTCGGCGAAGTCAAGTTACGAGCACGTACGGCAACCGTGGGACGAGGTGCCATGACGACGGCAGTGACACGCGAACTCTCCGCCGACCTGCGGGGATTCAGGCGGGTGCAGCGCCTCGCCTACGAATGCGCGGAGGCGGTGGCGGCCCGGCTGGAACCGGGTGTGACCGAGCGCGAGGCCGCGCGGATGCAGCGGGAGTGGCTGCGCGAGCGCGGGGTGCGGGACTGGTTCCATCTGCCGTTCGCCTGGTTCGGCGACCGTACGGCGTTCGTGAACTTCCGGATACCGCTGCAGTTCTTCCCCACCAGTCGCCGCCTGGAGCCCGGGATGCCGTTCATCCTCGACATGGCCCCGGTGTTCGAGGGGTACACGGCCGACATCGGATACTCGGGCTCGCTCGGCATCAACCCGGTGCAGGACCGGCTCATGGCCGATCTGGAGGCGCACCGCGAGCTGATCCTGCGCGAGGTGCGCGAGCGGCGCCCGCTGCGCGAGATCTACGAGGACGTGGACCGCCTCATGGTCCGCCAGGGCTACGCCAACCGGCATCGCGCCTACCCCTTCGGCGTGATCGCCCACAAGGTCGACCGGGTCGCGCAGCGTCGCTTCTCGCCGCATGTGTTCGGGTTCGGGACGCAGTCCCTGGAGGGCCTGGCGGCGGACGCGCTGCACGGTCACCGCGAGGGCTGGTCGCCGCTGTGGTCGCCGTACCGCTTCTCCGACCACCCGCCGCAGCCGGGCCTGTGGGCGGTCGAACCGCACCTCGGTTTCCGCGGCACGGGCGCGAAGTTCGAGGAGATCCTGGTCGTCACCGACTCCACGGATCCCGAGCAGAGCGCTTTCTGGCTGGACGACGATCTGCCGCACGTGCGGCGCTGGGCGGAGGACAAGTGACGACGCTGAAGGGCGCGCGGGAGCGCCGGATCCGCACGGGCGGGGTCGAGCTGTGCGTGGCGGAGCTGGGGGACCCCAGCCGGCCGACGGCCGTCCTTGTGCACGGCTATCCGGACAGCAAGGAGGTGTGGTCCGAGGTCGCCGTCCGCCTCTCCGAGCGCTTCCATGTCGTGCTGTACGACGTCCGGGGCCACGGCCGTTCGACCGCGCCCAAGCCGCTGCGCGGGGGCTTTACGCTGGCCAAGCTCACGGACGACTTCCTCGCGGTCGTGGACGCGGTCAGCCCGGACCGGCCGGTCCATCTGGTGGGCCACGACTGGGGTTCGGTGCAGTCGTGGGAGTTCGTCACGGTCGGGCGCACCGAGGGCCGTATCGCTTCCTTCACCTCCATGTCGGGTCCGTCCCTCGACCACTTCGGGCACTGGATCAACGCGCGCGTGAAGCGGCCGACGCCCCGCCGGGTCGGCCAACTCCTCGGCCAGGGCGCAAAGTCCTGGTATGTCTACCTGCTGCACACCCCGGTCCTGCCCGAGCTCGCCTGGCGTGGCCCGCTCGGCAAGCGCTGGCCGAAGATCCTTGAGCGGTTGGAGAAGGTCCCGGGCGGCGACTACCCGACCTCGTCCCTGCCCTCGGACGCGGCCAACGGCGCCTGGCTGTACCGGGACAACGTCCGCGCCCGGCTGCTGAGGCCGCGCCCGGACGCGTACGCGCACGCGCCCGTGCAGCTCATCACGCCCCTGGGAGACGCGTTCCTCTCGGAGCGCCTCTACGACGAACTGGACCAGTGGGCTCCGCAGTTGACCCGCCGGACGCTCCCGGCCAAGCACTGGGTCCCGCGCACCCGTCCCGACCAAGTGGCGGCGTGGATCGAGGAGTTCGTCACGGGTGTCGAGGGCGGGCGTCCCGAGCCGGCGAAGGCGTCCGGCCGGCACGCCGACCGCTTCGGCGGCCAGCTCGTGCTGGTCACCGGTGCGGGCAGCGGTATCGGGCGGGCCACGGCGTTCGCCTTCGCGGAGGCGGGCGCCCGAGTGGTGGCCGTCGACCGGGACGCCGAATCCGCGGTCCGTACCGCCGAGTTGTCTCGTCTGCTCGGCGCCCCCTCGGCGTGGGCCGAGACCGCCGACGTCGCCGACGAGCAGGCCATGGAGAAGCTCGCCGAGAAGGTCGCGACCGAGTACGGCGTGGTGGACGTGCTGGTGAACAACGCCGGAATCGGGCTGTCCGGCTCGTTCTTCGACACGACGCCGGACGACTGGCGCAAGGTCCTGGACGTCAACCTGTGGGGTGTCATTCACGGGTGCCGACTCTTCGGCAGGCAGATGGCCGAACGCGGTCAGGGCGGACACATCGTGAACGTGGCGTCGGCGGCCGCGTTCCAGCCCTCGCGGGCGCTGCCCGCCTACAGCACCTCCAAGGCGGCCGTGCTGATGCTCAGCGAATGCCTGCGCGCCGAACTCGCGGACCAGGGCATCGGGGTGAGCGCGATCTGCCCCGGACTCGTCAACACCAACATCACCTCCACGGCGCGCTTCGCCGGCGTGGACGCCGAGGAGGAGGGCCGTCTCCAGAAGCGCACGGCCCGGCTGTACGGGATGCGCAACTACCCGCCGGAGAAGGTGGCTCAGGCGATCATGCGCGCAGTGGTGCGCAACGAGGCGGTGATTCCTGTGACCCCGGAGGCCCGCGGGGCTCACCTCATGTCCCGGTACCTGCCTGGGGCGTTGCGGAGATTCGCGCGGGTCCAGCCGCCGCTGTGAGGCGCAAGGCGGCGAGCGGCGTGTCCTGTTGCGCCGCCACCGCCGAACTCCGCTGATACACACAGTCCTTGTCCACTCGGCCCGCAAGTCACGGCCATGTTAACGATCTTGACGAATCGCCCTCAATCGCCCACGAGTTGTCCACACCTTCGTCAATTTCCCTGTGGATAACGGAACTTGGCTGTGGACCAAACCTCCACACGAAAATGACCTGCGTGATCCGCGTCTCTCCCGGCACGCTGGTGGAGTGAATACGAGAGACACGAGAGAGATGGACGAGAGACGCACCGTGAAGGTGTCGAAGTACCTCTCCAAGCACCTGCGCCACCAGCCGGAGCGGATCGGCCTCACGCTCGACGAGAGCGGCTGGGTCGAGATCGACACGCTGATCGCCGCCGCGGCCGCCCACGGATTCCGGTTCACCCGTGCGGAACTCGACCACGTGGTGGCCGCAAACGACAAGAAGCGCTTCGCGATCGAGGGCACCCGAATCCGCGCCAGCCAGGGCCACAGCGTCGAGGTCGACCTCGGCCTGCCCCCGGCGACCCCGCCGGCATATCTCTACCACGGGACGGTCGCCCGCAGCCTGGACGCGATCCGCACTGAGGGGCTCAGGCCCATGAACAGGCACGACGTGCATCTGTCGGCCGATCGCGAGACCGCGACCCGGGTGGGCGCGCGACGCGGCCGCCCCGTCGTGCTGTCGGTCGACGCCGCCGCCATGCACCGCGACGGCCACGTCTTCCACGTCAGCGCGAACGGGGTGTGGCTCACCAAGGCCGTACCGCCTCGCTATCTGCGGTTTCCCGAGGCCCACTGACGCCCTGCCGGGCCGTGGCCGAACGGCCGCGCACGGTGACCGTTTCGTCCGTTGTCGGTGGGGCCCTTTAGTCTCGGACGCATGAGTCTGCGCCTGAGCACCGTGATCCTCCCGTACCGCCGCTGGCACGAGGGCGGCCGTTCGGCGTGGACACGCGCCGAGGAACTCGGTTTCCACACGGCGTACACGTACGACCACCTGTCCTGGCGCAGCTTCCGCGACGGTCCGTGGTTCGGCGCGATACCGACGCTGACCGCCGCCGCGGCCGCCACCGAGCGACTGCGTCTCGGCACGCTGGTGACCTCGCCGAACTTCCGGCACCCGGTGACCCTCGCCAAGGAGTTGATCTCCCTCGACGACATCTCCGGCGGCCGGATCACCCTAGGCATCGGCGCGGGCGGAACCGGCTTCGACGCCACGACCCTGCTGAAGAACGGCCAGGACCCGTGGACGCCGCGCGAGCGGGCCGACCGGCTGGCCGAGTTCGTGCCGCTGCTCGACCGGCTCCTCACCGAGGACTCGGTGTCGCACGCGGGCGAGTTCTACTCGGCGTACGAGGCCCGCAACATCCCGGGCTGTGTGCAGCGCCCCCGGCTGCCCTTCGCGATCGCCGCGACCGGCCCGCGCGGGCTGCGGCTCGCCGCGCGGCACGGGCAGGCGTGGGTGACCACGGGCGACCCCAAGCTGTTCGAGAACGGCACGCCGGAGCAGTCGGTCCAGGCCCTGCGTGGGCAGACCGAGAAGCTGACCGAGGCGTGCGATCAACTCGGGCGGGACGTGAACGGGCTCGACAAGATCCTGCTCACCGGCTTCACCCCGGACCGCGGTCGCCCGCTGGAGTCCCTGGACGCGTTCGTCGACTTCGCGGGCCGCCACCAGGAGCTGGGCTTCACCGAGATCGTGATCCACTGGCCGATTCCCGACTCGGACTTCGCCGCCGACGAGAAGGTGTTCGAGCAGATCGCCATGGAGGCCGTGGCCCAGCTGGGCTGATCTTCGTCATCCACCGCCGTCGGTCATCTCTGTCTCATATGTGCGGACTCCCGCACGGGCGTGCTGGCATATGCGCGAGAATGACCCGGTGACCTCAGCGACCCGACAGCCCGAGACCCCTTCCTCTCCCCAGCTCTCGACCGCACCCGGACGGGCAGGCACGCCCCTCGTCCAGCCGCGGCTGATCGCCACCGATCTCGACGGCACCCTGCTGCGCGACGACAAGTCGGTCTCCCCGCGGACGGTCGCCGCGCTGGCCGCCGCCGAGGAGGCGGGCATCGAGGTCTTCTTCGTCACCGGCCGCCCGGCACGCTGGATGGACGTCGTCAGCGACCATGTCCACGGGCACGGCCTGGCGATCTGCGGCAACGGCGCGGCCGTGGTCGACCTGCACGGCGGGCCCGGCGCCCACCGTTTCGTCAAGGTGCGCGAACTGGCCCGGGACAACGCCCTGGACGCGATACGGCTGCTGCGCGAGGCGGCGCCGGGCACGGTGTACGCGGTGGAGCAGACGTACGGCTTCTACCAGGAACCGGCGTATCCCGAGCTGCACATGGAGCGGCCCGACCACCGCGCGCCCGCCGAGGAACTGCTCACGGACTCCGGCCCCGGGACCGGTGAGCCGGTGCTCAAGATCCTCGCCTATCACCCGGAGTTCGACCCGGACGCCTTCCTCAAGCTCGCCCGCCTCGCCATAGGCGACCGCGCCAACGTCACCCGCTCCAGCCCCAGCGCCCTGCTGGAGCTCAGCGGCCCGGGCGTCTCCAAGGCCAGCACCCTCGCGCTGTGCTGCGCGGAACGCGGTATCTCTCGCGAGGAGGTCGTGGCCTTCGGGGACATGCCCAACGACGTGGAGATGCTGACCTGGGCGGGCCGGTCGTACGCCATGGGCAACGCCCACCCGGCCGTCGTCGCGGTGGCCTCGGGACAGACCGCCGCCAACAACGAGGACGGGGTAGCGGTGATCATCGAACGGATGCTGGAGGAACGGGAGTAGCGGAACACCGCGCTCCTAGGGTCTGTCCGGGCGCACCTTGACGCCGTGCCGGGCCAGCCACGGCACCGGATCCACCGCCGAGCCCGCCTCCTGCGTGCGGCGCACCTCGAAGTGCAGATGCGGTCCGGTCGAGTTGCCCGTGGTGCCGGACTGGCCGATCCAGCGGCCCGTGGTCACCTGGTCCCCCTCGTCGACCGCGACAGCGGCCAGATGGGCGTACTGCGTGCAGGTCCCGCCGGAGTGCCGGATTACGACCTCCATACCGAAGGGGCCCCCGCAGGACACCTTCACCACCCGGCCCGCGCCGACCGCCCGAACCGGCGTGCCGATCGGGACCGCGAAGTCCTGCCCGGTGTGCCGGTGCGCCCAACGCGCACCGCCGCTGCCGAATCCGGCGGACAGCGTGTACGTCTCCACGGGCGCGACCCAGGCCCGCCCGACGTGGGTGCGCGGCTGGTGCAGCCGTACCGCGCCACCGCACGTGCCGGCCGCCGCCGAGGCGTCGGCCCGGCGCTGCAACTCCTCGCGGGCGGCTTCCAGCTTCCGCGCGATGTCCTTCTTCAACCCGGCGAGCCGGGTCGTCCGCATCCGTGCCGCCTGCCTGGCCGTCTCGGCCTTGGCCTCGTCCGCGGCCAGCCGCGCCTCGGCCCGGCGGCTCCTGCCGAGGGCGTTGCTCACCGCGAGATCCGTCTGCGAGAAGACGTGCTGACCGCGCATCAGCTCGTCCGGGCCGTCCGCCAGGAGGATCTGCGCGGTGAGCGGGAGCCCGCCGCCCGTGCGGTACTGGGCGCGCGCGATACGGCCCAGGTCGGCGTGGAGTACGGCCACCTGCCTCCGCTCACGGACGAGCAGCCGCTCGGCCCGCCGCGCCTCGCCCCACTGCGCCCCGGCCTCACGCTGCCCCGCCTCGTACTGCCGGCTCGCCACGGCGGCCTCCTGGTACAGCCGCACGACCCGAGCACTGACGCCCGCACCGGAACCAGCGCCGTCCCCCTGCCCGTCAGGCCGGGCCGCGAGCACGGCGAGCGCGCACAGCAGCAGCGCGACGATCGGCGGACGACGGCGGGCTGAAGGCATGCCGGCGATCGTGACCCGCCCAGCCGTCCCGAGTCACGTACGACTGGTACGCCTGGGGGACCTGGCTGCTGCGGACGGGTCAGGAGGGCGCGGCTGATGGCTCAGTCCCACGGGGCCGGTGCCTCCCTGTGGCCGGAGCCCGTGGCTCAGTGCGGTACCTGCCACACCACCGTCGTGCCGCCGCCGTCCTCGCCGAGACCCGGTCCGTGCCAGCTGGCGCCGCCCAGTGACTCCGCGCGACGTTCGAGGTTCTTCAGGCCGCTGCGGCGGCCGCCCTCGGGGATGCCGACGCCGTCGTCGGCGACGCTCAGCCGTACGCCTGGCCGGCCGTCCGCCAGGGTCACGGTCGCGTCGACGACGACGTCGATCCGCGAGGCGCCGGCGTGCCGGAACGCGTTGGAGAGGGTCTCGCGCAGGGCCGCGATCAGGTTCTTGCCACTGAGTTCGCCTACGACGGTGTCGACCGGTCCGACGACTCGGTGCGACGGTTTGAACCCCAGGGGCACGGCGGCCATGCTGATCTCGCGCAGGACACGCGTGCGCAGTCCGGACGGCACCTCGGCGGGGCCCTGCTGGAGCGCGAAGATCGCGGTGCGGATCTCCTGGATCGTGACGTCGAGTTCTTCGACGGCCTTGCCGATGCCGTCCCGCACCGTCGGCACGACCGACCCTCGCTGGGCGCTCTCCAGCATGATCCCGGTGGCGAACAGCCGCTGGATGACCAGGTCGTGCAGGTCGCGGGCGATCCGGTCACGGTCCTCGTACACCGCGAGCCGCTCCCGGTCGCGCTGTGCCTCGGCCATCACCAGGGCGAGCGCGGCCTGCGAGGCGAACTGGACGGCGAGAGTGCGCTCGGCCCGGCTGAACGGCCGCTCCCCCCCGAGCGCGGGGCATGACGAGGGTGCCCATGACGCGGCCGTCGCTCAGCAGGGGCAGCAGCAGGGTCGGCCCGAAGCCGGTCGCGTACTCGGTCAGCATCCTCCGGTCGGTGGCCGCGTCCTCCACGAACACCACCTGTCCGTCGAGGAGTTCGGCGACGATCTCGCTATCCGGCGGAATCACCGCCCCCAGCAGACGCGGCGTCCGGTCCGAGGCAACGGCGACGACCTCGAGACCGCCATCGTCGGCGGGCAGCAGGACGACCCCGGCCGCCGAACCGGACAGGCGGCGGGCCTGCTCCGCGACGACCTGGAGGGCGTCGTCGGCGTCCCCGCCGGACAGCAGCGCGGTGGTGACGGCCACGGAACCGTCGATCCAGCGCTCCCGCTGCCGGGCGGCTTCGTACAGCCGGGCGTTGCCGATGGCGATGCCCGCCTCGGTGGCCAGCACCCGGACCATGTCGAGGTCCTGGTCGTCGAACGGCTCGCCCCCGTGCTTCTCGGTCAGGTAGAGGTTGCCGAAGATCTCCCCTGCACCCGGACCGGGACTCCGAGGAAGCCGCGCATCGGCGGATGGTGCGCGGGAAGGCCGCAGGAGCGCGGATCGTCGGCCAGTTCAGTGAGCCGTACCGGCACCGGGTCGTGGATGAGCGCGCCGAGCAGCCCCTGGCGCCCGTCCGGGTGCCGCCCGATCCGGCGTGCGGTGGCCTCGTCGACGCCGTGGTACACGAAGTCGACCAGTCCCTGGCCGTCCTCGGCGACGACACCGAGGGCCGCGTACCTGGCACCGATCAGGTCGGCCGCGGTCTCACAGATCCGGTCGAGCGTGGAATGCAACTCGAGACCACTGCCTACGGCCCGCATCGCGGCCAGCAGCTGCGGGACTCGCGGAGCTGGTCCGTCCGCCGCGCTCGCGGCGGACCGCTCGGGGCCAAAATGCGGTGCGCCGGACATACCCCGAGCGTAGACAGTCCCTTTTGTCAGGAAAAGTCGACCTGAGCCCGGCTCACTGGACTGTCACCAGCAGCTCCGCCCGTGCCTCCCGCTCCGCCATCCCCCGCAACGGACCGTCCACGGCGGCGAGCTCGGCGTACGGCCCGCGCTGCACCACCCGGCCCGCGTCCAGCACGATCACCTCGTCCACGGCGTCGAGCCCGGCCAGCCGGTGCGTAATGAGCACAGTCGTACGACCCTCGGTGGCGGCCAGCAGATCGGCGGTGAGCGCGTCGGCCGTGGGCAGGTCCAGGTGCTCCGCGGGCTCGTCGAGCACGAGCACCGGGAAGTCGGCGAGCAGGGCCCGGGCGAGCGCCAGCCGCTGCCGCTGCCCTCCGGACAGCCGCGCGCCGTGCTCGCCGACCAGCGTGTCCAGTCCGTCGGGCAGGCCGTCCACCCAGTCGAGCAGCCGGGCCCGCGCCAGCGCGTCCCGCAGTTGCGTCTCGGTGGCGTCCTTTCTCGCGAGCAGCAGGTTCTCGCGCACCGAGCTGTCGAAGAGGTGCGCGTCCTGGGCGCACAGCCCGACGAGGCGCCGAACGTCGTCGCTGTCGAGCGCGTATGCGTCGACGCCGGCCAGCGTGTAGGAACCGGCCGCCGGGTCGAGGAAGCGCAGCAGCACCTGGGCGAGGGTGGTCTTGCCGGATCCGGACGGCCCGACCACCGCGATACGGCGGCCCTGCTCGAGGGTCAGGTCGAGCCCGGCGAGCGCGTCCCGGTGCTGTCCGGTGTGCCGGGCCGTCAGCCCCTTCACGACGACCGGGAACGGGTCCGTGGGCGCCTGCCGCGGCCGCTCCGGCTCCCGTACGGGCGCGGGGGCGTCCAGGATCTCGTACACCCGCTCCGCGCTCCGGCGCACCCGCTGCCGGTACCGCACGGCGACCGGCAGCCCCAGTACGGCCTCGAACGCGGCAAGCGGCGTGAGGACGACCACGGCCGTCGCCACGCCGTCGAGCCGTCCCGCGGCGACCGCCTGGGCGCCCAGCAGCGCGGCTGCGGCGACGGTCAGCCCGGAGACCAGCGCGGTGAGCCCGTCGCCGAGCGCGGTGGCCGTGGCGGCGCGCGAGGCGATCCGGGTGAGCGTGCCGTCGGCCCGGCGGGCGTCGTCCGTACGGGAGGGCAGCGCGCCGGCGACCGTCAGCTCGGCAGTGCCGGTGAGCAGGTCGGTGACCCGTGTCGCGAGCACCCCTCGGGCGGGCGCCAGCCGCCGCTCGGCACGGCGCGCCACAGCCGCGGTCAGCAGCGGTACACCGGCTCCGGCCAGAAGCAGCCCGGCCGCGAGCACGGCACCGGCCTCGGGCAGCAGCCATGCCGTGAACGCCACGGAGGCCGCGGAGACGGCGACCGCCACACCGGCGGGCAGCAGCCAGCGCAGCCAGTAGTCCTGGAGGGCGTCCACGTCGGCGACGAGCCGGGAGAGCAGGTCGCCCCGGCGGGCCGTACGGAGTCCGGCGGGCGCCAGCCGCTCCAGCCGCCGGTACACCGCGACCCGGGTGTCGGCCAGCATCCGCAGCACGGCGTCGTGCGACACCAGCCGCTCCGCGTACCGGAACACGGCCCGCCCGATCCCGAAGGCGCGCGTCGCCGTCACGGCCACCATCAGATACAGCACCGGCGGCTGCTGCGAGGCCCGCGAGATGAGCCACCCGGAGGTCGCCATCAGCCCGACAGCACTCCCGAGCGCCAGGCTCCCCAACAACAGGGCGAGAGCGAGCCGCCCACGCCGGGGTCCGGAGAGGGCACGGACCCGGGCGAGGACCCGCCCCCGGGACGTAGTGGGGCCGGTCTCGGGAGCGGCCTCGGCAGGCGCCTCCTCGGTGGAGCGAACCTCCCGGGGATGGTCGCCGCCGGAGGCCGGGAACTCAGCCGACCCGGCGACGGAGACCGGCAACTCGGCCGGCGCGGCGTCGGAGGCCAGGGACTGAGCAGGCACGGCAACGGAAGCCGGAAACGCACCCTGCGCGACGCCGGAAGCGAGGGACGGGGCCGATGCGGCCACGGAAGCCGGGAACTCAGCAGGCACGGCGACCGAGACCGGGGACTCGCCATGCGCGGTGCCGCGCGCCTCGGTTCCGGCCAGACGCACCACCCGGTCCGCCACATCCAGCAGCGCCGGCCGGTGGACGACGAGCAGCACCGTGCGCCCCGCCGCCAGCCGCCGCACCGCCGCCACGACCTCGGCCTCGGTCGCCCCGTCCAGCGCGGCCGTCGGCTCGTCGAGCAGCAGGACAGGCCGGTCCGCGAGGAACGCGCGGGCCAGCGCCAGCCGCTGCCGCTGGCCCGCGGACAGCCCGGCCCCGTCCTCACCGAGCACGGTTCCGGCACCCTCGGGCAGCGCGTCCACGAACTCCAGCGCGCCCGCGTCGCGCAGCGCCCGCCGCACGGCGTCATCGTCCGCGTCGGGGCGCGCCAGCCGTACGTTCTCCGCGATCGTCCCGGCGTACAGGTGCGGCCGCTGCGGCACCCACGCGATCCGTGACCGCCACTGCTCCAGGTCGACGTCGGCGAGGTCGGTCGCACCGATCCGCACCCGGCCCTCGGTGGGCCGTACGAACCCCAGCAGGACGTTCAGCAGCGTCGACTTGCCCGCGCCGCTCGGCCCGACGAGGGCGACGGTCTCCCCCGGCTCGACGGTGAAGGACACGTCCGCCACCGCGTACGAGGAACGCCCGGGGTAGCGGACCGCGACCCCTTCGAAGGCCAGTGCGCCCGAGGGGACAGAAGCGTTCCCGGACTCGGGAACCGGCGTCTCCAGCACGGCGAAGATCTCCTCGGCCGCCGCGAGCCCCTCCGCCGCCGCGTGGAACTGCGCGCCCACCTGGCGCAGCGGCAGATAGGCCTCGGGCGCCAGCACAAGGATGACGAGCCCGATGTACAGGTCCATGTCGCCGTGGACGAGCCGCATGCCGATCGTCACGGCGACGAGGGCGACGGAGAGCGTCGCGAGCAGTTCCAGCGCGAAGGAAGACAGGAAGGCGATCCGCAGGGTCCGCATGGTCGCCTGCCGGTACTCGCCGGTGATGCGCCGGATGGAGTCGGCCTGCGCCTTGGCCCGTCCGAACACCTTGAGCGTGGGCAGCCCCGCGACCACGTCGAGGAAGTGGCCGGACAACCGGGACAGCAGTCGCCACTGACGGTCCGTCCGGGACTGGGTGGCCCAGCCGATCAGGACCATGAAGAGCGGGATGAGGGGCAGCGTGCCGACGATGATCGCCGCCGACACCCAGTCCTCGGTGACGATCCGCGCGAGCACCGCCACAGGTACGACCACCGCGAGCCCCAATTGCGGCAGATAGCGCGAAAAGTAGTCATCGAGCGCGTCGACTCCCCGCGTGGCGAGGGTGACCAGCGAACCGGTCCGCTGACCGCTCAGCCACCCGGGACCGAGCGCGGCGGCCCGGTCGAGGAGCCGCCCGCGCAGCTCCGACTTCACCGCCGCGCTCGCCCGGTGCGCGGAGAGTTCGGTCAGCCAGGAGACGAGCGCCCGTCCGGCCGCGATGGCTACCAACAGCAGTAGGGGAGTGCGGAGTTCGGCGACCGGCATGTGGTGCTGGAAGGCGCCGACCACCACTTCGGCGATGAGCATGGCCTGGGCGATGACCAGGCCGGCCCCGACGGCTCCCAGGCCGACGACGGCCACCAGGAAGAAGCGTGTGGCGCGGGCGTAGCGCAGAAGACGCGGATCGATCGGTTTCACGTGAAACATGCCCTTCGGTCCCGGGAGGGGTGTTCACAGGGTGTTCGCGAAGTTTCACGTGAAACACCGTGAGCAGACACCGTGAACCCCCTCCCGCCAGACTCAGTGAGCGGCCTCGGCAGCGATGTGCTGCGTCCCGATCCGCTTGCGGAACACCCAGTACGTCCAGCTCTGGTAGAGCAGCACAATCGGCGTCGCGATCCCCGCACACCAGGTCATGATCTTCAGGGTGTACGGACTCGACGAGGCGTTGGTGACGTTGAGGCTCCAGGTCTCGTTGAGCGAGGACGGCATCACGTTCGGGAACAGCGACAGGAAGAGCATGGCCACGGCCGCCACGATGGTGACGCCCGACAGCGCGAACGACCAACCCTCGCGCCCGACTTGATTGGCGGCGAGCGCCGCGACCAGCGCGACGACCGCCACGATCAGGGCCACCAGACTCTTGCCGTCACCGCTGTCGAACTGCGTCCACAGCAGGAAGGCCAGTGCCAGTACGGCCGCGACGAGACCGACCCTCAGCGCGAGCGTCCGTGCCCGCTCCCGGATGTCCCCGAGGGTCTTGAGCGCGGTGAACACCGCTCCGTGGAAGGTGAAAAGCGTCAGCGTCACCAGTCCGCCGAGCAACGCGTAGGGATTGAGCAGGTCCCAGAAGTTGCCGACGTACTCGAAGTGCTGGTCGATCTTCACGCCGCGCACGATGTTGCCGAAGGCGACACCCCACAGGAACGCGGGGATCAGCGAGGTCCAGAAGATCGCCGTCTCCCAGTTGCGCTGCCACTTCTCCTCGGGCCGCTTCGCCCGGTACTCGAAGGCGACGCCGCGCACGATCAGGCAGACCAGGATGATCAGCAGTGGCAGATAGAACCCGGAGAAGAGGGTGGCGTACCACTCGGGGAAGGCGGCGAAGGTCGCGCCGCCGGCCGTGAGCAGCCACACCTCGTTGCCGTCCCAGACGGGCCCGATGGTGTTGATCAGCACTCGCCGCTCGGGCCGGTCGCGGGCGAGCAGTTTGGTGAGGATGCCGACCCCGAAGTCGAAGCCCTCCAGGAAGAAGTAGCCGGTCCACAGGACGGCGATCAGGACGAACCAGACGTCGTGAAGTTGCATGACTCGATCTCCCTCGGCCTAGTACGAGAAGGCCATCGGCTTGTCGGCGTCCGTGGAGTCGCCGCCGATCTTCGTGGGCGGGTTGAGATCGGCCTCGGTGAGCTCGGGCGGGCCGGCCTTGACGTACTTCACGAGCAGCTTGACCTCGACGACGGCGAGGATCGCGTACAGCGCGGTGAAGACGATCATCGAGGTGAGGACCTCGCCCTGGGAGACACCGGGGGAGACTGCGTGCCGGGTCTGCAGGACGCCGTAGACGACCCAGGGCTGACGGCCCATCTCGGTGAATATCCAGCCCCAGGAGTTGGCGATCAGCGGGAAGCCCAGGGTCCAGATCGCCACGAGCCAGTAGAGCCTGCCGAGCTTCGGGCTGAGCGCCTTGTTCTTGAAGAGGACCAGATGCGGCACCTCGTCGTCACCCACCCGCAGATGCTGCGGCAGCATGAACTTCTTGCGGGTCAGCCAGAGTCCGACAATGCCGATCGCGAAGGACGCCATACCGAAGCCGATCATCCAGCGGAAGGCCCAGAAGGTGACGGGGATGATGGGCCGGTAGTCACCCGGACCGTACTTCTGCTGCTCGGCCTTGTTGGTGTCGTTGATGCCGGGGACGTACGAGTTGAAGTTGTCGTCGGCGAGGAAGGACAGTATCCCGGGGATCGACAGCTCGACGGTGTTGTGCCCCTTGCTGACGTCGCCGTACGCGAAGACCGAGAACGGCGCCGAGTCCTGGCCGTCCCACAGCGCCTCGGCGGCGGCCATCTTCATCGGCTGCTGCTTGAACATGACCTTGCCGAGGGTGTCGCCGCTGATCGCGGTGAGCAGTCCGGCGATGACCACGGTGACCAGGCCCAGCCGCAGCGACGTCTTCATCACGGAGATGTGCTTCTTGCGGAACAGATGGAAGGCCGCGATGCCGACCATGAAGGCGCCGCCGGTCAGGAAGGAGGCGCTGAGCGTGTGGAACACCTGGGTGAGCGTCGTGTTCTGGGTCAGCACGAGCCAGAAGTCGGTGAGCTCGGCCCGGCCCTTGGCCTCGTTGATCCGGTAGCCGACGGGGTGCTGCATCCACGAGTTGGCCGCGAGGATGAAGTACGCCGACAGGATCGTGCCGATCGAGACCATCCAGATACAGGCCAGATGGAGCTTCTTCGGCAGTCTGTCCCAGCCGAAGATCCACAGGCCGATGAAGGTGGACTCGAAGAAGAAGGCGATCAGCGCCTCGAAGGCGAGCGGAGCGCCGAAGATGTCACCGACGAAGCGCGAGTAGTCGGACCAGTTCATGCCGAACTGGAATTCCTGCACGATGCCGGTGACGACACCCATCGCGATGTTGATCAGGAAAAGCTTGCCCCAGAACTTGGTGGCCCTGAGGTACTTCTCCTTCTCTGTACGCACCCAGGCGGTCTGCAGGATGGCCGTGAGGGCGGCCAGAGAGATCGTCAGTGGGACGAACAGGAAGTGATAGACGGTGGTGATGCCGAACTGCCAGCGCGCCAGTGTCTCCGGCGCCAGGGCCAATTCCACGTCGTCAGTCTCCTTACGTCGCCGCGGTACAGCGGCAGTTTGCCCCTTATGTCACACACATCATTGGAGCAACCAGGACACGCTTGTGAACGCGTTCACATTCACAAGCGATTATGACGCATGGCCGTTCGATCCCGCAGAGGCGGGGGGTCCCTAACACGGACCGGCAGGCCCCAACGGGCATGGACCGGTGGGCCCAATGACACGAAGGCCCCCTCCAGCCTGTTGTTGGAGGGGGCCCGACGGACCCACCGGAGCTCCTTGCGGGCCGCTCAGAGCTCCTTGCGGAACCCTTCCGTCACCTTCAGGAAAATGTCGTTCGCCTCGTTCTCCCCCACCGTCACCCGCACACCCTCGCCCGCGAACGGCCGCACCACGACACCGTGCTGCTCACACGCCTGCGCGAACGCGGTCGTGCGCTCCCCCAGGCGCAGCCAGACGAAGTTGGCCTGCGTCTCGGGCACGGTCCAGCCCTGGGCACGCAGGGTGTCGACCACGCGCGTGCGCTCGCACACCAGGGAGCCGACCCGGCCCAGCAGTTCGTCCTCGGCACGCAGCGAGGCGACCGCCGCGTCCTGCGCGAGCTGACTCACCCCGAACGGCACCGCCGTCTTGCGCAGCGCCGCCGCCACCGGCTCGTGGGCGATCGCGAAACCGACGCGCAGTCCGGCGAGGCCGTACGCCTTCGAGAACGTGCGCAGCACGCAGACGTTGGGCCGCTGACGGTAGATCTCCACGCCGTCCGGCACCTCGGGGTCGCGGATGAACTCCCGGTAGGCCTCGTCCAGCACCACCAGGACGTCACCGGGCACCCGGTCGAGGAAGCGCTCCAGCTCGGCCCGCCGCACCACCGTGCCCGTCGGGTTGTTGGGGTTGCAGACGAAGATCATGCGGGTCCGGTCGGTGATGGCGTCCGCCATCGCGTCCAGGTCGTGCACCTCTCCCGGCGTCAGCGGCACCCGCACCGAGTGCGCACCGCTGATCTGCGTGATGATCGGGTACGCCTCGAACGACCGCCAGGCGTAGATGACCTCGTCGCCGGGCCCGCTGGTGGCCTGGAGCAGCTGCTGCGCGACGCCCACGGAGCCCGTACCGGTGGCCAGATGGGAGACCGGGACACCGAAGCGGTTCGACAGCTCGTTCATCAGGCCGGTGCAGGCCATGTCCGGGTAGCGGTTGAAGTTCGAGGCGGCGCCGGTCACGGACTCCATCACGCCGGGCAGCGGCGGATAGGGGTTCTCGTTGGAGGACAGCTTGTAGGCGACCGGGCCGTCGGCCGCGGCGGGCTTGCCCGGCTTGTAGGTGGGGATACCCTCCAGCTCGGCGCGCAGCTTCGGGCTCGTCTCGCTCACCGCAGTCCTCCTCGCGACCACCGGCGGACCGTCAGCGCCGCCGGCATCCAATACTGCTCACCTTATGAGGATTCGGCCCGCCTGCGTACAGGTACGGAGGTGAGGGAAAGCGACGAGCGGGCAAACCCCACGCGCCTCACAGGCATCAGGGGCATCACCGTACGAAGGCGTACGAACCAGGGGGCGCGCCGCACATATATCTATGCGCCGGTGGCCCGCGCCGTGGCGCGCATCCCCCGTGAAGGTGAGTTGAGACCTCTTCGAAACATCGAGCCCTTGGCAGGCTCATGCGCGTCGACAAGTCACGTCCTGCCATTGGTTTAGTCAACCGACTTCGCTTCGAAGGCAGTTGACCCCTTATGACCATGCAGAAACGTGCCTGTCAACGAGTGCATATGCGTCCCTACTACCCCACTGCAAGAGCCCTACTATCGGCTCGCCATGACAGCAGCAGGGAAGCACCAGGTGAGCCGCGCGGAAACCTCACGTCGAGGCAGCCGGCCGAGTCGGGCGGGCATCAGGGACGTCGCCGCCGCCGCCGGAGTCTCCATCACGACCGTCTCCGACGCCCTGAACGGCAAGGGCAGGCTCCCGGACGCCACCCGCCGCCATGTCCGCGAGGTGGCCGAACGACTGGGGTACCGCCCTTCGGCCGCCGCCCGCACCCTCCGTACCGGCAAGTCGGGACTCATCGGCCTGACCGTGACTACGTACGGGGACGAACCTTTCACCTTCACCGAGTTCGCGTACTTCGCCGAGATGGCCCGGGCCGCCACCTCGGCCGCGCTCGCCCGCGGCTACGCGCTCGTCATCCTGCCCGCCACCTCGCGCCACGACGTGTGGTCGAACGTCGCCCTGGACGGCACGGTCGTCATCGACCCCTCCGACCAGGATCCGGTGGTCAGCGAACTGGTCCGGCAGGGTTTACCGGTCGTCTCCGACGGCCGCCCGGCCGGCTCGCTCCCGGTCACGGCGTGGGTCGACAATGACCACGAGGCCGCCGTACTCGGCATCCTCGACCACCTCGCCGACGCGGGCGCGCGGCGGATCGGCCTGCTCACCGGGACGACGACGGACACGTACACCCACCTCTCCACCACCGCCTACCTGCGCTGGTGCGAGCGGATCGGCCAGGACCCGGTGTACGAGGCCTACCCGGCGCACGACCCCTGTGCGGGCGCCGTCGCCGCCGACCGGCTACTGGCCCGCCCGGACCGCCCCGACGCCGTGTACGGCCTGTTCGACCCCAACGGCACCGACCTGCTCGCCGCCGCCCGCCGCTACGGACTGCGCGTCCCGGACGACCTGCTGCTGGTGTGCTGCAGCGAGTCCACCGTGTACGCCAACACCGAGCCGCCGATCACGACCCTGTCGCTGAAGCCGCGGCGGATCGGCACCGCGGTGGTCCAGCTCCTCATCGACGCCATCGAGGGCGTCGAGTCGGACCACCCGGTCGAGCAGGTGATACCGACCGAACTGATCGTGCGCACGTCCTCACAGCGCCGGCCGCCGCGCACGACGGTCAGCCCGCCGCGGACGCCCGAGGAGAAGTAGCGGGCGGGGCCGGAGACGCGGTTCGGTCCGGATACGGGCTCGGCACGGATGCAGGCCGCAGGTGGCGCGGCGATCGGTCGCCGGACATCGATCGCCGGGTGATACGGGAAACGCCAGGAGCGCCAAGCCGGCCGGGCGGCGAGGGACGCGGGGAGCGCCAGGGACGCAAGGGCCGGCGGGCCGCCGGGGGAGCGCCGAGGGACGTCAGCCCGTCGCCGAGGCGTCATCACACGGCGGAAGCCCTGCCCAAACGGGGCGAAAGCCGCGCTGAACTGCGGTCCTGCTCCGATTCACCACCCCTGGGTCATCACACGGCGCGATCCGCATTCCTATGATGGGCCCACGACACCGCGGGTCGCTGCGACCAGGCAGTCCGAAGCGGTGCAGCTGCGGCGTGATGGTGGAGGGGTCTGATGACTCAGGGGGCCGGTCAGGGACCCGAGGTGGAGCGGACGGCGACGTTGCGCGACTTCCGGGTGCCCGCGTACGTCCACGAGTCCGGTCCGTACGCCCCCAGCGCCCAACCCGGCAACGCCGCCGCGCCCGTCGAGGAGGACCACCCCGAGGGGTACACACCCACGCGGCGCGACCTGCCCGTCATCAACCGCGGTGACACGCTCCAGGTGGACGTCGATCCTGCGGCCGCCCCCGCCCCGCAGCCGGACAACGGCCCGGGTCCGCTGTATGTCGTCGGCGACGTCCACGGTTATCTCGACGAGCTGCTCGCCGCCCTCCGGGAGCAGGGTCTGATCGACTCCGCGGGCCAGTGGTGCGCGGGCACCGCCCGGCTGTGGTTCCTCGGCGACTTCACCGACCGCGGCCCGGACGGCATCGGCGTCATCGACCTCGTGATGCGGCTGTCCGCCGAGGCGGCCGCGGCCGGCGGCTACTGCAAGGCACTCATGGGCAACCACGAGCTGCTGCTGCTCGGCGCCAAGCGGTTCGGCGACACCCCGGTCAACTCCGGTGCGGGCACGGCCACTTTCCAGGCCGCCTGGCTGCTCAACGGCGGGCAGAAGAGCGACATGGACCGCCTCCAGGACCACCACCTACAGTGGATGGCCCGCCTCGACGCCATGGAGGAGGAGGACGGCTATCTGCTCGTGCACTCGGACACCACCGCCTACCTCGACTACGGCGACTCGATCGAAGCGGTCAACGACACCGTCCGCGAGACGCTCACGCGCAACGACGCGGACGAATGCTGGGACCTGTTCCGCAAGTTCACCAAGCGGTTCTCCTTCCGCGACGAGGGCGGCGCCGACGCCGTACGGTCCCTGCTCGATACGTACGGCGGCACCCGGATCGTTCACGGCCACAGCCCGATTCCCTATCTGCTGGGCGTGGTCGGCTCCGAGGACGGCGAGGACGGCAGCGGCCCCGTGGTCGAGGGACCGCACGTCTACGCCGACGGGCTCGCCATCGCCATGGACGGTGGCGTGACCATGGCCGGAAAGCTGCTGGTCCGGCAACTTCCCCTGGATACCTGAGCGTTCCGCGGGCAGCCGCCTTCCGACGGAATACGTGCAGGTCGGCACCGAATTTCCGGCAACCCCCTGTCACCGCGTGCCGTCACGGCTCTACCATCGGCTTATCCGTAGCAGGCTCCCCTCCGTTTCTGCCCGACGGCTCGCCGGCGTGCGAGCCCCAAGCCCTACGGAGCATCGGGGGATGCACATGAACAGCGTTCCGCAGCACCTGCTGAGCGAGGACCGCCAGGAATACGAGCGGATCCTCGACGAGGCGCTGCGCTCCGCACCACAACGCCCTGAACCGGCCGCTGCCGGACAGCGGCTCAACACCGAACAGCTGCGCACCATGGCGCTCAACGCCACCGCACTCATCACGGCGGCCGCGGCGACCGAGTACCAGCATTATGTGAAGGTCCGCGAGGAACTGCGCCGGCCGGCGCCGTCCACCCCGTCGTCCGTACACGAACCCGGCTCAGTGCAGCCGGGCTCGGGCGCGATGGGGCTCGCCACCACTCTCGGCGAGGCCGCCGAGACCGCAGGCCCGGGCGCCGTCGCCATCGTCGCGGTCCTCGCCCCCGTCCTCGCCGGAACCGCCGCGGCGATCTTCCTGCTCGTCGGTTACATCCTGAAGATGGTCGACCCCGCGCCGGCGTTCGCCCAGACCATGATCACCGCGGGCTGGGTGTTCGGTGTCGTCACCGCGGCCTCGATCCTCCTCGCCGGCGTCGGGCTGCTGCTCACTGCCCTGCGCAACAGTCCCTCGCTCGAGGCCGGAGCCTACGGCGAGGCCGGAGCGGAGGTGCTCCGGGCCAGGGAAGCGTGGCGGGAGGCCCTGCTGGAGCGCGGCATCCTGCCGTTCCTGCGCGACGCGCTGGCCGACCCCGCCGCGCCGATGGTGCACCGTACGGCCCCGTCGGCACCGGTCGGCCGCATGCCGCGCCTCGGCTACGACCGCCCGGGCTTCAGCAGCCCCGACGAAGGCTCCGCCACGGGCCCGCGCCCGAGCTTCTCCAGCCCGGACTACACGAGCCCGGACTTCGGAGGCCCGGAACACCAGCCGGAATAACCCGGCTTGCGCCCCCACCGGGGGCGCAGGCCGGCCACCCGGCGCCCTCCACCTCCACAAACAATGGTTTCCGGCCATGTACGAACCGTCGAACCACACCGCCGTCGGACCGCTCACGTAATCGTCGCCGGCATCGCGGCAACGTCCGCCACAGCCCGCACAAACGCACGGACCCGTTCCGTACTGTTCCGCTCCATCCAGACCGGTCCCCGCTCGATCGGCTGTGCGTCGTGAATGGGGATGTAGGAGACGTCGGGTCGAGGGTAGTAACGCCTTGCGTGCTCCCCGACGGGAAGGACGCCCCTGCCCATCGCGACCAGGGTGAGCATCTCGGAGAACGACCTTCCGGCCGGCCCTTTCGGAACCGGCCTGCCGGACGGAGTCCGGTCCGGCGTGCGGTCCCGCTTGAATCCTGCCGAGGTCACCTCCGGGTACTGCACCACGGGATGCTCCGCGAGCACTTCCAGAGACACCGACCGCTCGCCGGCGAGCGGATGCACCGCGCCGACGGCGAGCACCCGTGGCTCCGTCAGCAGCGCCGGTCCACAGGCCATTCCGTCGAACGGGTACGACGCGATCAGCACGTCCACCGAGCCGTCGCGGAGGCTCGCCCGCGAGTCGGACAGCTGAACCTCCCGCACCTCGACCCGGCAATCGGGGTGACGTCTGCTGAACAGACCGACCGCCCTCAGAAGTGCGGGTGCCGTCCACTCACCGAGGAACGCGACCCGCAGTTCGCCCGTGACACCACGACTGGCATCGGCGGCTCTTCGCAGCGCGTCCTCCATCGCGGTGACCAGGGGCACCAGGTCTTCGGCCAACTGCCGACCGACCGCCGTGAGTCGGACAGTTCTGCTGGTCCGCTCGAACAGCGGCCCGCCGATCCGCCGTTCAAGCTTCTTGATCAGCTGGCTGACCCGCCCGGTCGTCACGCGCAGCCGCTCGGCGGTACGGCCGAAATGCAGTTCCTCGGCGAGGGTCAGAAAGATCTCGATCTCGACCCGTTCCAGCATGGTGCCCCCGGCGTTGAGTCTGGCTCAACAATCGTGTTCCGATCCCGCCTTGATACCGTTTCCTCCCCGACGGATCGTAAGTGGCGACGGCTCTGCCCCTGTCCAGCCCCTGACATCCCCCGGGAGAAGAAGTGACTCCAGTGCCCCCTCCGGCAAGCCCTCTGCGCGTGAAGGCATTCGACCACCTGGTCCTCAACGTCGGGGACGTCGAACGGGCCCTGGCCTTCTACATCGGACGCCTCGGCCTGGAACCGGTACGCGTGGCCGAGTGGCGGTCCGGCAAGGTCCCGTTCCCCTCGGTGCGGATCACACCGAAGACCATCATCGACCTGGTCGGCCGCCCTCGGGGGGAGTCCAACGTCGACCACATCTGTCTCACCGTGGAACCGCTGGACTGGGACGAGTTCATCGAGACGGCGGGAGATCTCACGGTCCTCGAAGGCCCCGTCGAACGCTACGGCGCACGCGGCACCGCGACGTCGGTCTATGTCCAGGACCCGGACGGCAACACGGTGGAACTGCGCTGGTACCCGCAGGACGCAACCTGACGATGCTCCTGCTGCTGATCCACGAGGTAGCGCCGATATTCATGTGCGAGCACCTCCCGACCGGAGGAGTCGGCGAAGGAGCCCGCGGCGCCATCGGTGCCGAAACCGAAGATCTCGTGGTCCCGCAGAAGCCGAGCGTCCTCCCCCGCGGCCGACGCCATCTGCAGCCGAGCCAAGCGCCGCCCCGGGTTCCAGCACCCGGGGACGGCGCCCGTGCCCGCGTCGATCAGTCAGCCAGCGGCAGGTACACCCTGTTCCCGCTCGCCGCGAACTCCTTCGACTTCTGAAGCATCCCCTCGGCGATCTCCTCCTGCGACCTTCCCTCGGTCGCCGCACCGCCGAACCGCTCTGTGATGCTCTGGCTGATCTTCATCGAGCAGAACTTCGGCCCGCACATCGAGCAGAAATGTGCAGTCTTGGCCGGCTCCGCCGGGAGGGTCTCGTCGTGGAACTCCCTTGCCGTGTCCGGGTCCAGGGCGAGGTTGAACTGGTCCTCCCACCGGAACTCGAAGCGTGCGTCGGACAGCGCGTCGTCCCATTCCTGTGCACCGGGGTGGCCCTTGGCGAGGTCGGCTGCGTGGGCAGCGATCTTGTAGGTGATGACGCCGGTCTTGACGTCGTCACGGTTGGGCAGGCCCAGGTGTTCCTTGGGCGTGACGTAGCAGAGCATGGCCGTGCCCCACCAGGCGATCATCGCGGCACCGATGCCGGAGGTGATGTGGTCGTACGCCGGCGCGACGTCCGTCGTCAGCGGGCCGAGCGTATAGAACGGAGCTTCATCGCAGATCTCCTGCTGAAGGTCGATGTTCTCCTTGATCTTGTGCATCGGGACGTGTCCCGGGCCTTCGATCATGGTCTGTACATTGAAACGCTTGGCGATCCTGTTGAGTTCCCCGAGCGTGCGCAACTCCGCGAACTGCGCCTCGTCGTTGGCGTCCGCGATCGAGCCGGGGCGCAGGCCGTCGCCCAGCGAGTACGTGACGTCGTAGGCGGCGAGGATCTCGCACAGTTCCTCGAAGTTCTCGTACAGGAACGACTCCTTGTGGTGCGCGAGGCACCAGGCCGCCATGATCGAGCCGCCGCGGGAGACGATGCCGGTCTTGCGGTTCGCGGTGAGCGGCACATAGGGGAGGCGCACGCCCGCGTGGACCGTCATATAGTCCACGCCCTGCTCGGCCTGCTCGATGACCGTGTCCTTGTAGATCTCCCAAGTCAGTTCCTCGGCCCTGCCGTCGACCTTCTCGAGTGCCTGGTAGAGCGGCACCGTGCCGATGGGGACGGGGGAGTTGCGCAGCACCCACTCGCGGGTGGTGTGGATGTTGCGGCCGGTGGAGAGGTCCATGACCGTGTCGGCGCCCCAGCGGGTCGCCCAGGTCATCTTCTCGACCTCCTCCTCGATGGAGGACGTGACCGCCGAGTTGCCGATGTTGGCGTTGACCTTCACCAGGAACCGCTTGCCGATGATCATCGGCTCGATCTCCGGATGGTTGACGTTGGCGGGCAGTACGGCCCTGCCCGCCGCGATCTCTTCACGGACGACCTCGGGAGAAACGTTCTCCCGGATGGCCACGTACTCCATCTCCGGCGTCACCTCGCCCCGGCGTGCGTAGGCGAGCTGCGTGATCGCGTTGCCGTCGCGGCCACGGCGCGGCTGGCGCGGCCGTCCCGGGAAGACCGCGTCGAGGTTGCGCAGCCCGCCACGCGGCGAGGTGTGCTTGATCCCGTCGTCCTCGGGACGGACGGGGCGGCCCGCGTACTCCTCGGTGTCACCGCGGGCGACGATCCAGTTCTCCCGCAGCGGCGGCAGGCCCCTGCGGACATCCGTCTCGACGAGCGGATCGGTGTACGGGCCGGAGGTGTCGTACAGCGTGACCGACTGCCCGTTGGTGAGGTGCACCTGACGAACCGGCACGCGCAGGTCGAGGCGCGAACCCTCGACGTACCCCTTGTGCCAGCCGATGGACTTCCCGGCCTCCCCATTGCTGGAGATCTGTGTGGAGGCAGGCGTGCGTGCGTCCTTGTTGGTCATGAGACCTACTCCCTACGCCGGCATTACCCGGTAACAGGTTCGGCGGTCGACGCAGCGGTTTCCGTCGGTCGGTGTCACATGTGAAACATCACTTGTTCCACGTGAAACATCGCAAAGACGGAGGTCAGCGCCCTCTCAGCCCGGTGCTCCGAGCTCCCGCGTGTGCAAAGGAGCCTCCACGCTAGCGTCAATTCGGGCGCGGTGAACAGAGGGCCCCTGCCGTTCTTGCGATGATCGGTCGGTGACCACGACACATCAGCCCCCGTACCCGCCGCCCGAGCCGCCACGCAGACAAGGCTCCGGAAGACAAGGCGGCGGACACGGCCCCGGCGCCTCTGACGGCCATGACCTCGGCCCGGGGCATGGCGGCGGGCCCGGTCACGACGGCCACGGACATGGCCACTCGCACAGCCATGGCCCGGCCGCGCCCGTCTCCAAGCATCTCCGCAAGGTCATCGCGGCCATCCTGATCCCGTTCACCGCCGCGGTCGTGGTCGGGCTCGTGGTGCTCTGGCCCGGCGGAGCCCCGCCGCACGAGCGCACCGGGGTCGGCTTCGACCGGCAGACCCAGCAGGCCACGGTGACCACGGTCGTCGAGGTGAGCTGCAAGTCGGTGAACGCCTCGGGCGGCACCCCGACCGGTGACACCTCCACCGCCGCGGGCAACTCCGGGCAGGAGGAGGAGAACGGCACCTGCAAGAAGGCCACGGTCCGGGTCGACACCGGCAATGACAAGGGCCGTACGTTCACGGAGATCGTGCAGCCGGACCAGTCGCGGCAGTTGCACGAGGGCGAGAAGGTCGTGGTCGCGTACGAGCCTTCGGCGCCGAAGGACCTGCAGTACTCGGTCACCGATGTGGACCGCAAGTTCCCGATGGCGCTACTCGCCGGCATCTTCGCGCTCGCCGTCGTGGTGGTGGGCCGGCTGCGCGGTGTCATGGCGCTGGTCGCGCTGACCATCAGCTTCATGGTGCTGACCCTCTTCATCCTGCCGGCGATTCTCCAGGGCTCGAATCCGCTGGTCGTGGCGGTGATCGGGGCGAGCGCGATCATGTTGATCGCGCTCTACATGTGCCACGGGCTGTCGGCACGTACGTCGGTGGCGGTACTCGGAACGCTGGTCTCGCTCCTACTGATCGGCATTCTCGGCTCGGAGTTCATCGACTGGGCGGCGCTGACCGGCAACACGGATGACAACACCGGCCTGATCCACGGCCTGTACCCGTCGATCGACATGAGCGGTCTGCTGCTGGCCGGCGTCATCATCGGTTCGCTGGGTGTCCTGGACGACGTGACAGTGACGCAGACGTCGGCCGTCTGGGAGTTGCACGAGGCCAATCCGACGATGGGCTGGCGCGGGCTGTACCGGGCGGGCATCCGCATCGGCCGTGACCACATCGCGTCGGTCGTCAACACGCTCGTCCTTGCCTACGCCGGGGCCGCGCTGCCGCTGCTGCTGCTCTTCTCGATCGCGCAGAGCAGCGTGGGGGCGGTCGCCAACAGCGAACTGGTGGCCGAGGAGATCGTGCGCACACTGGTGGGCTCGATCGGGCTGGTCGCCTCCGTGCCGCTCACCACGGCGCTCGCGGCCCTGGTGGTGTCGGCCGACCGGCCGGGGCGGGAAACGGCGCCCGAAGGGGCCCAGCCGGCCGCGGCGCGCGGCGGAAGGGGCCGACGCCGCAAGCGCTGACACCCCGGCAGGGCATCGCCATAAGCGGTGACACCGCCCGGAGGGCGGGCGCGGGGGCGCAGAAGCGTTCCTGCACCGCGCACACGCATAGCGGAACGCCACGCTCTCACGGCCGTACCGCTCAGCCCGCGCTCTGCTCCTCGGCCAGGATGCGGTCCAGGGCCTCGTCGAGGTGGGCGTCGAAGTCCGCGAGCGCCCCCTCCTGCCCCAGCGGCACCAGCTTGTCCGTACGGTCCAGGAAGGCCACCAGGGGCGGCGCCGAGGAGCGGAACACCGCTTGGTCGCCGCCGACCTGAAGCCGGATCAGCACCTCACCCAGCGTCTCGGGGTCGGTGGGCGCGATGTGCACATCGCCGTCACCGCACGCTCGGCCCACTCCGTCGATCAGCAGCTCGCGCCCGAACGCCCAGGTCACCGGGGCATCCCCCGGCAGATGGAAGGTCAGCCGCACGGCATAGGGATCAAAGGTCTCGTAACGCAGTTCCACCGGGATGCGGAAGGAGAGCTCCTCGGAGACGAGAAAGCTCATCATGACCTCTGCCTGTACGGACTCGCGCATCGCCTACCCCGTCATGTGACACCGACTGGCCTGGAATGACCCCTTTGGCACTGGTGGCATCTTGCTGAAAGTACACACCAGATCACAAGGAGTGAGTTTTCAGATACTGATAGAGAGCGCGAGCAACCCCAGCCGACGCCCCACCTCGGTCTGCAGCCGCTGAGCCGCGGGCAGCAGCCGGTCGGCCTGATGGGCGGGCAGGGAGATGGCCATCGTGGCCGCCTTGGCGCCGAAGGTGATCGGGACTGCCGCGCAGACCGTCCCGAGCGCGTACTCCTGACGCTCCGTCACCGGCTCCATCCGCCGCATCCGCTCCAGACGCCGCAGCAGGCCCTGCCCGTCACGCACGGTGTAGGGGGTGAGGGACCGCGCCGGGTAGCGGTCGAGGTGGTCGCGGCGCGCACCCTCGTCCAGCTGGGACAGCAGGCACTGCCCGATCGCGTGTGCGTGCCCGGTCTCGCGGAAGTCGACCCACTCCTCGACCGCCGGACTCCCCGGGCTGTCGGAGACGCACATGACCTCGATCTCGCCGTCGCGGTACGCCGCGTAGTAGACAGGCGCACCGATGGAATCGCGCCATTCCGCGAGCACGGTGGCGACCGTGCTGCGACGTTTCTGCTGCGCCCCACTGCTGCCCAGCCGCTCGGCCGCCTCCCCCAGGAAGAACAGGCCCTTGTCGCGCCGCAGATAGCCCTCGTGAACAAGCGTGCGCAGCAGGTGGTACGCCGTGGGGAGCGCGAGGCCGGTCTCGCGGGCAAGTTGTTTGGCGGGGGCGCCGTACTCGTGCTCGGCGACCGATTCCAGCAGACGCATCGCGCGCTGCACGGATCCGATGAGGGTCACGGAATTCGGCTGCTCGGAGTCCGCCGACGACGGTGGCCGCTGCACAGGGGGCGCCGAGGAGCGCGGGGCGGGGGGTGCGTGCGGTTCTGCGGGTGCGGTGTCGACCGTGGCCAAGGGGCACTCCCGGAGCGGAGGGGGCGGCCCGTGCGGAGGAACACGGGTGGGGTGTACGCCGCCCGCGGGGCTGGACCCCCGCGTGGAATTCCGGACTCTAACCGCCTGCCACCCCCGCAGACGGCCCGTCCGGAAAACTTCCCTCGCCCGAGGGAACCGGTGATTTCCGTTACCGTCACCGGTGTCCCACGGTGCTCACCAGTCGCTGCGCGACGAGGACCCCGACGTGAACTTCCGCACGATGTAGATCAGGCCGCCGACCAGCGCCACGAAGATCAGTGCCTTGAAGAGCAGGCCGATCACAAAGCCGACCACGGTGGCTATCAGACCGCCGAACACGACCAGGGCGATGACCGGCACCGCGACCCACTTCACCCACCACGGCAGTCCCGTGAAGATCTCTCGCATGGCCCTCGTCCTTTGCAGCTCGTACGTACCGATGTCCTGCATTCGATGCTAGGGCCGCGAGGGGCCCGGCGGGCGCCCCGCGTCCCTTGTCCTCCCCTGAGCGTTCCCCTAGGGAACCCTGAGCCGCGGGGTCAGGCCTCAGGCGGAGAGAAGATCACCAGAACCCTCAGGTCCTCGCTGATGTGGTGGAACTTGTGGGCGACCCCGGCCGGGACGTACACCACGCTGCCGCGCGCCACCTGGGTCGTCTCCAGGCCGACCGTGATCGAGGCGCGGCCGCTCACGACGAAGTACACCTCGTCCTGGTTGTGCGGTGTCTGTGGGTCATGCTCGCCCGCGTTGAGGGCGTAGAGCCCGACCGACATGTTCCGCTCCCGCAGAAACTGAAGGTAGGCCCCGTCGTTGGCGGCTCTTTCCGCCTCCAGTTCGTCCAGTCGGAATGCCTTCATCGCGCTTGTCCGCCTTCGCCCCACTGCTCGTCGCCGATCTCGTCTGCCACGATCAGACACATGAAGAATTTCGTAGTCAAGACGATCGCCAACGCGGGCGCCCTGGCGGTCGCCGTCTGGCTGCTCGACAAGATCACCCTGACCGGTGACAGCACGGGCAAGAAGGTCGGCACGCTGCTCCTCGTCGCCCTGGTCTTCGGCCTGGTCAACTTCCTGGTCAAGCCGATCGTCAAGGTGCTGACCTTTCCCCTGTTCATCCTGACGCTGGGCCTGATCACCCTGGTGGTCAACGCGCTGATGCTGCTGCTGACCTCGTGGGTGAGCGACAAGCTCGACCTGAGCTTCCATGTGGAGGGCTTCTGGACCGCCGTCTGGGGCGGCCTGATCATCTCGATCGTCTCCTGGGCGCTCAACGTCGTCCTGCCCGACGGCAAGGACTGATCTCCCGATGACCTACCGCGTCTGCTTCGTCTGCACCGGCAACATCTGCCGCTCCCCGATGGCCGAATCCGTCTTCCGCGCGCGGGTGGCCGAGGCGGACCTCGACGGCCGGGTGGAGGCCGACAGCGCCGGCACCGGCGACTGGCACGAGGGCGACGGCGCCGACCCGCGCGCCGTCTCCGTCCTCGAGGAGCATGGCTACGACAGCGACCACACGGCCCGCCAGTTCCAGGCGTCGTGGTTCTCCCGCCTCGACCTCGTGATCGCCCTCGACTCCGGCCACCTCAGGGCCCTGCGCGACCTCGCGCCCACGGAGGAGGACGCGCGGAAGGTGCGGCTGCTTCGTTCGTACGACCCCGCCGCCGGCGACGACCTCGACGTCCCGGACCCGTACTTCGGGGGACTGGACGGCTTCGAGGAGTGCCTTGAGATGGTGGAGGCGGCGAGCGAGGGCCTGCTCGCCGCGGTACGGGAACAACTGAAGGGACGGGCCGCATGAACGATTCGACCAGGGACGGCGTCGGTAGCGGCGAGGGCACGCGCGCGGTGCGCGCAGGGCTGCCCGAGACGGCCAGGAACGAACCGACGCTGCCCGGGCCGGTGTTCGCCGCCCATTTCCATCTGCCGGGCGACGTGGCCGGGCCGTACACCTACGGCCGTGACGACAACCCGACCTGGACCCTGCTGGAGCGCGCCATCGGCGAGCTGGAGGCGCCCGGACAGGACGGCGTCGAGACGCTGGTGTTCGCCTCCGGCATGGCCGCGATCTCCGCGACGCTGTTCTCCCAGCTGAGCGCCGGGGACACCGTCGTGCTGCCCTCCGACGGCTACCAGGTGCTGCCCTTGGTACGCGCCCAGCTGGAGGCGTATGGCATCGAGGTGCGCACCGCGCCGACCGGCGGTGACGCCCAGCTCGAGATTCTCGACGGCGCGAAGCTGCTGTGGATCGAGTCCCCGTCGAACCCCGGGCTCGACGTGTGCGACATCCGGCGGCTGGTCGAGGCGGCACACGCGCGTGGCGCCCTGGTCGCCGTCGACAACACCCTCGCGACGCCGCTCGGGCAGCGGCCGCTGGAGCTGGGCGCCGACTTCTCCGTGGCCAGCGGCACCAAGCAGCTCACCGGGCACGGTGACGTGCTGCTGGGATACGTCACCGGCCGCGACGCCGAGGCGATGGCCGCCGTACGCCGCTGGCGCAAGATCGTCGGGGCGATCTCCGGGCCCATGGAGGCCTGGCTCGCGCACCGCTCCATCGCCACGCTCCAGTTGCGCGTGGACCGGCAGAACGCCACCGCACTCGTGCTGGCGGAGGCCCTGCGGCAGCGGCCGGAGGTGACCTGGCTGCGCTATCCCGGTCTGCCCGACGACCCCTCGCACAAGATCGCCTCGCAGCAGATGCGGCGCTACGGTTCCGTGGTCTCCTTCACGCTGCCCACGCGCGCGCGTGCCGAGCGTTTTCTCGACGCGCTGCGGCTGGTGGAGGACGCGACGAGCTTCGGCGGGGTGCGGTCCACGGCCGAACGGCGCGGCCGCTGGGGCGGGGACGCGGTCCCGGAGGGCTTCATTCGGTTCTCGGTCGGCGCCGAGGACGCCGAGGATCTGGTGGCCGACGTACTACGAGCGCTGGACGAGTCGGCGGAATGACCGGATGAACGGACGCCGGACCGGGGCCGACTACGTACGACGGACGGTCCGAGCCTCCCCCCTCGTGGCTCGGACCGTCCCGGTTCCTGCGCCAAGAACCGTGCGAACTAGGCTAGTTGACTCTCTGTCAGTGTCCAATCACCGTGGCGACAGCGACCTATCGACTTATTTATAGTTGGGCCCTGCCTGGGGGCCGGGGACAGGCAGGGAAAGGGGGGGCGTGCCATGGATCTGGCCTTGCTGCGCACGTTTGTGACCGTGCACCGAGCCGGCTCCTTCACTCGCGCCGCCGCGCTGCTCGGTCTCTCCCAGCCGGCCGTCACATCACAGATCCGGGCGCTGGAAAGACAGGTGGGCCGGCCGCTCTTCCTGCGGCAGGCCCGCGGAGTGACTCCCACGACCATCGGCGACGAACTCGCCCACAAAGCGGCACCCCACCTCGACGCCCTGGTGGAGATAGCCGAGACGGGCCTCGACGACGAGTCCTCGCTACGGACCCTGCATCTCGCCGGTCCGCCCGAATTCACCGCCGAACGCGCTCTTCCCGTCCTCACGGAGCTCATCGGGGACGACGGCCAGGGCTTCGCACTGCGTGCCTCCTTCGGAAACGCCGAGGAGACCCTGGAAGGGCTGGCCGCCGGACATCACGATCTGGCCATCAGCACGGCGCGGCCGCGTGGCGCCCTGCTCACCGCGACTCCGCTCTGCGACGAGGAACACGTGCTGGTCGCCGGTCCGCGCTGGGCCGCGGAGGTCGGCTCCGAGCACCTGCGCCGCAACGGGGCGCCCGTGCTGGAGAACCTGCCCGTCGTCGAGGTCCATGAGTCGCTGCCGTTCGTCTCCCGTTACTGGGCGTCGGTGTTCGACTGCCGTCCTGCGGCCACCGGCACCGTCATTGTTCCCGATCTGCGTGCGGTGCTCGCGTGCGCGATCGCCGGCGCGGGCCTCGCGGTGCTGCCCCGCTACTTGTGCGCCCCGGCCATCGCGTCCGGCGACGTGGTCGCGCTGCATGAACCGGCGGTGCCGCCACTGCGGACGTACTTCCTGGTGGTGCGCACCGGCACGCTCGCCATGCCCCATGTCGCGCGGGCGCACGAGTGGCTCCAAAGGGCAGCCGCGGACTGGGGCTGAGGGCCTTGACGCGCGGGTGACGCCAAGCGGTCGAGCGATGGCCGTTTGCGATGTTTCACGTGGAACCAGCCGGGCCACATTCCATCCATGACCGTCCGACCCGTGGTCAAGCGCACCGCCCGCGCCGTTCTGCTCGACGGTGACGACCTGATCCTCATCAAGCGCACCAAGCCCGGTGTCGATCCCTACTGGGTCACTCCCGGTGGTGGGGTCGAGCCGGAGGACCCGACTGTCGTCGACGCCCTGCACCGCGAGGTGCACGAGGAGCTCGGCGCCAAGATCGCCGACGTGGTGCCCTGCTTCGTGGACACCGTGGAGCACATCGGTGAGGACGGTGGCGCGACCGGCGTGAAGGTGCAGCACTTCTTCGTCTGCCGGCTGGAGTCCATGGACCCGGCTCTGCGCCACGGTCCCGAAGTGGACGAGCCGGCCGGTGAGTACGAGATCGTGCGCGTACCGTTCACCCGGGTCGGCATCGCCTCCGTCCATCTCGTTCCGCTGTCGCTGCGGCACTATCTGGACGGCAACATCGAGGGCGTACGCGCCATGCACGCCCCGGATCTCGGCTGACGGTTCAGTCGCCGACGACGACCAGTTCCTCGACGGAGTCGTGCCGGATGCGCTCCGAGGGGATGCCGACGTCCCGCAGCGCGTGGACGCCGCTACGGATCATTCCGGGCGGCCCCGACAGATAGGCGTCGTACTCGTCCCACGGGCCGAACTCGCGTACGGCGTCGGGAAGCTGGATGTGCGCCTGCTGGTCGATGATCGCCCGGACCGCGAGCCATGGGTGGGCCTGCTGGAGCCGCAGCATCGTGTCGATGTCGTACAGGTCGTGGTCGGTGCGTGCGCCGTAGAACACCTCCACGGGGCGGCGGTCGCCGTGTTCGGCCACGTCCTCGACGAGCGCCTTGATGGGCGCTATGCCGGTGCCGCCGCCCAGACAGAGCAGGCCACTGTCGGTGGTGTGGTCGACCGTCATGGAGCCGGCGGGCGGGCCGAGCCGGATGACGTCACCGGGGCGGGCACGGTGGACCAGCGCGTTGGAGACCCAGCCCGCGGGAACGGCCTTCACATGGAACGTCAGCAGTCCGTCCGAGCGGGGCGCCGAGGCGAAGGAGTAGTGCCGCCAGATCCGCGGCCACCAGGGAGTCTCCACACTCGTGTACTGCCCGGCCAGGAAGGGGTACGGCTGGTCCGGGCGGACGGTGACGACCGCGACGTCCGGGGTTCTGAGGTCGTGGGCGACGACCTCCGCGTACCACCAGGCGGGCGCGCGCAGTTCGTCCACGGCCGCCGCGTCGATCATGACCTGCGAGATTGTCGTGTACGCCCGTACCCAGGCCGCTTCCATCTCCGGATTCCAGATGGCGGCGGCGTACTTGCTGAGCGAGCCTATGAGGCACTCGCCGACGGCCGGGTAGTGCTCGGCCCGCGTGCCGTACTTGCGGTGACCGCGGCCGAGGTTCTGCAGGTAGTCGACGAGGACGGGTGTGTTGTCGATGTGCTCGGCCGCGGTGAGCAGCGCCTTCAGCAGCCGGTCCCGCTGGGTGTCCATGGCGGCCGGGAACAGCGACCGCAGGTCCGGGTGGCGGACGAACAGGAGCGCGTAGAAGTACGAGGTGACCTTGTCGGCGACGGGCGCGACCTCGGCCATCGTGCGGCGGATGAGGATCGCGTCCGGCGAGGCGTTCTCGGTGACGGGCGCCGGACGCTGAGCGGGCACACGGTTTTCGGCGGGCGGGGCGGCGGAGTGCTGCTCGTGGGGGGCCGTGCGGGGCGGCGGAGCGGCGGAGTACTGCTCGTGGGTCGCCGCCCGGGAAGGCGGGGCGGCGCCGTGCGGCTCATGCGGGGCCGTGTGGGGCGGCGGTGGGGCAGGGTGCTGCTGATGGGTCGCCGCCCGGGAAGGCGGGGCGGCGGGGTGCTGCTGATAGGTCGCCTCGTGCGGCGGCGGTGGGGCGACGGGGCTGTGCTCGGGGCGCGGCGCGCCGGGAGGTCGCTGTACGCCGGCCTGTGCGGGCGTGGGAGGTCCGGGCGCCGGTATTCGCTCCTGCGTCCTCGGAGCCGCGCTCGGGGGAGCCGAAGCTCCGGGAGGGGCTGAGGCGTCCGTGGAGGGGTGGGGAGCCGCGTCGGACCCCGGGCGACCCACCGGTCGTACGACGGCCGGACGGCGGACCTCGTCGGGCTGCCGATCATCGGTCGGTGACGCGTCGGGCGGCGGTTTGCGCGGGGTGAACCAGCCGCCCCCGCCGGACGTGCCGTTGTCCGCCGACGTCGTGGTCGGAGCGTCCATGGTGTGCCTCGCCTCGAACATCTTTCGGTCGGTCTGGCCACTTCCTCGATCGGAAGGTGCCTGCTTTCCCCCGCGGACGGCTTGCCATTCACGCTCCGGCCAAGCGGCCGATAAGGCCACCGCAGCATCGCATCCAGAGCGGTTGTCCCGGCCGCATACCCGGAAATTCGGGTCTTCGATCTCTCCGTCCCGTTAGGCTGCCTTGCCCTGCTCTCGGCCCGCTCGGGATGAGTGCAGCGCATCCCGGACATGAACCGGAGTCGACCATACCGGCCGTCGCCCCGCACACAAGTCCCCCCTCGCTCCCCCACGAATCGAACAAGGGGCGAACCAACGATTCCCTCAACTACCAGGCGCGGCACACCAATTCATAGGCATCCCACAGATCCTGGCCCGTGTAGGAGTGCGTCGCCAGACCGGCGAGATGACTGTCCGCATTGACCGCGACGGACACCGGCACCGCGGCGAACAGGTCCCTGTCCGACAGGGAATCCCCATAGGCGACACAGTCGGCCCGCTCCACTCCGAACCGCTCGCACAGCCGGTCCGCGATCCGTACCTTGGCCGCGGCATTGAGGACTCCGGCCGGGTCCACGGGCTCGGTGAACGGTACCGAGGGAAAACGCGATCCGAACGCCGCGTGCGCGCCCCAGCCGAGGAGCCGTTCCACGAAGAAGGACGGGGAGAGCGACACCACTGCGCAGTAGTCACCCGCTCTTCGGATCTCTGCCCAGACCTCTCGGATACGGGCCAGCCAGGGAGCTCCCTCGAAGGCCGACGTCACATGCGCCTCGGTCAGATCGGCCCAGAGGGCGTACACCTGCGCCGCATACTCCGGCGGGCCTATCCGTCCGGCCGAAATGGCTTGATCCAGCGCCACCGTCTCGGCTTCCCGGCCCAGTTGCCGGGAAATCTCCACGGGCGCCGAGGTGCCGTGCAGCAAAGTGCCGTCGAGGTCGAAGAGATGAAGTCTCGTCATGGGCCGAGAGGCTAGTCAGGAGCGCTCGCGTTTCCTCCGTGAGGCCGCAGGTCGCTCACCGTTCGCCGGTGTTTCACGTGAAACACCCCGAGCCCGTCCGCATGCTGTGCGGACGACCAGGACATGGCCAAAAGGTCGCACGTCTGCACCGAAACGGGTGGACGCAGGGGGTGCCGGTCGGACAGCCTGACCTGCGTGCCCACTCCTTTCCTCGCCGCACTGCCCATCCGCCGTCTGACGCATCGCGATCTCCCCGCCTGCGCGGACCTCTCAGAAGACCGGGGGTGGCCTCGGGAGGAACACAAATGGGGCTTCCTGCTCACCGCAGGAAAGGGTTACGGCATCGACGACCCCGACGGCGGCCTCGTCGCCGCATGCGTCGTCACGGAGTACGGCCCGCAAGACCATCCGGATCTGGGTGCCATCGGCATGGTCCTGGTCGCCGAGCGGTATGCCCGCCGGGGCGTCGGACGCCGGTTGATGCGCCACGTCGTCTCGGCGATGGGGACAACGCCACTGACGCTGCATGCGACACCGTACGGCCGCCCGTTGTACGAGGAGTTGGGCTTCAAGGTCACCGGTCGGGCGGAGATGCTGTGGGGGCACTTCACGCCAGGTGGGCCGGAACCCCGGGTGGCGACCCGTGCGGCCAACGCCGAGGACCTCACCTCGATCCTCCGGCTCGACGAGGAGGTGTTCGGCGCGGATCGCACGCACATCATCACGCGGCTCCCCGCCTTCGCCGACCGGCTCCGCGTGGCCGAGGACAACGGCCGGATCATCGGATACGCCGCGGTCTGGCCGAACATGGACACTCATGTCGTCGGTCCGCTGACCGCTCGTGACACGGAGACGGCCAAGGCGCTCATCGCCGCGCTCGCCGCCCACACCGAGCGCCCGCTGCGCACCGACATCGACGTACGGCACGAGGACCTGCTGGCGTGGGCGAAGGAGCGCGGGCTGGCGTCCGTGGCCTTCAACGCCGTCATGACCTACGGCACCACGGAGTTGCCCGGCGACTGGACCCGGCGGTTCGCGCCGCTGACGGTTGCGGCGGGCTGAGCGGTCCTGGTACGGCGCACGCCGGGCCCCACTCCACGGTGGGGACCGGCGTTGTCGCTGTGGGCGCGGAAACTCAGGCGAGCGTCTCCACGGCGGCGAGCGCGAAGCCGTGGTCCTGCTCTGGCGCACCGCCGCCCACACCGATCGCGCCGATCAGGCGGCCATCGCGGTGGATCGGGATGCCGCCCGCGATGAACAGCAGGGGCCGGTCGAGCACGGTGGGCAGAGTGTGGAAGAGGCCGCCGGGCTGGACGGCGTCGACGAGGTCGGCGGTGGGCGCGTTCAGTTGGAGGGCCGTGTAGGCCTTACGCGTGCTGGTCTCTCCGGAGATCAGCACGGCCCGGTCGTCCCGCCGGAAGGCGAGCAGGTGGCCGCCGGCGTCCAGGACAGTGACGCTGATCGTGACTCCGGCGGCCTCCGCCGCGCGACGTGCCGCGGTGACGAGGATCTCGGCGTCGTGAGTGGTGAGCGGGGCGACGGTGGTCGTGCTCATGGCTGTTTCTCCTTGGGGTGTTGCTGAGGGGGGGTGTTTGGGGGGTGTTTTCGGGGTGAGGGGGCTGCCGGATCGGGTCGTTCGCGGAGTCGGGAGCGGCCCTGATCCGGGGTGGCTCAGTGCCGGACCGCCGACCGCTGCTCGGTGGGCGTGCCACCGGCCACCACCACGGCGCCGGGCGCGCCGTCCCGGCGCTCCAGGGCAGCCGAGAGGACGGCGAGGACGAGCGCGGCCGCGGCGAGGGCGGCGCCGACCCAGTTGGGTGCGGTGTATCCGAAGCCGGCCGCGATCACGATGCCGCCGAGCCAGGCAGAGAGGGCGTTGCCCAGGTTGAAGGCGCCGATGTTGACCGCGGATGCCAGCGTGGGCGCGCCGTGTGCCTGGTCGAGGACCCGTTTCTGCAGCGGCGGGACGGTCGCGAAGCCCAGGGCGCCGATCAGGGCGATGGTCACGGCTGCCGCGATCTTGTTGTGCGCGGTGAGCGTGAAGAGGGCCAGCACGACGGTCAGGGCGCCGAGCGAGACGTACAGCATGGGCATCAGGGCACGGTCGGCGAATCTGCCGCCGACGAGGTTGCCGCCGACCATGCCGAGACCGAAGAGGACCAGCAGCCAGGTGACGGAGCCGTCGGCGAAGCCGGCGACGTGGGTCATCATCGGCGCGATGTAGGTGATGGCCGCGAAGACCCCGCCGAAGCCGAGGACGGTCATCGCCATGGCGAGCAGGACCTGGGCGTTCTTGAAGGCGGCCAGCTCATGGCGCAGCTGCACTCCCTCGGGCCTGGGCAGCTCGGGGACCAGCTTGGCGACGCCCGCCAGGCCGACGACGCCGAGCGCGGCCACGATGCCGAAGGTGACGCGCCAGCCGACCTGCTGTCCGACGAGCGTGCCCAGCGGGACGCCGACGACGTTGGCCACGGTCAGACCGGTGAACATCATCGCGATGGCGCCGGCCTTCTTGTCGGGCGCGACCAGCTCGGCCGCGACGACCGAGCCGATGCCGAAGAAGGCGCCGTGGGCGAGGGAGGCGACCACGCGGCCGATCAGCATCACCGCGAAGGCGGGGGCGACGGCGGACAGCAGGTTTCCGGCGATGAACAGGCCCATCAGCAGCATCAGCATCCGCTTGCGCGAGACCTTGGTGCCGAGCACGGTCATCAGCGGAGCGCCGATCACCACGCCGAGCGCGTATCCGGTCACGAGCAGGCCGGCGGTGGGGATGGAGACCCCGAAGTCGCCCGCGACTTCGGGCAGCAGACCCATGATGACGAATTCGGTCGTTCCGATCCCGAAGGCCCCGATCGCGAGGGCCAGAAGCGCGAGAGGCATGGGGGGTACACCTTCCCAGACGATTGCAGGAGCGCTTTGCGTGCGTTCACAATAATTGCAGACGCGGGCTATGTGCAACCGCAGGATATTGCGGAGGTGCTCTATTCTGGTTTCAGCCGCTCCAGGACGGAGGAAACGCCAATGACAGCGACGGCCCCCGCACTCACCGCCCTCGCCCAGGGCTGGTCCGCCCTTGCCCTGCTGCACGGGAGGATCGAGGCGCACATCGAGCGCGCCCTGCAGGGGGGGCACGACCTGAGCGTGCGGGAGTACTCCCTGCTCGACGTGCTCAGCCGCCAGCACGACGGCGACGGGGGCCATCTGCAGATGAAGCAGGTCGCCGATGCGGTCGTCCTCAGCCAGAGCGCCACGACCCGACTGGTCACACGCCTCGAGGACCGCGGCCTCCTCGAGCGCTATCTGTGCCCCACCGATCGTCGAGGCATCTATACGAACGTCACCGAGGCCGGCCTCACCCTGCTCGAAGAAGCCCGACCGACCAATGACGCCGCCCTGCGCGAGGCTCTCGACGAGGCTGCCAGGAACCCGGAACTGGCTCCGCTGGTCCGTGTCGTGGAGTCCCTGAACGTGCCCGCATAGGCTGCGGGCATGGGAGATCTTGAGATACGAGCCGCCGTCGCCGACGACATCTCCGCCATCGTCGGCATGCTCGCCGACGACCCGCTGGGAGTCCGGCGCGAGTCACCCGACGACCTCACCCCGTATCTGACGGCCCTGAAGCGGCTCGAAGGGGATCCGAATCAGCACCTGGTGGTCGCAGTGCGCGAGGGCCGCGTGATCGGCACGCTCCAGCTCACGATCATTCCGGGACTCTCCAGGCGCGGCGCGACGAGGTCGATCATCGAAGCGGTGCGCATTCACGCCGACGAGCGCGGCAGCGGGCTGGGGACGCGTCTCATCGAGTGGGCGATCGACGAATCACGGCGCCTGGACTGCCAGTTGGTGCAGCTGACCTCCGACACCTCACGAACCGACGCTCACCGTTTCTACGAGCGGCTCGGCTTCACGGCCTCGCACGTGGGCTTCAAGCTCCAACTCTGAGCCAGGACCGCCCCGGCGACAAAAGAAGCGGCATGTTTCACGTGAAACATGCCGCTTCCTCGGCTATCAAGACACTCGAAGTCGCCTAACCAACCCCACGCCAACCCTCCGGATCCACGCCGCCCGGCACCGGAGCCCCCTCGTCGTACGGCTGACGCGTGAACACGAACGAACCGAGGTCAAGGTGGCTCACAGACCCGTCCGGGCGCTGTACGGCCCGCAGGAGCTCCCCTGCGTAGTAACCCTCCAGTCCCACCCAGGTGCCATCACCGTTGGCCCTGAAGCGCGAGCGGCGGCCCCTGCCGGACAGCGGCTCCAACGCGACGAGCCCGTCGGCCGTCACCCTCAAGGCGAAGCCGTACGTGCCCCAGTACCACTGGCCCGCCAGCTCCAGTACGGAACGGTCGACTTCACGCGGCGGCCGCCAGGGCTCGGGGATCCTCGGCTCGGCCTCGGCGACGATACGGACGAGATCGGCGCCGACCACGGACACCAGGGGGCCCGAGGTGCAGTTGGCCAGGACGACGGCGGCCACGTCGTCCTCGACGCTGATCGTGAGGCTCGCCAGGAAGCCCGGCAGCGATCCGGAGTGGCCCACGAGCAGGCGGCCGTCGCGGTGCTGGAGCTGCATACCGAGGCCATAGGCGGCGCCGTCCACGACGTCGGCGGCCTCGGCCGGGGCCGCGGGCGTCCGCATCTCCCGTACGGACTCCGCGCTCAGCACCCGGTCGTCCCCGTCGGCCAGGAAGACCGCGAACCGGGCCAGATCCCCAGTGGTCGACCACAGTTGACCGGCCGGCGCCATACGGCCGAGGTCCTCCACAGGCTCCGGAAGGAGCGCATCAGCCCAGGGATGAACGGCCCAGCCGCCCGCGTGCGGTGCCTGCGGCTGCGCGCTGGTGCGGCCGAGACCGAGAGGTTCGAGCACCTCGCGCCGCAGCACCTCCTCCCAGGGAGCACCGCGCAGCTCCTCCACGAGCGCGCCCAGCAGCGTGTAGCCCGGGTTCGAGTAGTGGTGCCGCCGGCCGACGGGATGCAGGAGCGGCTGCTCACCGAGTACGTCGCTCAACTCGGGGCGCAGCGACCCCGGCGTCCGCTCCCACCAGGGCGCGGGCGATTCGGCCGCCAACCCGCCCGTGTGCGAGAGCAGTTCGGCGATGGTGGCCTCTCCCGCACCGGTGCCCGGCAGATGCTTCTCCAGCGGATCGCCGAGGTCGAGCACGCCCTCGTCACGCAGCCGCAGCACGAGCACGGCGGTGAACGTCTTGGTGATCGACCCGATCCGGTACTGCACATTCTCGTCGGGCCCATGCCCGTCCACAGAGGTCCGCGCTCCGTGCCACACCACCCGACCACCACGCACGACCGCCGCCACCAACGACGGCGCCCGTCCTTCGGCCTGCGCCACGGCAATCCGATGCACCAACGCCCGCCGCGTACCGGGAAGCAACTCTTCCGAAGATGTCGTCATGCCCCCAGTCCATCCGCTGGGACGACACACGTCGAGTTCATTTACCCGCGCCGGGCAGCCCGTCGAGTTCCCTGGGGCCGTAGTGAGCGGCTTGCGCTCCTGTCATCAAGGCCCAGTAGCGGTCTCCGTACGACCAGTGCCACCACTCGGTGGGGTAGTTGACCAGGCCGGCGGCGGTGAGCGCCGTACTCAGGATGTCCCGATGAGAACGAGCCTCCTGACTGATGTCGACGGCCTGCGTGTAACAGGCACCGGCGCTCTCCTCCGGAGTCGCGTTCATACGGGTGCCCATGTAGAGCTCACGGCCGTCGTCATCAGCGAGCGTCAGGTCAACGGCCGCCCCGGCACTGTGCGGTGCGATCTCGGGCGGGGACACATAGCGGCTGGCGGCGGAACGGACTCGCTCAGCGGACCATTCCGGTTGATCGGCTCGCAGTTGGGCGGCGTATTCGTCGAAGTAGTGACGTTGAAGCGACGGCTGCCGATACTCCTCGACGAACAGCAGCCGCAGCCCTCGGGGAAGCTGTGCCTGCGCTTCGAGAAGTCGATCGAGCACCCCTTCCCGTAGTGGGCGAAGGCGCCGGCGGCGTCCTGCCACTTCCGCTCGTCAACCAGCAGGCGGCCGTGCTGCCGTACATCCATGAGTCGTTCACCACACTCCTGAACAGGCACGGCTGCGACCTTCGGGTCGGACATCAGAACGATCTCGGTCATGCCGCGATCATCTCCCGAACCACTGGAGACGAGACAGACCCGCGACCGACTGCAGGGTCTCGCAGCCCGCGTCCTAGCCCGGCGCCCTGACCTGGCCCTTCCCAGCCCGTCTCCCTGTCTGGCCGCAGCAGCATCGCGAGCCGCTCCGCGACATCCTCGACCAGCACCGTGTCGAGGCCGGTCCAGCTCCGGAACAGCCCACCGATCGCCTGCTCGACCAGGTCCTGTGCGACGTCAGGTATACCCCCCTCCGGGGCCCCGCGGGCCCCGTCGGTTCGTCGGTGAGCAGCAGCATGGGGGCTCCCCCGCGCGAACAGCACGACCAGCGCCGGGTCGGTGCTCTCTGCGTAGCCCACGAACCTCGGAGGAAGCTGGGAGCCGAGGTGTCCCGTACTACGGGCGAAGAGGTGGTCGGACTGCCCGTCCGCGAGCATGCCGGAGTGCTTCTCGGCCCCACGACTGTAGGGTCTCGCCGCCGATGACATGTCGATCTTCTGTGACCTGCTGGTTCTCTGTTGTCTCACCGCGATGTCACCCAAGATCAGTCTCAGATCGATGCCATTTCCTCGGCGGAACGATGAGTCTGCGGCTGAGCCACCGAGCACGAGGACTACATGTGAGCTCAGATCGCGCATCGATGAGTTTCCCGCGCCGCGCCGGTCTGTACGCGTGAGACCGACTCACGGAAGGCTGGCGCCATGCGGAAACTGATCTACGGCATGAACCTGACCCTGGACGGCTACATCGCCGCGCCCGGCGACGACATCGGCTGGAGCGTGCCGAGCGACGAGCTGTTCCAGTTTTGGTCCGACCAGTTGCAGGCGACCGACCTGTCGCTGTACGGGCGCAAGCTGTGGCAGACGATGAGCTCCTACTGGCCGACCGGCGACCAGCAGCCCAACGCCACCCCGGCGGAGATCGAGTTCGCGCGCCGCTGGCGGGACATGTCGAAGGTGGTGTTCTCCTCGACGATCGACAAGGTCGACTGGAACACCCGCCTGGTCACCGGCGACGCGGTCGCCGAGATCACCCGGCTCAAGGCCGAGGACGGCGGCCCGATGGACATCGGCGGCGCGACGCTCGCCGGGGCGGCCATGCGGGCCGGGCTGATTGACGAGTACGTGCTGGCCACCGCGCCGGTCCTGGTGGGCGGCGGCACGCCGTTCTTCACCGCGCTGGACAACTGGGTGAACCTGAACCTGGTGGAGACGCGGACGTTTCCCCGCGGCGTGATCCTGACCAGGTACGAGACGAGGCGCTGAGCGCCCGTCCGGGAGTCACGGGCCATATGCTCCGCGGGTGACACCCCCTGGGTGACCCGGACTACCGCCCGAGCCACCCAAACGAGTGATGCCCCTGAACTGCAAGTCTCATGGCAGTGGCATTTCTGCCATCCATCTGCCAACTGCCGTGAGATTCTGCCAAGGCTTTTGAGACCCTACAACGACGACCGTCAGGTCTGCGCCATGTCCACAAAGCGTGAGTAGTGGCCCTGGAACGCGACCGTGATCGTCGCGGTGGGACCGTTTCGGTGCTTGGCGACGATCAGGTCGGCCTCGCCCGCGCGGGGAGACTCCTTCTCGTACGCGTCCTCGCGGTGCAGCAGGATGACCATGTCGGCGTCCTGCTCGATGGAGCCGGACTCACGCAGGTCGGAGACCATCGGCTTCTTGTCGGTGCGCTGTTCGGGGCCACGGTTGAGCTGGGAGAGCGCGATGACCGGGATCTCCAACTCCTTGGCGAGCAGCTTGAGGTTACGGGACATGTCCGAGACCTCCTGCTGACGGCTCTCGGAGCGCTTGGAGCCGCCGGACTGCATCAGCTGGAGGTAGTCGATGACGACCAGCTTGAGGTCGTTGCGCTGCTTCAGGCGGCGGCACTTGGCGCGGATCTCCATCATCGACAGGTTCGGGGAGTCGTCGATGTAGAGGGGAGCCGCGGACACGTCGGGCATCCGACGGGCCAGCCGCGTCCAGTCCTCGTCGGTCATCGTGCCGGACCGCATGTGGTGCAGGGCGACACGGGCCTCGGCGGACAGCAGGCGCATCGCGATCTCGTTGCGGCCCATTTCGAGCGAGAAGATCACGCTCGGCAGGTTGTGCTTGATCGAAGCCGCCCGCGCGAAGTCGAGCGCCAGCGTGGACTTACCCATGGCAGGACGAGCCGCGATGACGATCATCTGGCCCGGGTGCAGCCCATTGGTGAGCGAGTCGAAATCGGTGAAGCCCGTGGGCACACCCGTCATCTCGCCGCTGCGCGAGCCGATCGCCTCGATCTCGTCGAGCGCGCCCTCCATGATGTCGCCGAGCGGGAGGTAGTCCTCACTCGTGCGCTGCTCGGTGACCGCGTAGATCTCGGCCTGCGCGCTGTTGACGATCTCGTCGACGTCGCCGTCGGCCGCGTATCCCATCTGCGTGATGCGCGTCCCGGCCTCCACCAGGCGGCGCAGGACGGCCCGCTCGTGGACGATCTCCGCGTAGTACTCGGCGTTCGCCGCCGTAGGCACCGTCTGGACGAGACTGTGCAGATACGACGCGCCGCCGACCTTGTTGATCTCGCCGCGCTTGGTGAGTTCGGCAGCGATCGTGATGGGGTCGGCCGGCTCGCCCTTCGCATAGATGTCGAGGATCGCCTGGTAGATCGTCTCGTGCGCGGGCTTGTAGAAGTCGTGGCCCCTGAGGACCTCGACCACGTCCGCGATGGCGTCCTTGGACAGCAGCATGCCGCCGAGAACGGACTGCTCGGCGTCGAGATCCTGCGGCGGCACGCGCTCGAACGACGAACCCCCGCCGTCCCAGGCGCCGTTCTCCCGGCCCCGGTCGTGCTGGTCGTCACGGATTCGGCCACCGTCGTGTCGGCGGGAGGCGGGCAGACGATCACCGGGTCCGCTGTCGGCCCACGGGTCGTCCAAGGGCTCGGAAATAGTCACCGAGCCACCTCCTCCCGTCCGCCCGGCGGACCTCGTCATGCCCCTCTGTTCTACGGCACGACACTGACAATTGAGAGGCCCAACTCCGGTTCAGACGCGTCGGGTTTATGACGTTTCCGAGTCCGTCGCACAGAGCGGGCACCGCACCACGTTAGGCCCCTCGGCACCTTCAGCCAATCTGGTTATCCACAGGGCATGTGGACGACGGCCCGGATGCTGTGGAGAACCTGGCAAAACCTGTGCACGACCCGGTGGACAGCGCTGTGAACAAGCCCTCGATCACCTCAAGATGACCGCCCTGACCTGCATGTTTCCCATCCACCGGCTGTGCAGAAGAAAAACTTCCCCGGTCGGACCAAGATCGGTTCGAACAACGCACAAGAGGACACGGCCCAAGACTCACAGTAAGGGGCGCAAGCAGATTGCATCTCTTACCTGTGGACGATTAGATTAGTGCTCATGCCACAGGCTTCCGTGATCCCCAGGGCCAGCCGCCGTCGGCACGACCGGGAGATCGTCGCGCTGGCCGTCCCCGCCTTCGGTGCGCTCGTCGCCGAGCCCCTGTTCGTCATGGCCGACAGCGCGATTGTCGGCCATCTCGGCACATCCCAGCTCGCCGGCCTCGGCATCGCGTCGGCTCTGCTCACCACCGCCGTGAGCGTCTTCGTCTTCCTCGCCTACGCCACCACCGCATCCGTCGCCCGAAGCGTCGGCGCGGGCGACCTGCCATCGGCCATCCGCCAGGGCATGGACGGCATCTGGCTGGCCCTGCTGCTCGGCGCGGCCGTCATCGCCGTGGTGCTGCCCCTGGCACCCGACCTCGTCGACCTCTTCGGCGCCTCGCACACGGCCGCCCCGTACGCGACGACGTACCTTCGGATCTCCGCCCTCGGCATCCCGGCCATGCTGGTCGTACTCGCTGCCACCGGCGTACTGCGCGGGCTCCAGAACACCAGGACCCCCCTGTACGTGGCCCTCGCGGGCTTCATCGCCAACGCGGCCCTCAACCTCGTACTCGTCTACGGCGTCGGCCTCGGCATCGCCGGCTCCGCCTGGGGCACGGTCATCGCTCAGTGCGGCATGGCGGCCGTCTATCTCACCGTGGTCGTCCGCGGCGCCCGCAGATACGGAGCGTCCCTCCGTCCCGACGCCGCCGGGATCCGGGGCTCGGCACAGGCCGGAGTTCCCCTGCTCGTCCGGACGCTCTCGCTGCGGGCGATCCTCATGATTGCCACGGCAGTCGCAGCTCGCCTCGGCGACGCGGACATCGCCGCCCACCAGATCACCCTGTCCCTGTGGAACCTGCTGGCCTTCGCCCTCGACGCCATCGCGATCGCGGGGCAGGCCATTATCGGACGCTACCTCGGAGCGGACGACCCCCAGGGCGCACGAGACGCCTGCCGTCGCATGGTCCAGTGGGGCTTCGCGACCGGCATGGCACTCGGTCTCCTCGTGGTGGCCGCCCGGCCGCTCTTCCTGCCCCTGTTCACCAGTGACACCGTGGTCAAGGAAACCGCTCTGCCCGCCCTCCTCCTGGTGGCGCTCTCCCAACCCATCTGCGGCGTCGTCTTCGTCCTGGACGGCGTACTGATGGGCGCCGGAGACGGTCCGTACCTGGCCTGGGCCATGGTGGTCACCCTCATGGTGTTCTGCCCGATGGCGGTGCTCGTGCCCGCGCTCGGAGGCGGTCTCGCCGCGCTCTGGGCTGCGATGACACTGATGATGACGGTCCGGATGCTGACTCTCTGGCTGCGTGCGCGCTCTGGACGCTGGGTCGTGCCTGGCGCGACGCGCTGACCGTTTCACGTGAAACACCGCGGGCCCGCACGTTTCACGTGAAACACGCTCGCCCGCACGTGAGTTGAGCCAAAGACAAGGGGCCGCACCCGGGAAGGGTGCGGCCCCTTGCGCAACTGCTCAGGCCGAGCGCGGCGTCAGGCCGAGATGACCTCGATGTTGACCTTGGCGGCAACCTCGGGGTGCAGACGCACGGACGTCTCGTGGGCGCCCAGGGTCTTGATCGGCGCACCGAGCTCGATGCGACGCTTGTCGACCTCGGGGCCACCGGAAGCCTTGATCGCGGAGGCGATGTCGGCCGGGGTGACGGAACCGAAGAGACGGCCGGAGTCGCCCGAACGGACGGCCAGGCGGACCTTCACGCCCTCGAGCTGGGCCTTCACGACGTTGGCCTGCTCGATGGTCTGGATCTCGTGGATCTTGCGAGCACGACGGATCTGCTCGACGTCCTTCTCGCCACCCTTGGTCCAACGGATCGCGAAGTTCCGCGGGATCAGGTAGTTGCGAGCGTAACCGTCCTTGACGTCGACGACGTCACCAGCGGCACCGAGGCCAGAGACCTCGTGGGTGAGGATGATCTTCATGAGTCGGTCACCCTTCCCTTAGCGCGCAGTGGAGGTGTAGGGCAGCAGCGCCATCTCACGGCTGTTCTTGACGGCCGTGGCGACGTCACGCTGGTGCTGCGTGCAGTTGCCGGTCACGCGGCGGGCACGGATCTTGCCGCGGTCGGAAATGAACTTCCGCAGCATGTTCGTGTCCTTGTAGTCCACGTACGTGACCTTGTCCTTGCAGAAAGCACAAACCTTCTTCTTCGGCTTGCGCACAGGCGGCTTCGCCATGGTGTTTCTCCTGTGTGATCAAGAAGTTTGGGTAACGACCCGCCCTCGACCTCAACCGGCCCGGAAGTCCGGGCCCGAAGGCCTAGAAGGGGGGCTCGTCCGAGTAGCCGCCACCGCCACCGGAGCCTCCGCCCCAGCCGCCGCCGCTCTGACCCTGGTTGCCACCGGCGGGAGCGCCGGTCGCCCACGGATCGTCGGCGGGAGCGCCGCCGCCCTGCTGGCCGCCACCGGGGCCTCCGCCCCAGCCGCCGCCACCCTGGCCCTGGCCGCCACCGCCGCCGTAACCACCCTGGCCACCGCGGCCGCCACCGGCGGTCTTGGTGACCTTGGCCGTGGCGTTGCGGAGGCTGGCGCCGACTTCCTCGACATCCAGCTCGTAGACCGTGCGCTTGACGCCCTCACGGTCCTCGTAGGACCGCTGCTTCAGCCGGCCCTGCACGATGACGCGCATGCCTCGCTGGAGCGACTCGGCGACGTTCTCCGCCGCCTGACGCCAGACCGAGCAGGTCAGGAAGAGGCTTTCGCCGTCCTTCCACTCGTTCGTCTGGCGGTCGAAGGTGCGGGGAGTGGACGCGACGCGGAACTTCGCGACCGCCGCACCGGACGGGGTGAAGCGCAGCTCGGGGTCGTCGACAAGATTGCCGACGACCGTGATGACGGTCTCGCCTGCCATGGGGAACCTCTCGGCGGGTTTGCTCTGGCTGCTTGCTTGCTGCTACTCGAATCCCGAGATCAGCTGAGCCGGAGGCTCAGTGGGTCTCGGGGCGGAGGACCTTGGTCCGGAGGACCGACTCGTTCAGGTTCATCTGGCGGTCGAGCTCCTTGACGACCACAGGCTCGGCCTGCAGGTCGATGACCGAGTAGATGCCCTCGGGCTTCTTCTTGATCTCGTACGCGAGACGACGACGGCCCCAGGTGTCGACCTTCTCAACCTTGCCGCCGCCATCACGGACGACAGACAGGAAGTTCTCGATCAGCGGGGAGACAGAGCGCTCCTCGAGATCGGGGTCGAGGATGACCATCACCTCGTAGTGACGCATGTGGAACCCACCTCCTTTGGACTCAGCGGCCACGGTCGATCCGTGGCAGGAGGGTTGTGATGCGTTCGCAACGGTATCGGCCGCCACTGACAATCGGGGGGTCCCGCTGGGATTCCCCTCCATGGCCTGGGCAGACACCGATGCAGAGGGTACAGAGTACCCGCACAGCGGCTTCCGGTTGAAATCCGGCCCTGGGGCCCGTCAATCTGTACACATCGGGTGTGTACGGCGCTACCATGCGCCGCCTTCCGCAGGAGGTGCCCCATGGCACAGGCATTGCGACCCAACACCGCCGGATCCCTCTTCGCCACGGACGACAGGCCCCATCCCCTCCAGAACGCGCTGCTCGGCGTGACGGTGGCGCTCGGGCTGACGGCCTTCATCACGTCTTTCTTCCACAGCCTGCATCTGCTCAGCTCCTGGGCGGGACTGGTGGGCATCCTCACCGGCCTGTACGGACAGTGGATCTCGGAGACCACGCGTGAGCGCTTCGGCCTGATCCTGGGTCTCGGTGCCGCCGGCGTCGGCTTCTTCCTCGGCATGGCGAACGGAGGCCTGTTCGGCGGGCTCTTCTGACCCTCCGGACACGCCCTCCGCACAGCACGTCACCCCCCTCGCTTCGCCCCGGCGGCCCACAGGCCGGGGCGAAGCCCCCGTACGCCCAGTCGGGGCGCTCGACAGGCGCAGTAGGCTTCGGCGCGAGAGCCGGAGCCCCTGTACCCATGGGGACACACCAGCCCGAGGAGCGCCCCGAATGAGCCTGACCCTGAGGACGATCAGCCGCGAGCAGCATCTGGCGTACATCCAGAGCCTGCCGGCGGCGAGCCACATGCAGGTCCCGGCATGGGCCGACGTCAAGGCGGAATGGCGCTCGGAAAACCTCGGCTGGTTCGACGACCGCACCGGCGAACTGGTCGGCGCGGGTCTGGTCCTCTACCGGCAGCTCCCCAAGATCAAGCGCTATCTCGCCTATCTCCCCGAGGGCCCGGTCATCAACTGGTTCGCGCCTAATCTGGACGACTGGATCCAGCCGATGCTGGCGCACCTCAAGCAGCAGGGCGCTTTCTCCGTGAAGATGGGCCCGCCGGTGATCATCCGGCGCTGGGATGCCAACACCATCAAGCAGGGCATCCAGGACCCGGATGTGAAGCGCCTGCGCGACCTGGAGGCCGACTTCATCGAGCCGCGCGCCTTCGAGGTGGCCGACAAACTGCGCCGCATGGGCTGGCAGCAGGGCGAGGACGGCGGCGCCGGGTTCGGCGACGTCCAGCCCCGCTACGTCTACCAGGTGCCGCTCGCGAACCGCTCCCTGGAAGAGGTCCACAAGAACTTCAACCAGCTGTGGCGACGCAACATCAAGAAGGCCGAGAAGGCCGGCGTCGAGGTCGTCCAGGGCGGCTACCAGGACCTCGAGGAATGGCAGCGGCTGTACGAGATCACCGCCGTGCGTGACCACTTCCGGCCGCGTCCGCTGTCGTACTTCCAGCGCATGTGGACGGCCCTCAACACCGAGGACCCCAACCGTATGCGGCTGTACTTCGCCCGGCACAACGGTGTGAACCTGTCGGCGGCGACGATGCTGATCGTCGGCGGACACGTCTGGTACTCCTACGGCGCCTCCGACAACATCGGCCGTGAGGTCCGGCCCTCGAACGCGATGCAGTGGCGGATGCTGCGCGACGCCTACGCTCTCGGCGCCACCGTCTACGACCTGCGCGGCATCTCCGACTCGCTGGACGAGACCGACCACCTCTTCGGTCTGATCCAGTTCAAGGTGGGCACGGGCGGGCAGGCGGCCGAGTACCTCGGCGAGTGGGACTTCCCGCTCAACAAGCTGCTCCACAAGGCGCTCGACATCTACATGTCGCGACGCTGACGTCACGTTCAGTGTTTCCATACCTCTGATACACCGCAGCCACGAGAAAGGTTCCGGGTCCGGCCATGGCGCTCACGCTCTACGTCGACACCGCGCGCTGGCGGGCGCACCACAAGCACGTGCAGGAGCAGTTCCCGGGACTCGTCCCGGTCTGCAAGGGCAACGGCTACGGCTTCGGGCACGAACGGCTGGCGGAGGAGGCGACGCGGCTCGGCTCGGACGTCCTCGCCGTCGGCACCACGTACGAGGCCGCACGCATCAAGGACTTCTTCGGCGGCGACCTGCTGGTGCTGACGCCGTACCGGCGCGGCGAGGAGCCCGTCCCGCTGCCCGATCGGGTGATCCGGTCGGTGTCGTCGGTGGACGGTGTGTACGGCCTCGTCGGTGCCCGTGTGGTCATCGAGGTGATGTCCTCGATGAAGCGGCACGGCATCAGCGAGCAGGACCTGCCGCAGCTGCACGCCGCCATAGAGAACGTCCGGCTGGAAGGCTTCGCCATCCACCTGCCGCTGGACCGCACCGACGGCTCGGACGCCGTCGAGGAGGTCATCGGCTGGATGGACCGGCTGCGCGCGGCCCGGCTGCCCCTGCACACGATGTTCGTCAGCCACCTCAAGGCCGACGAACTCGCCCGGCTCCAGCAGCAGTTCCCGCAGACCCGCTTCCGCGCCCGCATCGGCACCCGGCTGTGGCTGGGGGACCACGAGGCCACCGAGTACCGCGGCGCGGTCCTGGACGTCACGCGCGTGGCTAAGGGGGACCGGTTCGGCTACCGGCAGCAGAAGGCGGCCTCCGAGGGCTATCTGGTGGTCGTTGCGGGCGGTACGTCGCACGGGGTGGGCCTGGAGGCGCCGAAGGCCCTGCACGGCGTCATGCCGCGCGCCAAGGGTGTCGCACGGGCCGGCCTCGCCACGGTCAACCGGAACCTTTCTCCGTTCGTCTGGGGCGGCAAGCAGCGCTGGTTCGCGGAGCCCCCGCACATGCAGGTGTCGATCCTGTTCGTGCCGGCGGACGCGCCCGAGCCGAAGGTCGGTGAGGAACTGGTGGCCCATCTCCGGCACACCACCACGCAGTTCGACCGCCTGGTGGACCGCTGACGACAGGCCGTAGGGCTTCAGGGCAGGCGAAAGGCCGTACACGAACGTCCGCGTACGGCCTTTTCCATGGCCGGAAGCAGGTCCAATACCCGGCCCGGGACGGCCTGTTCGCTCAGAGCGAACCGTCCGCGGAGGAATCCCGTCCGCGGCTGCCCCACTCCACGGCGGGAGCATCGAAGTGGGCGGCGTGGCGGGCCGGATGGGCGGCCGCGCCGAGCACGAAGACGTCCTCGGCACCGTCGAGCACTCCGCCCGACGGGTCGTCGTCACCGGAGCGGCGCACCACGTCCCGTTCCGGCATGAGGATGTCCCGGACGACCACGGCGCACAGGTAGAGCGTGCCCAGCAGGTGCACGACGATCGCCCAGTGGTAGCCGTGGGTGGGCAGGCCCTTGTGGGCGTCTCCGCTGGTCGTGTACGCGAGGTACATCCAGATCCCGAGGAAGTACGCCACCTCGCACGCCTGCCAGATCAGGAAGTCCCGCCACTTCGGCCGGGCGAGGACCGCCAGTGGAACGAGCCAGAGGACGTACTGCGGGGAGTAGACCTTGTTGGTGAGGATGAAGGCCGCCACGATCAGGAAGGCGAGCTGGGCGAATCGCGGCCGGCGCGGAGCGGTGAACGTCAGGGCCGCGATGCCGAGGGAGCACGCCACCACCAGCAGCATGGCCGCGTTGTTCGCGAAGTCGGTGGTGGGTGGCTTGCTGGAGTTCTGCGCCCAGATCAGCCAGAAGGAGCCGAAGTCGATGCCCCGGTCGTGGCTGAACCTGTAGAACTTCGACCAGCCGTCGAAGGCGAAGAGCATCACCGGCAGGTTCACGACGAGCCAGGCGATGACCGCACCGCCCACCGCCTGGAAGAACTCCCGCCACTTTCCGGCCCGCCAGCACAGGACGAACAGCGGGCCGAGCAGCAGGAAGGGATAGAACTTGGCGGCCGTGGCGAGCCCCAGGAGGACACCGAAGGCCAGGGAGCGGCCCCGTGACCACATGAGCATCGCGGCGGCCGTCAGAGCCACCGCCAGCAGGTCCCAGTTGATGGTGGCGGTCAGCACGAAGGCGGGCGCCAGAGCGACCAGCAGACCGTCCCAGGGGCGCCTGCGGTGCGTACGGGTCACACAGACGGCGACGACCGCCGCACACACCATCAGCATTCCGGCGTTCACGAACCAGTACCACTGCTCCTGGTGCTGGATGCTGCCGCTGCTGGGCGTGAGCCACGCCGCCACCTGCATGAACACACCGGTCAGCACCGGGTATTCGAGGTAGTCCATGTCGCCCGGGAGCTTGTCGAAGTAGGGCACGAGCCCGTCGGCGAAGCCACGCCCCTGGTAGAGGTGCGGGATGTCCGAGTAGCACGCGTGCGTGTACTGGGAACTCGCGCCGAAGAACCAGGCGCCGTCGTAGCAGGGCGCCTTCTGGACCAGGCCGAGGGCGAACATGCCGATCGCCACGAGCGCGACGACCCGTACGGGCGTCCACCAGGACGTCCCGAGCAGGGCGCGCCGCCCGATGGGGCCGCCGAACAGCTCACTGCCGGCTGCGGCGACCTCGTCCTCCCTGGTCGGCCGCACCGGCTCGGGCTCGTGCACGCTCGCGGGCGTCGTTTCTGCACTGGGCATGGGCCACATACTGCCGTACCCGCCCATGAATACGCCGAGGGCCGCCGCACCTCACAGGTGCGGTGGCCCATGTTTCACGTGAAACACCCTTGGCGGGCGATATGACCGCCAACCGGTCGGGCTCCCGGACTAGCCGGTGGACCCGCGGAAGATGCCGCCATTGCCCTGGTACTGGTGCGGGGGTGTCGGAGGCCGGGCCGGCCGCAGCAGGCCGGAGCCGGGCGAGCAGGCGGTTCCGCCCGCCCAGCTCGGTAGACAGCACTCACGACAGAAGCCGGGCCCCGGATCGATCCGGGGCCCGGCTTTCCGTGCCGTTCCGCGCCTGGTTACGTGCGGCGGAACTACCCTGTCTGGCCTCCGAAGATGCCTCCGTTGCCGTTTCCTCTGGTGCCGGTCCCGCTCGTATCCGTAACGGTCGGAGTCGGGGACGAGCTTCCGCCAGTGCCGCCGTTTCCGGTGCCCCCATTGCCGTTTCCGCCATTGCCACAGCCGAAGAAGCCACAAGGCTGGCTGGCCGACGGCGACGGCGAGATCCCGGACTCGCTCGGCGAAGCGCTCGGCGAGGGAGTCGCGCTCTCGCTCTCGGTGACCGAGGGGGTGGGCGTCGGGCTCGGCTCGGCGTTGACGACCTTGCCGATGGGCTCCGGGGTCGGGAACGACTCCGGCTGCGTACCCTGCAACGCCTCCGCCATGTAGTCGTGCCAGATCTCCGCCGGGAACGAGGCGCCGTGGATCTTCTCCTGACCACCCGTCCCGTACATCTCCAGGAACTTGCGGTGCTTGTTGTTCGCGTTGTCGTCCATCCGGAACATGCTGATCGCGGTGGACAGCTGCGGGGTGTAGCCGACGAACCAGGCCGACTTGTTGCCGTCGGTGGTACCGGTCTTGCCCGCCACGTCACGCCCCGGCAGCCGGGCGCTGGTGCCCGTACCCTTGTCGACCACGCTCTTCAGGATGTCGGTGACGTTGTCGGCCACCAGCGGCGTGAAGGCGTCCTTGGACTTCACCTCGTGGGTGTAGACCGTCCCGTCCTTGTCCTTGACCTCGCTCACGGAGAAGGGGTCGTTCTGCTGACCGCTGGCCGCGAAGGTGGAGTACGCACCGGCCATGCGGATCGCACTCGGGTCGGACGTGCCGATCGAGAACGACGGATAGTTGGCGCTGGCCAGGCTTCCCTCCAGGATGCCCGCGTCGAGCGCGCTCTCCTTGACCTTGTCCAGACCGACGTCCATGCCCAGTTGGACGTAGGCGGTGTTGACCGACTGCTCCATCGCATAACGAAGGTCGATCTTGTAGTCAGGCGGGCTGCCTTCCGACTTGTTGCCGTCGTTGGTCTGGAGCCACTCCTTGCCCTTCTTGTCGGTCCAGACCGACCCGTCGTACATCTTGATCTTGAGCTTGTTCTTACCGCTGTAGATGCTCTTGGGCGAGACGACGGTGCGCTCGTCCTGCGCCTGCGACTCGAGACCGTCGGGGTTCCGCACGCCCCACTTCATCGCCGCAGCCAGAACGAACGGCTTGAAGGTCGAACCCACCTGGGCACCGGTCGCGTCGGCGTTGTTGGTGAAGTGCTTGGTCGCGTCCTCACCGCCGTAGATGGCCTTGATGGCACCCGTCTTCGGATCCACGGACGCGCCGCCGAACTGGACGTACTTGTCGGTCTTCGGGCGCTCGCCAGGCTTGATGTTCGTCTTCCGAACCTGCTGGATGGCCTTCTCGAGCGCGTTGACCTTCTTCTTGTCGAAGGTCGTCCTGATCGTGTAGCCGCCCCGCTGAAGGTCGTCAGCGGTGATGTCCGTGTTGTTGACGATGTAGCCCTTGGCGAGGTCGACCAGATAGCCGATCTGACCGCCCAGCTGGCTGTTCGAACGCGGGCTCTGGACCTTGGGGAGCGTCTTGTACTTGGCCCGCTGCGCGGCGTCCAGGTGGCCGTACTCGACCATCTTGTCGAGCGTGTCCTGCATCTGCGCGAGAGCCCGCTTCTGGTTGGCCTCGGGAGTGGCGGCAGGGTCGAGCGATGTGGCGCCCGCGGGGTCGTAGTACGTGGCGCCCTTGACCATCGCCGCCAGGAAGGCGCACTCGCCCGGGTTCAGGTCCTTGGCTTCCTTGTTGAAGTACGCCCGCGCGGCCGCCTGGACGCCGTAAGCCCCACGGCCGAAGTACGCCGAGTTCAGGTACCCAGCCATGATCTCGTCCTTGGGGACCGTGGCGCCCACCTTGATGGAGACGAAGATCTCCTTGAACTTCCTGGAGATCGTCTGCGACTGGTCGTTCAGCATCGCGTTCTTGACGTACTGCTGGGTGATGGTGGAGCCACCCTGCGTCTCGCCGCCCTGGGCCATGTTGAGGACGGCGCGCGCGATGCCGTTCGGGTCGATGCCGCTGTCGGTCTCGAAGGTCTTGTTCTCCTGGGAGATCACGGCGTACCGCATCTCCTTGGGGATCATCGAGTAGTTGATGATCTGGCGGTTGGTCTCACCACCGGTGGCGACCATGACCGAACCGTCGGACCACTCGAAGACGTTGTTCTGCGCCTTGGCGGTCTGCGCGACGTTCGGCACACTCACCATGGCGTACCCGATGCCCGCCACGGCCACCAGGCTCCCTATGAAGCCGATGAACGTGCCGGTGACGAGCCTCCAGGAAGGCACCCAGCGGCGCCATCCGTATCTGCCCGCCCTGGGGTAGTCGATCAGGCGCTTCTTGGCGGGCGTGGCCGCACGGCCTCTGCCGCGCCCGGGCCCGGCCGGTCCACCCGGACCGCGCCCCGCGTTGTCGGCCGCCCTCCGGCGGCCCCCGCCTCTCTGCGCCGCCCGGCGAGCCTCGGCACGGCCGCCGTAAGGACGCTCTTCACCTCCCGAGCCAGGGGAGTCCGACCCATAGGAACGTGCCCCATAGGAGTCGGTAGGAGACCCGGTGGCGCCTCGCGGTGCCGCACGGCGGCCGGCGGACGAGCCGGGCTGGCCGCGTCGGGCCGCGGCACGTCCGCCTCCCTGCGGCTGCGGCGGTTTGCGACGGTGCTCGCTCATCGAACGACTACTCCTCGGGCAGGCGCACCCTTGCGCGCCTGGAAACGGCGGCTGGTTTCCGGTCCCCCCGAAGTACGGATGTGGTCGGTTCTGCATTCACCCGTACTGCTCCGACGACGAAGACGTCCTCAGGCGTCACTTGGTTCCCGGCAGACTGCATGCCGCACAGACTACGCACCGTCAAAACCCACCTAGTCCTGAAGTTCACCCCAAAACAGGCAACTTGCCTCCAACGAATCGGTGATGTGATCCCGTTCACCGTCCTCCCTCTTGTCGCATCCGGCAGGCCGTTCTATCGTCTGGATGTATCGAGTCGATACATCAGCGCGAGATAAGCAAGCACCATGACCGAGAGGAGGCGACGATGAGCCGGCGTTCCGGCATCCTCGAGTTCGCCGTACTCGGCCTGCTCCGCGAATCTCCGATGCACGGCTATGAACTGCGCAAACGACTCAACACGTCACTGGGTGTATTCCGGGCGTTCAGCTACGGCACGCTCTACCCCTGTCTCAAGACGCTGGTCGCCAACGGCTGGTTGATCGAGGAACCGGGCAACACCCACGAGGACGCCCTCGCCGCACCCCTCGCGGGGCGCCGCGCCAAGATCGTCTATCGGCTGACGGCGGAAGGTAAGGAGCACTTCGAGGAACTGCTCTCGCAGACGGGCCCGGACGCGTACGAGGACGAGCACTTCGCCGCCCGGTTCGCCTTCTTCGGGCAGACCTCGCGGGATGTGCGCATGCGCGTCCTCGAGGGCCGCCGCAGCCGGCTGGAGGAGCGTCTGGAGAAGATGCGCACCTCGCTGGCGCGCACCCGGGAGCGCCTCGACGACTACACGCTTGAGCTCCAGCGCCACGGAATGGAGTCCGTGGAGCGCGAAGTGCGCTGGCTGAACGAGCTCATCGAGAGCGAGCGGGCCGGGCGGGACCTTCACGGTTTTGCGTCCGGAAGGTCCGCTCAGCAGGACATCACATCTGGAGCGACGGGCGGCCTGCCCCGTCCCGGGGACATCCCCGGGACGGATACGCCCGGCGACACCGCCACGTGAAGCCCACTCAGGGCCTCACTCGTACACACAGGGAGCAACCGGAATGGGTTCGGTTCGCGTAGCCATCGTCGGCGTGGGCAACTGCGCCGCGTCGCTGGTGCAGGGAGTCGAGTACTACAAGGACGCCGACCCGGCGTCGAAGGTCCCCGGCCTGATGCACGTGCAGTTCGGTGACTACCACGTGCGTGACGTCGAGTTCGTCGCCGCGTTCGACGTCGACGCGAAGAAGGTCGGCCTCGACCTCGCGGACGCGATCGGCGCCTCCGAGAACAACACGATCAAGATCTGCGACGTGCCGAACACCGGCGTGACCGTCCAGCGCGGCCACACCCTCGACGGCCTCGGCAAGTACTACCGCCAGACCATCGAGGAGTCCGAGGCCGAGCCGGTCGACGTCGTCCAGGTCCTGAAGGACAAGCAGGTCGACGTCCTCGTCTGCTACCTGCCCGTCGGCTCCGAGGACGCGGCGAAGTTCTACGCCCAATGCGCCATCGACGCCAAGGTCGCCTTCGTCAACGCCCTCCCGGTCTTCATCGCCGGCACCAAGGAGTGGGCGGACAAGTTCACCGAGGCGGGCGTCCCGATCGTCGGTGACGACATCAAGTCGCAGGTCGGCGCGACCATCACGCACCGCGTCATGGCGAAGCTGTTCGAGGACCGGGGTGTCGTTCTGGACCGCACGATGCAGCTGAACGTCGGCGGCAACATGGACTTCAAGAACATGCTCGAGCGCGAGCGCCTGGAGTCCAAGAAGATCTCCAAGACGCAGGCCGTCACCTCCCAGATCCCCGACCGGGACCTCGGCGAGAAGAACGTCCACATCGGCCCGTCCGACTACGTGCAGTGGCTCGACGACCGCAAGTGGGCCTACGTCCGCCTCGAGGGCCGCGCCTTCGGCGACGTCCCGCTGAACCTGGAGTACAAGCTCGAGGTCTGGGACTCCCCGAACTCCGCGGGTGTCATCATCGACGCCCTGCGCGCCGCGAAGATCGCCAAGGACCGCGGCATCGGCGGCCCGATCCTGTCGGCGTCCTCGTACTTCATGAAGTCCCCCCCGGTCCAGTACTTCGACGACGAGGCCCGCGAGAACGTCGAGAAGTTCATCCGCGGTGACGTCGAGCGATAGGCCGACACAGCGCTGAGCGCCAGTACCGGCCGCTCGTCGAGAACGCTCCTGCCAGGGCTGTGAGGGTCCCCGGGTTCCATGACCCGGGGACCCTCCCCGTGTGTGAGGCTGTGCCCCATGCCCGTCGTCCGCGACCTGCGCGTCCTGCTCCGCTTCCGGGACTTCCGCCGCCTGCTCGCCGTACGCCTGCTCTCGCAGGGCGCCGACGGCGTCTACCAGGTCGCGCTCGCCACGTACGTCGTCTTCTCCCCGGAGAAACAGACCTCGGCCGCCGCGATCGCCTCCGCGATGGCGGTACTGCTCCTGCCCTACTCGCTCGTCGGCCCCTTCGCGGGCGTCCTGCTGGACCGCTGGCGGCGTCGCCAGGTCTTCGTGTACGGCAACCTGCTGCGCGCCGTGCTCGCGTCGGCCACCGCCGTCCTGATGGTCGGCCAGGCTCCCGACTGGCTGTTCTACGTCTCCGCGCTGTGCGTCACTGCCGTCAACCGGTTCGTCCTCGCCGGTCTGTCCGCCGCCCTGCCGCGCGTGGTCGACACCGAACGCCTGGTGATCGCCAACTCCCTCTCCCCGACCGCGGGCACGCTCGCCGCGACCGCGGGCGGCGGCCTCGCCTTCGTCGTACGACTGGTGGTGTCGGACTCCGACGCCGCGGTGGTCCTACTGGGCGCCGCACTGTATCTGTGCGCGGCACTGGCGTCGTTGAGCATGGCTCCCGGCCTCCTCGGCCCCGACCGGACGTCGCTCCAGCCGCGCCTGGCTTCGACGCTCGTCGGCACGGCACGGGACCTGCTGGCGGCCGTACGACATCTCGCCGCGCCCCGGCGCCGGGAGGCGGCCTGGGCGCTGCTCTCGATGACGCTGATGCGCTTCTGCTACGGCGCTCTGCTGGTCCTCCTGCTGATGCTGTGCCGGTACGCCCTCTCCTCGACCCCGGAGGACGGGCTCCGCCTCCTGGGGCTGGCGCTGGGTATCTCCGGCGCCGGCTTCTTCACGGCAGCCGTGGTGACTCCCGGGGCCGTGGGACGCCTCGGTCCCTGCCGCTGGATCGTCGTCTGCTCGGCCGCGGCAGCGGTGCTGGAACCCGCGCTGGGCCTCCCGTTCGCCACCGTCCCCATGCTCGTCGCGGCCTTCGTCCTCGGTCTGATCACCCAGGGCGCGAAGATCGCCACGGACACGATCGTGCAGTCCTCCGTCGACGACAGCTTCCGGGGCCGGATCTTCTCCGTGTACGACGTCCTGTTCAACGTGGCGTTCGTCGGCGCCGCAGGCGTGGCCGCCCTCATGCTCCCGCCGGACGGCAGGTCGACGGTCCTGGTGGTCACGGTGGCGCTGGTCTACGGAGCGGTTGCTGTGGCTATGGCCCGCTTTGGACGGCGGAAAGTGTCACAGCAATGACACAGCGTCCCTCCCGGATGCAGGGCTGTCAGTGGTAGCCGCTAACTTACGTGGGTCTTATCTCGCGCCATGCGCACCGACGTTCTAGGGGGACTCCCGAAGTGACCACTCCGACGCCGCCCCAGGGCCAGAACCCGTACGCCCAGACGCCGCCTCCGCCGGCGGGGCAGCAGCCCTACGGGCAGCCGGGGGTGCCGCCGCAGCAGCCGTACGCGCCGTTCCCGAACCAGACCGTGCCGGGTGGGCCGGGTGCACCGGTTCCGCCGATGGCCGCTCCGCCCAAGCGGAGCAAGAAGGCGGTCCGCATCATCGGCGCCATCGTCGTCGCCGTCATCATCGCCCTCGTGAAGTTCGGCGCCGGCTGGTTCCTGACACGGGACGACGCGGAGACGACCTCCGTGGGCTCCTGCATGCACAACGACGGCTCGTACTCCAAGCCGGACCTCAACGAGGTCGACTGCACCTCCGGCGACTCGCAGTACAAGGTTGTCCAGAAGTTCGACGACTCCAGTGACGAGAACAAGTGCCAGTCCGTCACGGAGTCCACGATCTACTACGTGCAGTCCGGCGGCGGCCACGACGTGGTGCTGTGCCTGAAGGAGACCAAGTAGCACCCGGGTCGATCTGACAGCGGAGGGGCGATGTTTCACGTGAAACATCGCCCCTCCGTATGCGCCTCGGCTGTATGCGCCTCGGGGTCATGTTTCACGTGAAACATGACCCCGTTTCTGTGCGCGCTCCGGCCTCAGCCCTGTTCGGCCCACCACTCCTTGAGTGCCGCCACCGCCGCATCGTGTTCCATCGGCCCGTTCTCCAGACGAAGCTCCAGCAGGTGCTTGTACGCCTTGCCCACGACCGGGCCGGGGCCGACGCCCAGGATCTCCATGATCTGGTTGCCGTCGAGGTCCGGACGGATCGCGTCGAGCTCCTCCTGCTCCTGGAGCTCGGAGATCCGCTCCTCCAGCCCGTCGTACGCACCCGACAGTGCGACCGCCTTGCGCTTGTTGCGGGTGGTGCAGTCGGAGCGGGTCAGCTTGTGCAGGCGTTCGAGCAGCGGACCCGCGTCACGGACGTAGCGACGAACCGCCGAGTCCGTCCACTCCCCGGTCCCGTACCCGTGGAAGCGCAGATGGAGTTCGACCAGACGTGAGACGTCCTTCACCAGCTCATTGGAGTATTTCAGAGCCGTCATGCGCTTCTTGGTCATCTTCGCCCCGACCACCTCGTGGTGGTGGAACGAGACGCGGCCGTCCTGCTCGAAGCGACGGGTACGGGGCTTGCCGATGTCGTGCAGGAGCGCGGCCAGCCGCAGAGTGAGGTCGGGCCCGTCCTCCTCCAAGGCGATGGCCTGTTCCAGGACGATCAGCGTGTGGTCGTAGACGTCCTTGTGCCGGTGGTGCTCGTCACGCTCCAGGCGCAGGGCCGGCAGCTCGGGCAGAACATGGTCGGCGAGCCCGGTGTCGACCAGCAGGCGCAGGCCCTTGCGCGGGTGTGTGGAGAGGATCAGCTTGTTCAGCTCGTCCCGCACCCGTTCGGCCGAGACGATCTCGATCCGCCCGGCCATCTCCCTCATCGCGGTGACGACCTCGGGGGCCACCTCGAAGTCGAGCTGGGCGGCGAAGCGCGCGGCCCGCATCATCCGCAGCGGGTCGTCGGAGAACGACTCCTCGGGCGTACCCGGCGTGTGCAGCACCCGCGCCGCGAGGTCTTCGAGACCGCCGTGCGGGTCGATGAATTCCTTCTCCGGCAACGCCACGGCCATCGCGTTGACCGTGAAGTCACGCCGGACGAGGTCCTCCTCGATGGAGTCGCCGTAAGACACCTCGGGCTTGCGTGAGGTGCGGTCGTACGCCTCCGACCGGTAGGTGGTCACCTCGATCTGGTAGCCGTCTTTCTGTACTCCAACGGTGCCGAAGGCGATCCCGACCTCCCACACGGCGTCCGCCCACGGGCGCACGATCTTCAGTACGTCCTCGGGACGGGCGTCCGTGGTGAAGTCGAGGTCGTTGCCGAGCCGGCCGAGCAGCGCGTCCCGGACCGAGCCGCCGACCAGGGCGAGCGAGAACCCGGCCTCGTGGAAGCGGCGTGCGAGGTCGTCGGCGACAGGGGCCACCCGCAGCAGTTCGCTCACCGCGCGCTGCTGCACCTGGCTCAGGGCAGTGGGAGTGTCTTCGTTGGCGTTCGGCACAACAGAACAGGGTACGTGGCCCGCGCGCCCCCGAGCACCTCAATTGAGCGCGCGGACGCCTCCCCTCATACCCGCACAAGGGCTGCTCTCACGGCGTACGAACACTCCGCACTCGATACTGGACATAACGAATGGCCGCTGGTGTCAGCCGGATCTTGGGGACCGGACCGCGGCACTTCCCCTCAGCGGGCCTCGTTACCATGCGTGGACGCACATTCCAACGACCACTGACGACGAGGGACGGACGAGCGCGTGGCCGAGGCGGCAGACTTCCAGGGGATGGGTCCCTCACCTGCCCGTCGGTGGCTGCGGCGCACCGGGGCACTGTTGGCCGGGGCGCCGCTGCTGGCCGGCCTGCTCCAGCTGCCGGCCGCGACACCCGCGCGGGCGGCCTCCTCCGGCACGGTGTCCGTCTCGGTGGACTCCCTCAGCCCCAGCACCCCGATCGACGGCGACACGCTTACCGTCTCGGGCACGGTGACCAACGAGGGCAAGCAGACGGTCACCAGCGCCCATGTGGGACTCCGCCTGGGCTCCCTGCTGAACACCCGCTCGGCCATCGACACCGTCGCCGGGGACGCCGACGACACCTCCGCCTACCTCGGCACCGAGGTGGGCGGAAAGTACGTCGAGGAGTTCGCCAAGCTCTCCCCGGGCGTCTCCGAGCCCTTCAGCATCTCCGTGCCGGTCGACAAGCTCGACCTGGGTCAGGACGGTGTGTACGAGTTCGACGTGTCCCTCTCCGGCGAGACTTCGGCGCAGCCCTGGGAGCAGGTGCTGGGCGTGCAGCGGACCTTCCTGCCCTGGCAGGCCGAGGAAGCCGACACGAAGACGAAGACGACGTACCTGTGGCCGCTGGTCTCCGATGTCCACGTGACGGCGAAGACGGGTGCCGGTGAGCAGCAGACGCCGGTCTTCCTCAACGACGACCTCGCCAAGGACATCGCCCCCGGCGGCCGCCTGGCCCAGATGGTTGACCTCGGCAAGGATCTCGACGTCACCTGGGTGATCGACCCGGACCTGCTGGCCTCGGTGGACGCGATGACGCGCAACTACCGCATCGAGGGCGACGGAGGCACCACCACGGCCGGCACCCACCAGGCGGTCGCCAAGACGTTCCTCGCCGACCTGCAGAAGGCCGTGGCGGACCGGGAGGTCGTCGCCCTGCCCTTCGCCGACCCGGACCTCGCCTCCCTCGCGCACAACGGCACGAGCGTCACCGGCTCGCTGAGCCACCTCAAGGACGCCACCGTCGTGGCCGCCACCACGGTCAAGACAGTGCTTCACGTCACACCGAGCACCGACTTCGCCTGGCCCGTGGAAGGCGCCGTGGACCCATCGATCATCAAGGTCGCCACGTCCGCGGGCGCCGACAAGGTGATCGCCCGCAGCGACAGCCTCCAGGAGACCGGCGGTCTGCCCTTTACGCCGTCCGCGGCCCGCCCGATCGGCGGCGGCACGACGGCAGTCGTAGCCGACGCCCGGCTCTCCACGGCGTTCGAGGGCGACCTCACGAGGGCAGGACCTGCCACGCTCGCCATCCAGAAGTTCCTGGCACAGAGCCTGGAACTCAACCTGCAGACGAACCAGCAGCGCAGCATCGTCGTCGCCCCGCAGCGCATGCCGTCCGCCGGCCAGGCCAAGGCGATGGCCCAGGCCATCACGGCACTCCAGAACGGGAACTGGGCCGAGTCCCAGGGGCTCACCGCGGCCGCCAAGGCCAAGCCCGACCCGGGCGCCACCACGCGGGTCCCCTCGACGTCGGAGTACCCCTCCTCGCTGCGCAAGAAGGAACTGCCTCGGTCGGCCTTCGAGCAGATCGCGCGGACGCAGGACAAGCTCGACAACTTCCAGGTGATCCTCACCGACGAGTCCCGGGTGGTGACCCCCTTCGGGCGGGCCATGAACCGTGGGATGTCCACGTCGTGGCGGGGCCGGGCGTCCGAGGCAGTCATCTTCCGGGCCGGTGTGGAGGCGTGGCTCGACGACCTCACGGACCAGGTCAGGCTGATCGACAAGTCCGAGACGAAGCTCTCCGGCCGCAGCGCCACCATCCCGGTGACTGTCCAGAACAACCTGGTGCAGGGCGTGGACCACCTGGTCCTGCGGCTCACGTCGACCATGCCGACCCGCCTCAAGATCGGCGGCAAGGCCTACTCGGAACAGCCCGTCGAGGTCTCCGGCGGGCACAGCCAGTCCGTGAAGTTCACCACCTCGGCCAACGCCAACGGCCGTGTGACGGTCATCGCCCAGCTGTACACCGAGGACGGCCAGGAGTACGGCACGCCGGTCACCTTCGACGTGAAGGTCACCGAGGTCACGCCCACTGTGATGCTGGTCATCGGCGGCGGCGTCCTGCTGCTCGTTCTCGCCGGGTTCCGCATGTACACGCAGCGCAAGCGCGCCGCGGCCCGGCAGGCCGAGGACGAGGGCCCCGACGAGGCGGGGGAGGACACCGGGGGACCTGAGAACCCCGAGGGCCCCTCGGACCGTCTTCAGGAGGAGTCCGACGCCCGCTCCCGGGCAGACGACCCGGAGCAGCCGAGTGACCCGACACCGGACACCGCACCGGAAAGCGCCGACCCGTCCGGGACGGGTGAGAGAGTGGACCGTTGAGCGATGTCGTGGCCGGTGGGCCCGGGGACGATGAGGTGGGGTAACCATGAACGCGCCGTACGACGGTGACCGTGGCCAGGCCGCGGCCGGTTCGGGCTACCCCGAACCGCCACCCGAGCCCGGCCAGGTGCCGCCGCAGCACGCGGCGGACATGTACCTCCAGGACGCCTACGACGAGGACCCCTACCGGGCGCAGGATCTCTCCGCCCAGGATCCCGTCGCCGAGGCGCTCTACGACCGTGCCGCGCACCCGCCGCCGCCCCCGGGCACGTACCCGCAGCAGCCGCTGTACGGACAGCCGGAGCAGTCGCCGTACGCACCCGACCCGCGCGTGTGGGCTCACACCCCTGCGCCGGAGCCCGAGGGACCGACGCATCACCTGCCGTACGGCGACCACCCCAGCACAACCCAGTTCGTGGGCGTGGACGACCTGGTCACGCACTCCAGCGACGAGCACCACGAGCCGGACGCCTTCGCCCATCTCTTCCAGGACCAGCAGCAGAGCGGCGGACGCCCGCGCATGGAGCCCCCGGCGGTACCGGGCCCGGCGGGCCCGCCGGGCACCGGGCAGGGCCCGGTGGGCCAGTACCAGGCGACGCCGTATCCCGCCAACCCGAACCCCGCCAACCCGAACCCCGGCGGCCAATACCCCGCCGCCCAATACCCCGGCGGCCAGTACCCCGGCGGCCAGTACCCCGCGACGCAGTATCAAGCGGCCTCGCCGGCGGCCGCGGCACCGGCGCCCGTCGCCCCCGCAGCCCCCGCCCCGGCCGCTCAGAAGGGCGGGCGGGCCTCGGGACTGCTGAAGTCCAGTGCCGTCATGGCAGCGGGCACGATGGTCTCCCGCCTCACCGGATTCGTCCGTTCCGCGATGATCGTCGCGGCGCTGGGTGTCGGTCTGCTGGGTGACACCTTCCAGGTCGCCTACCAGCTGCCGACGATGATCTACATCCTGACCGTCGGCGGCGGCCTCAACTCCGTCTTCGTGCCGCAGCTCGTGCGCGCCATGAAGGAGGACGAGGACGGCGGCGAGGCCTACGCCAACCGTCTGCTGACCCTGGTGATGGTGGCACTCGGCGCGCTGACCATGCTCGCGATCGTCGCCGCGCCCGCCCTGATCCGCCTGCTGTCCAACCCCATCGCGAGCGACCCGGCGGCCAACGAGGTCGGCGTCACCTTCGTCCGCTACTTCCTGCCCTCGATCTTCTTCATGGGCATCCACGTGGTGATGGGTCAGATCCTCAACGCCCGCGGGAAGTTCGGCGCGATGATGTGGACCCCGGTCCTGAACAACATCGTCATCATCGTGACGCTCGGCATGTTCATCTGGGTGTACGGCACCGCGGCGGACTCGGGCATGAAGGTCACGAACATCCCGCCGGAGGGCCAGCGCCTGCTCGGCATCGGCGTGCTGCTCGGCCTCGTCGTCCAAGCCCTGGCGATGATCCCGTACCTGCGTGAGACCGGCTTCCGGCTGCGGCTGCGCTTCGACTGGAAGGGCCACGGCCTCGGCAAGGCCGCCACGCTCGCCAAGTGGACCGTCCTGTTCGTCCTCGCCAACCAGGCGGGTGCGCTCGTCGTCTCCCAGCTGTCCACGTCGGCCGGCAAGGCCTCTCCCGTCGACGGCACCGGCTTCGCCGCCTACGCCAACGCCCAGCTGATCTGGGGCCTGCCCCAGGCCATCATCACGGTGTCCCTGATGGCGGCCCTGCTGCCGCGCATCTCGCGTTCGGCCGCTGAGAACGACGCGGGCGCGGTCCGCGACGACATCTCGCAGGGCCTGCGCACGACGGCCGTGGCGATCGTGCCCATCGCCTTCGGCTTCCTGGCCCTCGGCATCCCGATGTGCACGCTGATCTTCGGCTCCTCGGGCACCAGCGAAGCCACCAACATGGGCTACATGCTGATGGCCTTCGCCCTCGGCCTGATCCCGTACTCCGTTCAGTACGTCGTCCTGCGCGCCTTCTACGCCTACGAAGACACCCGCACCCCCTTCTACAACACGGTCATCGTGGCCGTGGTCAACGCCAGTGCCTCGGTGCTCTGCTACTTCCTGTTCCCCGCCCGCTGGGCCGTGGCCGGCATGGCCGCCGCGTACGGCCTCGCCTACGCGATCGGTGTGGGCGTCGCGTGGAGGCGGCTGCGCAAGCGGCTCGGCGGCGACCTGGACGGCACCCGGGTCCTGCGGACGTACGCCCGCCTGTGCATCGCCTCCGTCCCGGCCGCCCTCCTCAGCGGCGCCGCCGTCTACGGCATCGGCCACATGCTCGGCCAGGGCGTCCTCGGTTCCTTCGCCTCGCTCGTGGTCGGCGGGGCCGTCCTGCTCGGCATCTTCTTCGTCGCGGCCCGCCGTATGCGCATCGAGGAACTCAACTCCCTCGTGGGCATGGTCCGCGGGCGTCTGGGACGCTGAGGCGGGGGTACGCGCACAACCATCGTCCGCCGCCGTGTGTCGTGCATAGCAGCGGACTGTGGGCACAATTGGTTTCGGCGTCGGACAGCGCGCAACGGATGGGGAGGCAGGGACGACGGTGGCGGAACGGAGCACGGCTGCCGTCGACGTGGCAGACAACAGCGGTGACGAGCCGCTGACCGCCAAGGCGGACCAGGCCACGGCCGACGGGGTGGCCCAGAACCCGGAGCGGGACACGGAAAACAACGAGGCACAGAGGAGCGGCGGGACCGAGAGTCCCGGACAGAAGGCCTCACCTCCCGAACTGCACAGCGGTCACAAACTCGCCAGACGCTACCGTCTCGAGGAGTGCGTCACCCGTCTGGACGGATTCAGCAGCTGGCGTGCGGTCGACGAGAAGCTCCGTCGCGCCGTCGGCGTCCACGTCCTTCCCGCGGACCACACACGGGCCCGTTCCGTGCTGGCGGCGGCACGCTCATCGGCCCTGCTCGGCGATCCCCGCTTCGTCCAGGTCCTCGACGCCGTCGAGGAGAACGACCTCGTCTACGTCGTGCACGAGTGGCTGCCCGACGCCACCGAACTGACCACGCAGCTGTCTTCGGGCCCGCTGGAACCGCATGACGCGTACCAGATGGCCAGTCAGGTCTCCTCCGCGATGGCCGCCGCCCACCGCGAGGGCCTCGCCCATCTCCGGCTCAACCCGAACGCCGTGCTGCGTACGTCGTCCGGCCAGTGGCGCATCCGCGGCCTCGCGGTCAACGCCGCTCTGCGCGGCATCAGCTCCGACACCCCGCAGCGCACGGACACCGAGTCGATCGGCGCCCTGCTGTACGCGACGCTCACCCAGCGATGGCCGTACGAGAACGACGCCTACGGCCTGTCCGGCCTGCCCAAGGGCGTCGGTCTGATCGCACCGGACCAGGTGCGTGCGGGTGTCCACCGCGGCCTGTCCGAGCTGGCCATGCGGGCCCTCGCCAACGACGGCGCCACCGCCTCCCGCCATGAGTCGGCGTGCACCACGCCGGAGGAACTGGTCAAGGCGATCGGCGAGATGCCCCGCATCCGCCCGCCGGAGCCCGCGTTCACGGCCCCGCCGGAGTACCAGCGCACGACGTACCAGCAGGGCACGTACGGCCGCCCGGCCCCACGCGCCACCCAGCCCATGCAGCCCCCGCCGCCCCCGCTCCAGAGCCGCACCGGCAAGGCGCTCAAGTGGGCGGTCTCGGCCCTCCTGATCGCCGCCCTGGGCCTGGGCAGCTGGCAGCTCGCCGACGCGCTGATGGACCAGGGCAGCTCCGACGACACGAACAACACGCAGACGACGGACGGTGGCGACAAGGGCGCGGGCAAGACCAAACCCGCCACGCCACTCCCGATCAAGGGTGCGCAGGAGTTCGTCGCGAAGGGCGACGCCCAGCACCCCGGCGACGTCGCCAACACCTACGACGGCGACGCCTCCACGTCCTGGCGGACCAAGACCTTCACCGGCGGCCCCTCCATCCCGCCGTACAAGCCGGGCGTGGGCATCGCGTACGACCTCGGCTCGGCGAAGGAACTCTCCTCGGCGAGCATCGGGCTTCGCTACTCTGGCGATCACACCACGGTCAAGCTGTACGCGTCCGACTCGCTGACACCTGGGTCACTCGACTCACTGACGCAGATCGGCAGCGTCGACACGAGCGGGACCACCGCCACGGTGAAGCTCAAGAAGCCCGTGAAGAGCCGGTACGTCCTCGTGTGGCTCACGGCCGTGCCGTACTCGGGTGAGGACGCGGCCTCGTACAGCGGCGCCGGATTCAAGCAGGCCATCACCGAGGTGAAGTTCACAGGCTGACGTCTCACCGGAGGCGAGGGGGTCAGATGGCGGAGGGCGCCGGATTCGACGGTGCGAGCGATCAGGAACTGCTCGCCCGGCACGTCGCGGGTGACCCCGAGGCCTTCGGTGAGATCGTGCGGCGTCATCGGGACCGGCTCTGGGCGGTGGCGCTGCGGACGCTGGGGGACCGTGAGGAGGCCGCTGACGCGGTGCAGGACGCTCTCGTGTCCGCGTATCGGGCCGCCCACACCTTTCGGGGACAGTCGGCCGTCACCACCTGGCTGCACCGGATCACGGTGAACGCCTGCCTGGACCGGGCCCGCAAGGCGGCCTCCCGGAAGACGGCACCCGTCGACGACACCGAACGGCTGGAGCAGTTGCTGGAGCCGCACGAGTCGGCCTCGGCGCCGGCCGAGCGCAACGACCTCCACCGCCAACTCCTCGAAGCCCTCGGCACACTGCCGCACGACCAGCGGGCCGCCCTCGTCCTGGTGGACATGCAGGGCTACCCCGTCGCCGAGGCCGCCCGCATCCTCGACGTGCCGACCGGCACGGTCAAGAGCCGGTGCGCGCGTGGCAGAGCCAGACTCCTCCCGCTCATCTCCCACCTACGGCCGGAGAACAGCCGTGACGGGAAAGAGCCGGACCCCGCACGGAACCGGGCGCAGGGGACATCCGTCCCACCCGCAGCAGGGCCTGAGGACAGAAGTTCACCAGGAACGGGGCCGAGCGATTCAGCCGCAGTGAAGGGCGGAGGTGGGCGAGCGTGACTCCCACGACGGACGCGACCGGGCACCCGGACGTCGCCGAGATCTCCGACCTCACCGAGGGCCTCCTCCCGCCGGCCCGGACCGCGGACGTACGGCGCCATCTCGACGAGTGTGAGCTCTGTGCCGACGTCTACGCCTCACTCGAGGAGATCCGGGGACTGCTGGGCACGGTGCCCGGTTCGGCCCGCATGCCCGACGACGTCGCAGGTCGTATCGATGCCGCCCTTGCCGCCGAAGCTCTGCTGAGCACCACGGCTCCGGAATCCGTGGACGCACCGGTCCTGGCCTCCGTCTCCCCCGCACCCTCCGACGAGGATGCCGAGGCCCATGTTTCACGTGAAACATCGGCTCCCCCGGACCGGCCCGCCGGACGGCCGCACGCCGCGACCGGCCCTGGCCGCAAAGATCGCGGGCGGGGCCGGCGTCGCAGGACCGTCGTCCTGGGTGCTGTCCTTACCGCCGCTGTCCTAGGGGCCGGATCCCTCTTCCTCCAGTCACTCGGTGACGACAAGTCCCACTCGACGGCTCAGGCCAGCCCCTCCGGTACGTTCTCCGGGAGCCCGCTCAAGAACGAGGTGAAGAACCTCCTCTCCACGCGCCCGAACTCACAACGCGGCGCCGACAGCCCGAAGCCCCGGCTTGGCATCGAGTCCCAGTCCGACCCCCCCGGCTCGACGGAGAGCGCGAACACACTGATCCAGCCCTCCGTCCCAGTCCCGGACTGCGTCCGGCAGGGCATCAATCGCGAAGCCGATGTCCTCGGCGCCAAGAAGGGGACCTACGACGGCAAGGAGGCGTACCTCGTGCTCCTCCCGGACGCCTCCGACAGCACGCGGGTCACCGCCTATGTCGTCGACACGGGCTGCATCGACAAGCAGCCCATCTCGCCCGGGAAGGTTCTGCTGAAGCAGTCCTTCGCTCGTCCCTGAGTGTCTTCATCACGTCTCGCCCCCGCGTGCGATTCCCTACTACGCAGCATCCCCGTGTGCCCGGACACAGCGGGAATGCGGACCCCCTAGGATCCGTTGGGTGGGGTGGGAGTTCTGAGAGGAGCTCGCACCGGTCGAATGACGCAGACCAGAGACGAGGAAACCAGCCGTGAGCGACGTCCGTAACGTGATCATCATCGGCTCCGGGCCCGCCGGTTACACGGCGGCGCTTTACACTGCACGTGCGTCGTTGAAGCCCCTGGTGTTCGAGGGGGCTGTCACCGCGGGCGGTGCGCTGATGAACACCACCGAGGTGGAGAACTTCCCCGGCTTCCGCGACGGCATCATGGGCCCCGAGCTCATGGACAACATGCGCGCGCAGGCCGAGCGCTTCGGCGCCGAGCTCATCCCAGACGATGTCGTCTCCGTCGACCTGACCGGTGAGATCAAGACGGTCACGGACACCGCGGGCACGGTCCACAAGGCGAAGGCCATCATCGTCACGACCGGCTCGCAGCACCGCAAGCTCGGCCTCCCGAACGAGGACGCGCTCTCCGGCCGCGGTGTCTCCTGGTGCGCCACCTGTGACGGGTTCTTCTTCAAGGGCCAGGACATCGCCGTGATCGGCGGCGGTGACACCGCGATGGAGGAAGCCACCTTCCTCTCGCGGTTCGCCGAGTCGGTCACCATCGTCCACCGCCGCGACAGCCTGCGCGCCTCCAAGGCGATGCAGGAGCGCGCCTACGCCGACCCGAAGATCAAGTTCGTCTGGGACAGCGAGGTCGCCGAGATCCAGGGCGACCCGAAGCTCTCCGGACTGAAGCTCCGCAACGTCAAGACGGGCGAGCTCTCCGATCTCCCGGTGACGGGCCTGTTCATCGCGATCGGCCACGACCCGCGCACAGAGCTTTTCAAGGGTCAGCTGGACCTCGACGAGGAGGGCTACCTGAAGGTCGTCGCGCCCTCCACCCGGACCAACCTGACCGGTGTCTTCGGCGCAGGCGACGTGGTCGACCACACCTACCGCCAGGCGATCACCGCAGCCGGTACCGGCTGCTCCGCCGCTCTCGACGCCGAGCGTTTCCTCTCCGCCCTCGCGGACGAGGAGAAGGCCGAGCCCGAGAAGACCTCCGTCTGACCCCCCTTCCTCCCCACCGCACGATCGAGTTAAGGAGCCCGCCGTGGCCGGCACCCTGAAGAATGTGACTGACGACAGCTTCGAGCAGGACGTCCTCAAGAGCGACAAGCCCGTCCTGGTGGACTTCTGGGCCGCCTGGTGCGGTCCGTGCCGCCAGATCGCCCCGTCCCTCGAGGCCATCGCCTCCGAGTACGGCGACAAGATCGAGGTCGTCAAGCTCAACATCGACGAGAACCCGGGTACAGCCGCCAAGTACGGCGTCATGTCCATCCCGACCCTGAACGTGTACCAGGGTGGCGAGGTCGCCAAGACCATCGTCGGTGCCAAGCCGAAGGCCGCGATCGTTCGCGACCTCGAGGACTTCATCGCCGAGTAATCGGCTGTGCCGTCACGTCGACGGGCGCATGTTTCACGTGAAACACGAATGGGCCAACCCCTGCGGGTTGGCCCATTCGTATGTGAGCCGAATACGGCGTTCGGCCGCTAGAGCGGCCGAAGCGCTGGTTCCTTCTGTACGGCCCCCAGCAGCCGGTCGATGGCCATCTCCACGTCTTCCTTCCAGGAGAGCGTCGTACGCAGCTCCAGCCGAAGGCGCGGGTACGTGGGATGCGGGCGTACGGTCTTGAAGCCCACCGCCAGCAGATGGTCGGCCGGCAGCACGCAGGCGGGCTCCTTCCACCGGGCGTCTCCGAACGCCTCGATCGCCTTGAAGCCGCGCCGCAGCAGATCCTTGGCAACCGTCTGGACCATCACCCGGCCGAGCCCCTGGCCCTGATAGCCCGGCATGATGAAGGCGGTCATCAACTGCACCGCGTCCGGAGACACAGGGCTCGTCGGGAACGCCGTGGCGCGGGGGACGTACGCGGGCGGAGCGTAGAGCACGAAACCCACCGGCACGTCGTCGACGTAGACAACCCGGCCACACGATCCCCAGTCCAGCAGGACGGCGGAGATCCAGGACTCCTTCTGCAAGGCGGCCGTGCCCGCTCTTACCGCGGCCTCGCCGCTGACTGGGTCCAACTCCCAGAAGACGCACGAGCGACAGCGCTTGGGAAGGTCTTGAAGGTTGTCCAGCGTGAGCGGTACGAGCCGACGGCCCATGAAGGCTGATCCTCGCTTCCTTCGCCCGCGGCGTCGCGAGCGGCTGTCAGAGCGTTCCGTTCCTTCAGCAGACTGCCGACGAACCCGCCCACGGCGCCCAGTCCCAGGGCCGCGCTGACCAGTCCGGTGCGGCTCATCGTTCGCATGGCCCCCGCCTCCCACTCGAAGGTGCTGCCAGGTAGATGCGCCATACCCGAATCGCATCGTATCCACGATGCGATTCCGCCGATACCGCCTGAAAGCAAAGAGCGGACCGTGTTCCGGTACACACCGGACACGATCCGCTCCGCCGCCCGACCGGGCGGGTTCACCCGAGGCTCAGTCCTCCGCGTCCTCGGCGTCCTCGCCGTCCCCGTTGTGCAGGCCCGTCGAAAGGACCGGCCCCTCGCCCGGGGCGAGGGTGCCGAGGATCCGCTCGAGGTCGTCCATGGAGGCGAACTCGACAGTGATCTTGCCCTTCTTCTGACCGAGGTCGACCTTCACACGCGTCTCGAAGCGGTCCGAGAGACGGGTCGCGAGGTCGGTAAGCGCCGGAGACACTCGCGCTCCGGCGCGCGGTCCCTTGGAGCGCTGTGCCGTCTGGGGCCGCGAGCCCATCAGGGTCACGATCTCCTCGACAGCCCGCACCGAGAGTCCCTCGGCCACGATCCGGTGGGCCAAGCGGTCCTGCTCCTCCGAGTCGTCCACAGAGAGCAGTGCCCGCGCGTGCCCGGCGGACAGGACACCGGCGGCAACCCGACGCTGAACGGCCGGCGAAAGCTTCAGCAGACGCAGCGTGTTGGAGACCTGCGGACGGGAGCGCCCGATGCGGTCCGCCAACTGGTCGTGCGTGCAGTTGAAGTCCTTGAGCAACTGGTCGTAAGCGGCTGCCTCTTCCAGCGGGTTCAACTGCGCGCGGTGCAGGTTCTCCAGGAGCGCGTCCAGGAGAAGCTTCTCGTCGTCTGTGGCACGCACGATCGCCGGGATCGCCTCGAGCCCCGCCTCACGGCAGGCCCGCCAGCGCCGCTCACCCATGATGAGCTCGTAGCGTCCGGGACCCAGCTGCCGTACGACGACCGGCTGGAGAAGACCGACCTCCTGGATGGAGGTGACCAGCTCCTGCAGCGCGTCCTCGTCGAAGACCTCACGCGGCTGCCGCGGGTTGGGCGTGATGTCGTCGAGGGGAATCTCGGCGAAGTGGGCACCCACCGGAGAGGGCGGCACCTCCGCGAAGCCACTCCCCGAGAGCTCCTCGGTTTCATGTGAAACCGGTGGCAGCGTGGCCACCTTCGCCGCGGCCACCCCACGGTCGGTCGTCAGGACCGGGACCGCCGCGGGAGAGGCGGAAGCCTGACCCCCCACCGCGGCGGAGGCCGGGTTCTTCTCGGTTGGAGCCGCTGGGATCAGTGCGCCGAGACCACGGCCCAGCCCCCTCCGTCGATCACTCACTGGATCCCCTCCACCATGTTCGGGTTGCTCTGTGCGCTGATGTGGGCCTGCGTCGGGTCGTAGTTGACGCCGACGCCCCTCAGCGCGATTTCTCGTGCCGCCTCAAGGTAGGAGAGGGCACCGCTCGAACCAGGATCGTAGGTCAGAACCGTCTGCCCATAGCTGGGTGCCTCGGAGATACGGACCGAGCGGGGAATGCTCGTCCGCAGCACCTCGTCGCCGAAATGGCTGCGCACCTCTTCCGCGACCTGGGAGGCAAGACGCGTCCGGCCGTCGTACATGGTGAGCAGGATGGTCGACACATGCAGGGCGGGGTTGAGGTGCCCCCGCACCAGGTCGACGTTGCGCAGCAGCTGGCCGAGGCCCTCCAGCGCGTAGTACTCGCACTGAATCGGGATGAGCACCTCTGCGCCGGCGACCAGCGCATTGACCGTCAGCAGGCCGAGCGACGGCGGGCAGTCGATGAGGATGTAGTCCAACGGCTGCTCGTACGCCTGGATGGCCCGCTCCAGCCGACTCTCCCGTGCCACCAGCGACACCAGCTCGATCTCCGCACCGGCGAGATCGATCGTGGCAGGGGCACAGAAGAGGCCTTCGACATCCGGGACCGGCTGCACGACCTCGGCGAGAGGCTTGCTCTCGACCAACACGTCGTAGATGGACGGAACTTCGGCGTGATGGTCGATCCCCAGAGCAGTGGACGCGTTGCCCTGCGGGTCGAGGTCGATCACCAGGACACGGCCACCGTGCAGCGCCAGCGAAGCGGCAAGATTGACGGTCGTCGTCGTCTTGCCCACGCCGCCCTTCTGGTTGGCGACCACCATGACTCGGGTCTGCTCCGGCCGCGGCAGACCCTCGCCGGCACGACCCAGAGCTTCCACCGCCAGTTGGGCAGCACGACCGATGGGAGTGTCGTCCATCGGAGGCGGTGTTTCACGTGAAACATCCGCCCCCATCGACTCGGTACGGGGACCGGGGACCGGATCGGTCATCGGTCCCGCGATGTTGGCGTCGGACCGCAAGGATTCACTCTCCTCGACTTCAGGCTCGCAATGAACAGAGCCTCCCATGCCTTCGGGGTCGCGAACCAGTGAGGCCTGGTGTTCTGTGGGGAAATCCTCCTCTGTGGACAACTCGGCAGCCCCTCCGAGTGACCCGAGAGGCTTCCGCTCGTGCGGTTCGGCCGCAGCGCGACCCCGACTGATGATGCCGTGCAGCAGTGAGCGACGTTTCACGTGAAACACGATGACAACAATTTGCCCTTTATGTGAGCGACACTCCGCCGAGGAACCCCACCTGGACGCTCCCCGTGGAACAAGAAGGGCAACAGCGAGACCCCGTGCAGCGGTGACGGCGGCACTGTGACGAAGTCGTCATAGGCGCCGGCACCGCACACAGCCTGAGGGGCCCTCCTCACCGCAGGAAAGCCCTCAGGCTTGGCCCGGGACCTCCGCGGTCAGCGGCGCCGACGCGCCCTGCCCGCCCGCGCCGCCTTGGCGCGCTTCGCCGCGAAGCGGACACCACCCGGCGACTCCCCGACCTCCACCCGCACCACAGTGGACAGCGGATCCACGACCCCCTCACCCACATGCAGGATGGACGTCTCGACCGCACCGAGCTTGCTCAGCGCAGTGGCCGCGTTCTTCAGCTCCTCCTCGGCGGTGGCGCCCTTGAGCACCAGCATCTCGCCGTAGGGCCGCAGCAGCGGGATGCCCCAGGTGGCCAGCCGGTCCAGCGGAGCAACCGCACGAGCCGTCACCACGTGGACCGGCGGCAGCTTCCCCATGACCTCCTCGGCACGGCCACGAACGACCGTCACATGGTCGAGCCCCAGCAGCTCGACGGCCTCCATGAGGAAGTTCGTGCGCCGCAGCAGAGGCTCCAACAGCGTGATCTTCAAGTCGTCCCGGACGAGAGCCAGGGGAATGCCCGGCAGCCCGGCACCGGACCCGACGTCACAGACCGTCACACCCTCGGGCACGACCTCAGAAAGCACCGCACAGTTCAGCAGATGCCTCTCCCACAGGCGAGGAACCTCACGCGGGCCGATGAGCCCGCGCTGCACTCCTGCCTCGGCGAGGAGCTCGGCGTACCGGACCGCATCCGCGAAGCGATCACCAAATACGTCGCGCGCCTGCTCAGGCGCAGGGGGGAGCTCCACTGCCTCCGTCACGGGGACCGTCCTTCCGTACCGCATCAGCGCACCGAGCGCCGACCACCAGAACTACCAGGCTGACAAACTTCGGCCCCGCCTGCGGGCAGACGGGGCCGGTGGAACGTACGTACCGATCAGGCGGGAAGCACAACGACGAACCGCTGCGGCTCCTCGCCCTCGGACTCACTCCGCAGCCCCGCTGCCTTGACCGCGTCGTGCACGACCTTGCGCTCGAACGGGGTCATCGGATTGAGCTTCACCGGCTCACCGGTGCTCCTGACCTCGGCGGCGGCCTTGGCGCCCAGCTCGGAGAGCTCGGTGCGCTTCTTGGCCCGGTAGCCCGCGATGTCCAGCATCAGCCGGCTGCGGTCCCCGGTCTCCCGGTGCACGGCCAGGCGCGTCAGCTCCTGCAGCGCCTCCAGCACCTCGCCGTCACGGCCGACCAGCTTCTGCAGGTCGCGGCCGCCCGCATCGCTGATGATCGACACGGAGGCGCGGTCGGCCTCAACGTCCATGTCGATGTCGCCGTCGAGATCGGCGATGTCCAGCAGACCCTCGAGGTAGTCCGCCGCGATCTCGCCCTCCTGCTCCAGGCGGGTCAGGGTGTCTGCACCCTCGGCAGCGGCGGAGGTGGTGCCTTCCGTCACGGGATGGACTCCTTCTTACTTCTTGGACGGGGATTTGGGCCGCTGCGGACCCTTGCGCTGGCCGGACTGAGCCTTGCTGCGGCCGGCGGAACCCGGCTTCGCGGGCTGCCTCGCCGCGGGCTTGGCATCCCGCGGCTCAGCGGTCTGCGGCTCGTCGTCCTGCGGCTCGTCGGACTTCTCGAGCGACGTGGACGGCGCGGGGTCGTCGGCCTGCCGCTGACCACCGGACTGGCGCTGGGCCTTGCTCTGACGCTTGGGCTGCTGGCGCCGGGGGGTGGTGGTCGTCGTCGTGCTCATGCCGTCCTCGGCCTGGGCGACGGCCTGGCTCTCGCTCGTGGCCACGGTGCCGTCGGCCTGCGCGGCGAGACCCGCCTTGGTCAAGCCGTTGATGAACTTGCGCTCGAAATCGTTGCGGTCGCGGCCCTTCGAGACGATCGCCTTGACGATGGCCTTCTCACGCCGGTTGCGCGTCTTGCCGTGGTTCGTCACATGCTTGGTCAGGCGCTCCAGGTACGCGGCCTGGGCCTTGGAACCCGGGGTCGGGTTGTTGTGGATGACGTACATCTGCTGGCCCATGGTCCACACGTTGGTGGTCAGCCAGTAGACGAGGACACCGACCGGGAAGTTGATGCCGAAGACGGCGAACATGACCGGGAAGACGTACATCAGCATCTTCTGCTGCTGCATGAACGGCGTCTTCACCGTGGTGTCGACATTCTTCGTCATCAGCTGGCGCTGCGTGTAGAACTGCGACGCCGACATCAGGACGATCATGACCGCGGTGACGACCCGGACATCGGTCAGCGAGGCACCGAGGGCCTCGACCTTGGCCTGGCCATCCGTGAACTTCGCGGCCAGCGGGGCGCCGAAGATGTGCGCCTTACGAGCGCTGGCCAGCAGCGATTCGTTGATGACGCCGATCGTCGAGCCGGTCGCGATGCCGTTGAGCACGTGGTACAGGGCGAAGAAGAACGGGGACTGCGCCAGGATGGGAAGGCACGAGGAGAGCGGGTTGGTACCCGACTCCTTGTACAGCTTCATCATCTCTTCGGACTGGCGCTGCTTGTCGTTCTTGTAGCGCTCCTGGATCTTCTTCATCTCGGGCTGCAGTGTCTGCATGGCCCGGGTCGCCTTGATCTGCTTCACAAAGAGCGGGATCAGGCAGATACGGATCAGGATCACCAGGGACACGATGGACAGGCCCCAGGCCCAGCCGGTGTCGGGACCGAAGATCTGCCCGTACACCGAGTGGAACTGGACGATGACCCAGGAGACGGGTGTGGTGATAAAGCTGAAAAGGCTGGCAATCGTGTCCACTAATCATGCTCCTTGGGCATGGGACGAGGTCTCTGCGGCCGGGCTCGACGGGAGGCTCCCGTCGGTGGCCGGTTCGGCGGCGGAGGGCCCGCCCTTGCGTGCACGCCAGGCGTTGCGCAGCATTTCGTGCCACCGCGGACGCTTGCGCTGGGGAACATGGTCCACACCGCCGAGCGACCACGGGTTGCACCGCAGGATCCGCCAGGCAGTGAGTGCCGTCCCCTTGATCGCACCGTGTCGGTCGATGGCCGTATAGCCGTAGTGAGAGCACGACGGGTAGTACTTGCACACCGGCCCGAGCAGCGGACTGATCGTCCACTGGTAGAGCTTGATCAGAGCCAGCAGCGGGTACTTCATCGCGCGCCCCCTCCCAGCAGCCGTTGAAGGGCGGCATCCAGGTCTCGGGCCAGCTGTGCATGGTCTGCGTCGCCCGCTCCGGGCAGCGCTCGTACGACTACCAGGCTACCGGGGGGGAACAGGGCGACTCGGTCACGCATCAGATGGCGAAGTCTGCGCTTCACTTTGTTGCGCACGACCGCACCACCCACCGCCTTGCTCACGACGAAACCCGCACGTGTCGGGGGAGCGCTCTCCCCAGGCGCGTGCGGGTCCGTGGCACCGCTACGAAGGTGGACGACGAGCGTCGGGCGTCCAGCCCGGCGGCCCCGTCGTACCGCGGTCGCGAAGTCCTCGCGCCGCCTCAGCCGGTTCTCGGTGGGCAGCACGACGTCATGACCTGATCGGGATCAGGCGGACAGGCGGGCGCGACCCTTGCTACGGCGAGACGCGAGAATCGCGCGGCCGGCACGGGTGCGCATACGCAGCCGAAAGCCGTGGGTCTTCGCGCGACGACGGTTGTTCGGCTGGAAGGTGCGCTTGCTCACTCGGGGGCTCCAGAAACTAATCGGTGGTGGCGGGGTGCCGTCCTGGCTGTCACCGTGCGCCCACGAGTAGCTCGCGTCACGCCCGAGTGCACCGCTTACCGATCACCTGAAGTGACCTGTGCCCATCGGAGGCAGGCGGCAGCAGCCATCGACAACTCGACCTGGTTACGGTACGCGGGGCTACGCCATCCGGTCAAACCAGCGGTCGCCGGGAGACACTATCCACAGGCTGGGGACAACAACTTGAACCGCACCCGCCCCGCTGACTACCGTGACTGGACTCCGATTCGTTCCCTTATCCCTGCCCGAGCGGGATTGTTCCCGCCCGTACACCGGATTCCATCCCAACCCGTCCGCGAACCACACGTTCGTGGGACCCGTGAGAGAGCGTGCCCTGTGGCTGACGTGCCTGCCGATCTTGCCGCAGTGTGGCCACGCGTACTCGAGCAGCTCCTCGGAGAGGGCCGCGGCCAGGGTGTCGAGGCGAAGGACGAGCACTGGATCCGGCGCTGCCAGCCCCTCGCGCTGGTCGCGGACACCGCTCTACTCGCCGTACCGAACGAATTTGCGAAAGGCGTACTGGAGGGCCGTCTCGCCCCGATCGTCAGCGACACCCTGAGCCGCGAGTGCGGCCGCCCGATCCGCATCGCGATCACCGTCGACGACTCCGCCGGCGAACCCCCCGCGCCTCCCGTGCAACAACAGTCGCGCTACGAAGAACCCGAACTCCCCTCCGGACAGGGACAGTACGAGGGATACGGCCGCCACCGCGCCGACCAGCTGCCAGGCACCTCCGCCGACCAGACCGGCCGCCCCGATCCGCTCCCCACCGCACGCCCGGCCTACCCCTCCGAATACCAGCGCCCCGAACCCGGCGCCTGGCCGCGCCCCACGCAGGACGAGTACAGCTGGCAGCAGCAACGACTCGGCTTCCCGGAGCGCGACCCCTATGCCTCCCCGTCGCAGGACTCCTACAGATCGCGCCCACGCGACACCTACGGAGCGCCGTCACAGGACTCGTACACCTCGGGCCAGGACTCGTACGGCTCCTCCCAGGACTACCGCCCGCAGCCGATGGACCGCCCGTCGTACGAACAACAGCGCTCCGAGTACGACCCCTCGCGCGTCGACTACGACCAGCGCGACCCCGCCCGCCGCGAGCTGCCCGAACCGCCGTCCGGCTCCGGCCAACCGCACCGCGGCGGCCCCGGGGGCGCCAACCTGCCGACGACCGGCGCCCCCGGGCCGCTGGCAGCCAAGCCCGCGCCGGCGACCGGCCCCGGCGAGCCGACCGCGCGACTGAACCCGAAGTACCTGTTCGACACGTTCGTCATCGGCGCCTCGAACCGGTTCGCGCACGCGGCCGCCGTCGCCGTCGCCGAAGCGCCCGCGAAGGCGTACAACCCCCTCTTCATCTATGGGGAATCGGGACTCGGCAAGACACACCTGCTGCACGCCATCGGGCACTACGCGCGCAGCCTCTACCCCGGCACGCGCGTGCGCTACGTGAGCTCCGAGGAGTTCACCAACGAGTTCATCAACTCCATCCGCGACGGCAAGGGCGACAGCTTCCGCAAGCGCTACCGCGAGATGGACATCCTGCTCGTCGACGACATCCAGTTCCTGGCGGACAAGGAGTCGACGCAGGAGGAGTTCTTCCACACCTTCAACACGCTCCACAACGCCAACAAGCAGATCGTGCTCTCCAGCGACCGGCCGCCCAAGCAGCTGGTCACGCTGGAGGACCGGCTGCGGAACCGTTTCGAATGGGGCCTGATCACCGACGTCCAACCGCCCGAACTGGAGACGCGCATCGCGATCCTGCGCAAGAAGGCGGTCCAGGAACAGCTCAACGCCCCGCCGGAGGTCCTCGAGTTCATCGCCTCCCGCATCTCGCGCAACATCCGCGAACTGGAGGGCGCGCTGATCCGCGTCACGGCGTTCGCCTCGCTCAACCGGCAGCCGGTGGACCTGGGCCTCACGGAGATCGTCCTCAAGGACCTGATCCCCGGCGGCGAGGACTCCGCCCCCGAGATCACCGCGTCGGCCATCATGGCGGCCACCGCCGCCTACTTCGGCCTCACCGTCGAGGACCTGTGCGGCACCTCGCGCGGCCGCGCCCTGGTGACGGCCCGCCAGATCGCCATGTACCTGTGCCGCGAGCTGACCGACCTGTCCCTGCCGAAGATCGGCGCGCAGTTCGGTGGCCGCGACCACACGACCGTGATGCACGCCGACCGCAAGATCCGCGCGCTGATGGCCGAGCGCCGCTCCATCTACAACCAGGTGACCGAGCTGACCAACCGCATCAAGAACGGCTGACAGCCGCGTCTGTACGGCACTGAGGGCGCCCTCGGGAGAGATCCCGAGGGCGCTCTTCGTCGTTCCGGCGGGCTGTCGCCGGTCGGTTCGCCGCCACCCGCTGTTCGAATAGTGGCCGGGTTACGGCCACTCTCCACAGATTCCGGTACTTTCTTCTGCCCACAGCCTGGGGACCGTGAAGTTTTCCAGATTGTGTCCACAGGCTGTGCCGCTGAACGACGATCACCCCAGCTCAGCTGGTTGTGGATTCGTGGACGAACGATCTCCACAGACTGTGGACGACGAAAAGATCCACAAGCTGTGCACCAAGTTGTCCACCGGCGACCCACAGGCTGGGGCACGTTGTCCCCAGCGCTGGTGATCTTCTCCACATGCCTGTCCACTGTTCGGCAACGGGACGCGCCTCCTCACCGTGTCGAGTGAAAGGCGTCACACCGAGGTGCCGGATTGGCCTGTGGGCAAGGTGGCCAAAGCTGGGGACGGTGCTGGGGAGAAGTCACCGTCGGCTGTGCACGGCGTGTGCAAAACTTTCCGTTCTCCACAGATACGCCAAGTTGTCCACTGCCACCGCCCACAGGGTCGGTGGACAAAATCTTGGCTCTGAGCTGGGAAAACGTGGTTATCCACCGTTTCCACAGGCCCTACTACTACTCCCAACTAGAGAGAGCTGGGAATCCGTTTCGAAGTGGGTCCTGTGCACAACTCGGCGTCCGGTGTCCGAGCGCGCCTCGTCACGACTTGACCCGGAGCGGCAACGACTGTCAGTGCGGTGCGTCAGACTGTTCCCCGGTGTCCTTCCCCTCCCAGGGGCTTGCGACACCGAGTCAGACGACGAAGGCGAAGCAGGGCGAGAAGCGCCGGCAACAGCAGGAGGCGGCTTACGGTGAAGATCCGGGTGGAACGCGACGTACTCGCGGAGGCAGTGGCCTGGGCGGCACGCAGCCTCCCGGCCCGTCCGCCGGCTCCGGTCCTCGCGGGCCTGCTGCTGAAGGCCGAGGACGGCCTGCTGAGCCTGTCCAGCTTCGACTACGAGGTCTCCGCGCGCGTGTCGGTGGAGGCCGAGGTCGAGGAGGAGGGCACGGTTCTCGTCTCCGGCCGCCTCCTCGCGGACATCTCCCGCGCTCTCCCCAACCGGCCGGTGGAGATTTCCACAGACGGTGTACGGGCGACCGTGGTCTGCGGCTCCTCGCGGTTCACACTCCACACCCTGCCTGTGGAGGAGTACCCGTCGCTGCCTCAGATGCCGAACGCGACGGGCACCGTCCCCGGCGAGGTCTTCGCCTCTGCCGCCGCCCAGGTCGCCATCGCCGCCGGCCGCGACGACACGCTGCCCGTCCTCACCGGTGTGCGCATCGAGATCGAGGGCGACCGGGTCACGCTGGCCTCCACCGACCGCTACCGCTTCGCGGTCCGCGAGTTCCTGTGGAAGCCGGAGAACCCGGACGCGTCCGCGGTCGCCCTGGTGCCCGCCAAGACGCTCCTGGACACCGCCAAGGCGCTGACGAGCGGCGACAGCGTGATTTTGGCGCTGTCCGGCTCCGGTGCGGGCGAGGGCCTGATCGGTTTCGAGGGCGCCGGGCGGCGGACGACGACGCGTCTTCTGGAGGGCGACCTCCCGAAGTACCGGACGCTGTTCCCGACGGAGTTCAACTCCGTCGCGGTGATCGAGACCGCCCCCTTCGTGGAGGCCGTCAAGCGCGTGGCCCTGGTCGCCGAGCGCAACACCCCGGTGCGGCTCAGCTTCGAGCAGGGCGTGCTCATCCTGGAGGCCGGTTCCAGCGACGACGCACAGGCTGTGGAACGGGTGGATGCGCAGCTCGAAGGCGACGACATCTCGATCGCCTTCAACCCGACCTTCCTGCTGGACGGTCTGAGCGCGATCGACTCTCCGGTGGCCCAGCTGTCGTTCACGACGTCCACGAAGCCCGCGCTGCTGTCCGGCAAGCCCGCGCTGGACGCGGAGGCGGACGAGGCCTACAAGTACCTGATCATGCCCGTCCGGCTGAGCGGCTGACGGCTCCATCCTACAAAGCCCCAGGTGAGGGCCTACGCATGAGCGCGTATGCCCACAGGTGTGCGTGAGGGGCCGGGTCTAGGCTCGGACACAGGTACGAAGGTGCCTCTCACGTCACACCGCAACCTAAGGAAAACAACTGATGGAGCTCGGTCTCGTCGGCCTCGGCAAGATGGGCGGCAACATGCGCGAGCGGATCCGCCGCGCGGGCCACACCGTCATCGGGTACGACCGCAGCGCGGACCTCGCCGATGTCCACAGCCTGGAAGAACTTGTGGGCAAGCTGACCGGCCCGCGTGTCGTCTGGGTCATGGTCCCGGCCGGCGAGGCCACGCAGTCCACGATCGACGAGCTGGCGAAGCTGCTCGAGCCCGGTGATGTGGTCGTCGACGGTGGCAACTCCCGCTGGACGGACGACGAGAAGCACGCCGAGGAGCTGGCCGCCCAGGGCATCGGCTTCGTCGACTGCGGCGTCTCCGGCGGCGTCTGGGGCCTGGAGAACGGCTATGCGCTGATGTACGGCGGCGACGCCGAGCATGTCGCCAAGGTGCAGCCGGTCTTGGACGCGCTCAAGCCGGAGGGCGACTTCGGTGCGGTGCACGCGGGCAAGGTCGGTGCGGGCCACTTCGCGAAGATGGTCCACAACGGCATCGAGTACGCGATGATGCAGGCCTACGCCGAGGGCTGGGAGCTCCTGGAGAAGGTCGACTCCGTGACGGATGTCCGAGAGGTCTTCCGTTCCTGGCAGGAGGGCACGGTCATCCGGTCCTGGCTGCTGGACCTCGCGGTGAACGCCCTCGACGAGGACGAGCACCTGGACGGCCTGCGGGGTTATGCACAGGACTCCGGCGAGGGCCGGTGGACTGTGGAAGCCGCCATCGACAACGCGGTGCCGCTGCCCGCGATCACCGCGTCGCTGTTCGCGCGGTTCTCCTCCCGGCAGGAGGAGTCGCCGCAGATGAAGATGATCGCGGCGCTGCGGAACCAGTTCGGCGGCCACGCGGTCGAGAAGAAGTAGTCCACAGGACCGGTTACGCGGTCCACAACCTCTGGGGGAGGTCGGCGAACGATCATGCACGTGACGCATCTGTCGCTTGCCGACTTCCGCTCGTACGCCCGGGTCGAGGTCCCGCTCGATCCGGGCGTGACGGCTTTCGTCGGCCCCAACGGCCAGGGCAAGACGAATCTCGTGGAGGCCGTCGGCTATCTCGCCACGCTCGGCAGTCACCGCGTCGCCTCGGACGCGCCGCTGGTCCGTATGGGTGCCGACCGCGCGATCATCCGGGCTCAGGTCCGGCAGGGCGAGCGGCAGCAGCTGGTCGAGCTGGAGCTGAGCCCCGGCAAGGCGAACCGCGCCCGGATCAACAGGTCTTCGCAGGTCAGGCCGCGTGATGTGCTGGGGATCGTGCGGACCGTGCTGTTCGCGCCGGAGGATCTCGCGCTGGTCAAGGGCGATCCCGGTGAGCGGCGGCGCTTCCTCGACGAGCTGATCACCGCGCGCTCTCCGCGTATGGCGGGTGTCCGCTCCGACTACGAGAGGGTTCTCAAGCAGCGCAACACCCTTCTCAAGACGGCCGCGCTCGCTCGCAGGCACGGTGGCCGGTCCATGGACCTGTCCACGCTCGACGTCTGGGACCAGCACCTCGCGCGTGCGGGTGCGGAGCTGCTTGCCCAGCGGCTCGATCTGATCGCGGCGATCCAGCCGCTGGCCGACAAGGCGTACGAACAGCTGGCTCCCGGCGGCGGTCCGGTGGCGCTGGAGTACAAGCCGTCGGCGCCGGGCGAGGCGCACGCGCGCGAGGAGCTTTACGCCCAGCTGATGGCGGCGCTCGCGGAGGCGCGCAAGCAGGAGATCGAGCGGGGTGTCACCCTCGTAGGCCCTCATCGGGACGATTTGATTCTCAAACTCGGTCAGCTGCCGGCCAAGGGGTACGCCTCGCACGGTGAGTCCTGGTCGTATGCGCTGGCGCTGCGCCTGGCGTCGTACGACCTGCTGCGCGCGGAGGGCAACGAGCCGGTGCTTATCCTCGACGACGTCTTCGCGGAGCTGGACACCCGGCGCCGGGAGCGACTCGCCGAGCTGGTCGCGCCCGGTGAGCAGGTCCTGGTGACGGCGGCGGTCGAGGACGATGTGCCGCATGTCCTGGCGGGGGCGCGGTACACGGTGTCCGAAGGGGTGGTGGAGCGCGTATGAGCGGCGACGAGCCCGGCCCGAAGAAGGACGCGAAGGCCCCCGAGCCGTCCGGTGTCGATCTCGCGCGTGTGGCGTTGCGCGCGGCGAAGGAGCAGGCACGCGCGCGTGGGGACGCGGCGCGGCAGAAGAAGCAGGCGCGCCGGGGCGGCGGCCTGCGCTCCGGCGCACGCGCCGACGGCCGCGACCCGATGGCGTTGGGCACGGCCATCAACCGGTTGATCACCGAGCGGGGCTGGGAGACGCCGGCCGCGGTGGGCGGGGTCATGGGCCGCTGGCCGCAGATCGTCGGCGAGGACCTGGCGAAGCACTGTGTGCCGCAGCGGTACGACGAGGACGAGCGTGTCCTGGCCGTGCAGTGCGACTCCACGGCGTGGGCCACTCAGTTGCGGCTGCTCGCCCCGGCCCTTGTCGCGCGCCTGAACGAGGATCTGGGCCACGGCACGGTGAAGTTGCTGAAGGTCTACGGTCCCGGCGGTCCCGCCCGTCGCTACGGTCCCCTGCGTGCCCCGGGCAGCACGGGACCCGGCGACACCTATGGGTGACGTACCTCACGTGACCTGGGTGGTGTGACGCTCCGTCCATCACCGCACGCGGTTGCGAATCGTGATCTGACCCCGGAGTAGCCAAGGGTTGACAGCCGGAAGCGCTGAGTGCCGCTGTGAGCCTCCTGGAGCCCCCATCCACATATCGGGACCCGTTCGAGACCGGTTCAGGGCGGCACATGGGGACTCAGGTACCGGCAAACCCCCATCACTGTCGGCGCTACCGGTAGACTGAAGGCAATCCCGCCCCGCACGTGGGGACCGCCCGGGAAAAGCTGAGCAACGCTGATCAAGGCTTACCAACGCAACATGCCGCAGCCGCTCCGGCAACCCGCCGACGAGCCCGGCTCGTGCTGTGCCAGAAAGGGCGCTTCGTGGCCGATTCCGGCAACCCCAACGAGAACATCCCGTCCACCGACGCCGGCGTGAGCGGCGCGGTGACCTCGTCGAACGGCGAGGTCACCGCCTCGTACGACGCCAGCGCCATCACCGTCCTCGAGGGCCTGGACGCGGTTCGCAAGCGACCCGGTATGTACATCGGCTCGACCGGCGAGCGCGGTCTGCACCACCTCGTGTACGAGGTCGTCGACAACTCGGTCGACGAGGCGCTGGCCGGCTACGCGGACACGATCGACGTCACGATCCTCCCGGACGGCGGTGTGCGTGTCGTCGACAACGGCCGTGGCATCCCGGTGGGCATCGTCCCTTCGGAGAACAAGCCGGCCCTCGAGGTCGTGCTGACCGTGCTGCACGCGGGCGGCAAGTTCGGCGGCGGCGGTTACGCGGTTTCCGGCGGTCTGCACGGCGTCGGTGTCTCCGTCGTGAACGCTCTGTCCAGCAAGGTGTCCGTCGAGGTGAAGACCGACGGTCACCGCTGGACGCAGGACTACAAGATGGGCGTCCCGACGGCTCCGCTCGTCGAGCACGAGGCGACCGACGAGACCGGTACGTCGGTCACGTTCTGGGCCGACCCGGACATCTTCGAGACGACCGAGTACTCCTTCGAGACGCTGTCGCGGCGTTTCCAGGAGATGGCGTTCCTCAACAAGGGTTTGACGATCAAACTCACTGATGAGCGCGAGTCGGCGAAGGCCACGGCCGGGGCGGACGAGGCAGGTGCGGACGAGAAGGACGAGGTCAAGTCCGTCACGTACCACTACGAGGGCGGCATCGTCGACTTCGTGAAGTACCTCAACTCCCGCAAGGGCGATGTGGTGCACCCCACGGTCATCGACCTGGAGGCGGAGGACAAGGACAAGAGCCTGTCCCTCGAGGTCGCGATGCAGTGGAACAGCGGCTACAGCGAGGGTGTGTACTCGTTCGCGAACATCATCCACACCCACGAGGGCGGTACGCACGAGGAGGGCTTCCGCGCGGCCCTCACGAGCCTGATCAACAAGTACGCGCGCGACAAGAAGCTGCTGCGCGACAAGGACGACAACCTCACGGGCGACGACATCCGCGAGGGTCTGACGGCGATCATCTCGGTCAAGCTGAGCGAGCCGCAGTTCGAGGGCCAGACCAAGACCAAGCTGGGTAACACGGAGGCGAAGACCTTCGTCCAGAAGGCGGTCTACGAGCACCTCAACGACTGGCTGGACCGCAACCCGGTCGAGGCCGCGGACATCATCCGCAAGGGCATCCAGGCGGCCACCGCGCGCGTGGCGGCCCGCAAGGCCCGCGACCTCACGCGCCGCAAGGGCCTCCTTGAGTCGGCGTCCCTGCCGGGCAAGCTGTCGGACTGCCAGTCCAACGACCCGACCAAGTGCGAGATCTTCATCGTCGAGGGTGACTCCGCCGGCGGCTCGGCCAAGTCGGGCCGTAACCCGGAGTACCAGGCGATCCTCCCGATCCGCGGCAAGATCCTCAACGTCGAGAAGGCCAGGATCGACAAGATCCTGCAGAACCAGGAGATCCAGGCGCTGATCTCCGCGTTCGGCACGGGCGTGCACGAGGACTTCGACATCGAGAAGCTCCGCTATCACAAGATCATCCTGATGGCGGACGCCGACGTCGACGGCCAGCACATCAACACCCTGCTGCTGACCTTCCTGTTCCGCTTCATGCGGCCGCTGGTCGAGGCCGGGCACGTGTTCCTGTCGCGTCCCCCGCTATACAAGATCAAGTGGGGCCGGGACGACGTCGAGTACGCGTACTCGGACCGCGAGCGCGACGCCCTGATCGAGCTGGGCCGCCAACGCGGCAAGCGCATCCGCGAGGACTCGATCCAGCGCTTCAAGGGTCTCGGCGAGATGAACGCCGAGGAGCTGCGCGTGACGACGATGGACCAGGAGCACCGCGTCCTCGGCCAGGTCACTCTCGACGACGCCGCCCAGGCCGACGACCTGTTCTCGGTCCTGATGGGCGAGGACGTCGAGGCCCGGCGCCAGTTCATCCAGCGCAACGCCAAGGACGTCCGCTTCCTCGACATCTGAGTCGGTCTCAGCTGACCGCACCAGGAAGGATCCCCACCAGCAATGGCCGACGAGAACACTCCTGCCACGCCTGAAGAAGGCGGCGAAATCGTCCTCCGTGTAGAGCCCGTCGGGCTCGAGACGGAGATGCAGCGCTCGTACCTCGACTACGCGATGTCCGTCATCGTGTCCCGTGCGCTGCCCGACGTCCGTGACGGTCTCAAGCCCGTCCACCGTCGTGTGCTGTACGCCATGTACGACGGCGGTTACCGCCCCGATCGCGGCTTCTACAAGTGCGCGCGCGTGGTCGGCGACGTCATGGGCAACTACCACCCGCACGGCGACAGTTCGATCTACGACGCGCTCGTCCGTCTCGCCCAGCCGTGGGCGATGCGGATGCCGCTGGTGGACTCCAACGGCAACTTCGGCTCTCCGGGCAACGACCCGGCGGCCGCCATGCGCTACACCGAGTGCAAGATGGCGCCGCTGTCGATGGAGATGGTCCGCGACATCGACGAGGAGACCGTCGACTTCACGGGCAACTACGACGGCCGCTCCCAGGAGCCGACCGTACTGCCCTCCCGGTTCCCGAACCTGCTGATCAACGGCTCGGCCGGTATCGCGGTCGGTATGGCGACCAACATCCCGCCGCACAACCTGCGCGAGGTCGCGGCCGGCGCCCAGTGGTGCCTGGAGAACCCGGAGGCCTCGCACGAGGAGCTCCTGGACGCGCTGATCGAGCGCATCAAGGGCCCCGACTTCCCGACCGGCGCGCTGGTGGTGGGCCGCAAGGGCATCGAGGAGGCGTACCGCACGGGCCGCGGCTCGATCACCATGCGCGCGGTCGTCGCGGTCGAGGAGATCCAGAACCGCCAGTGCCTGGTGGTGACGGAGCTGCCGTACCAGGTGAATCCCGACAACCTGGCGCAGAAGATCGCCGACCTGGTGAAGGACGGCAAGGTCGGCGGCATCGCCGACGTCCGTGACGAGACCTCGTCGCGCACGGGCCAGCGTCTGGTCATCGTGCTGAAGCGGGACGCGGTCGCCAAGGTCGTCCTGAACAACCTGTACAAGCACACCGACCTACAGACGAACTTCGGCGCCAACATGCTGGCGCTGGTCGACGGTGTGCCGCGCACGCTGTCGCTCGACGCGTTCATCCGCCACTGGGTGACGCACCAGATCGAGGTCGTCGTCCGCCGTACGCGCTTCCGGCTGCGCAAGGCGGAGGAGCGCGCGCACATCCTGCGCGGCCTGCTGAAGGCCCTGGACGCCATCGACGAGGTCATCGCGCTGATCCGGCGCAGCGACACCGTCGAGATCGCGCGCACGGGCCTGATGGGCCTCCTGGAGATCGACGAGATCCAGGCGAACGCCATCCTCGAGATGCAGCTGCGCCGACTGGCCGCCCTGGAGCGCCAGAAGATCGTCCAGGAGCACGACGAACTCCAGGCGAAGATCACGGAGTACAACGCGATCCTCGCCTCCCCGGTCCGTCAGCGCGGGATCGTCAGCGAGGAACTCGCGGCGATCGTCGAGAAGTACGGCGACGACCGCAAGACCATGCTGGTGCCCTACGACGGTGACATGTCCATCGAGGACCTCATCGCCGAGGAGGACATCGTCGTCACCGTCTCCCGTGGCGGCTACGTCAAGCGGACGAAGACGGACGACTACCGGGCGCAGAAGCGCGGCGGCAAGGGCGTGCGGGGTACGAAGCTGAAGGAAGACGACATCGTCGACCACTTCTTCGTCTCCACCACGCACCACTGGCTGCTGTTCTTCACCAACAAGGGCCGGGTGTACCGGGCGAAGGCGTACGAGCTTCCGGACGCCGGCCGGGACGCGCGCGGCCAGCACGTGGCGAACCTGCTGGCCTTCCAGCCGGACGAGTCGATCGCGGAGATCCTCGCGATCCGTGACTACGAGGCCGCGCCGTATCTGGTCCTGGCCACCAAGGCGGGCCTGGTCAAGAAGACGCCTCTGAAGGATTACGATTCGCCGCGCTCCGGTGGTGTCATCGCGATCAATCTGCGGGAGCGGGAGGACGGTTCCGACGACGAACTGATTGGTGCCGAGCTCGTCTCCGCCGACGACGATCTGCTTCTGATCAGCAAGAAGGCGCAGTCGATCAGGTTCACCGCCTCGGACGACACCTTGCGGCCCATGGGCCGTGCCACCTCGGGTGTCAAGGGGATGAGTTTCCGCGAGGGCGACGAGCTGCTCTCGATGAATGTTGTTCGACCCGGTACGTTCGTGTTCACTGCCACGGACGGTGGGTACGCAAAGCGGACCCCCGTCGACGAGTACCGCGTCCAGGGTCGCGGCGGCCTCGGTATCAAGGCCGCCAAGATCGTGGAGGACCGCGGTTCGCTCGTCGGCGCGCTGGTGGTCGAGGAGAGTGACGAGATCCTCGCCATCACCCTCGGCGGCGGTGTGATTCGTACGCGAGTCAACGAGGTCAGGGAGACGGGCCGTGACACCATGGGCGTCCAACTGATCAACCTGGGCAAGCGCGATGCCGTGGTCGGTATCGCACGTAACGCCGAGGCCGGTCGCGAGGCGGAGGAGGTCGACGGCGAGGATGCCGGGGACGAGACCGCCGAGGGTGCCGTGACCACCGGCACGGACGAGGGTGAGGAGCCCTCGGCCGAGTAGCACGAGGAGTGAGTCATCGTGAGCGGAGCCACGGGCGCGGGTCCGGTCGGTACCTCGACCGGTCCTTCTTCCGGCAACGGAACGGACGGCGGTGGCCGTGGCTCCGCCGCGCGTGCGGCGGACCCGCACACGACCCAACTGCGCAAGGTCGACGCAGGCGCGACCGACTCCCACTCGCCCGATATGCATGGATCCCAGGGGGGAACTGTGACGGACACCCGAGGCCCGCAGACCCAGCAGTACGCGGCGGGCGCCCAGGCGCATCCGCCGGCCCAGCCCCCGGCTTCCGGGGCGCAGGCCGGCTCGCCGCTGCCGGGCGAACGCCAGCCGCAGCAGCCCGCCGGGCCCTACCACCCGCCGCAGGCCTATCCGGCGCAGGCCCCGACGAGCGCCGTACGCCGTCCACGCACCGGCGCGCGGACCACACCCCGCACGCGCAAGGCGCGGCTGCGCGTGGCCAAGGCCGACCCGTGGTCGGTGATGAAGGTCAGCTTCCTGCTGTCCATCGCGCTCGGCATCTGCACGATCGTCGCGTCAGCGGTGCTGTGGATGGTCATGGACGCGATGGGCGTGTTCTCGACGGTCGGCGGCACGATCTCGGAGGCGACCGGCTCGAACGAGGCGAACGGCTTCGACCTCCAGGCCTTCCTGTCGCTCCCGCACGTGCTGACGTTCACGGCGATCATCGCGGTCATCGACGTCGTCCTCGCGACGGCGCTGGCCACGCTGGGCGCGTTCATCTACAACCTGTCCGCGGGCTTCGTCGGCGGCGTGGAGCTGACGCTGGCCGAGGACGAGTGACGTACCGCGTCGGAGCGGTTCCAAACGTCCGCTGACGGCCCGGTGACAACCGATTTTGGGACTGCCCCGGTCGTGCGCTAATCTTCAGGAGTCAGCGCGCGGGACACACACCGCAGAGCGCGGCGGGGCTATAGCTCAGTTGGTTAGAGCGCATCCCTGATAAGGATGAGGCCACAGGTTCAAATCCTGTTAGCCCCACCAGCGAAAAGACCCCCAGGCGGTTACGTCTGGGGGTCTTTGACATCTACGGCTGACATCAGCCGATGAGCGGATCTTCCAGAAGTTCGGCGAGCATGCCAACCGCTTCCCGTTCGCTGTCGCCGATCACGTGCGTGTAGACGTCCATGGTCATGCTGATCTGGCTGTGCCGGAGGATCGCCTGAGCGACCTTGGGGTGCACCTTCAGGAAGGCGAGCAGAGTTCCGCAGGTGTGCCGGGCGAGGCGGACCGTGTTGCGGCGGACGCCGGCCCGCTTGACGAGCCGATCGAACCTACGAGAGAAGCCGACCGGGTCAATCATGCCGCCATGCTCGGAGGAGAAGGTCAGGTCATGGTCCGGCTGCTGCGACCAGTGGTCGCCGGCAGTCTTCAGCCTCAGCACGTCGTTGAGGGTGGCCGGGTCCAGGCCCGCCATCGTGGCGGTGTAGGTCACGCGAACACCTCCTGACGGGCGGTCAGGAAGGCGGTGGCGATGCACTTCGTGCAGGCGGGCGGGATGGCCTCGGTCAGTTCCTCGTGGACGTCGGTCCACGTGATGCCCATGGCGTGCTGCATCTCCGCGACCGACGCCTTGCCGCCGCCCTCGCCGTAGGCAGCCACGCAGGGGCCGTCGCATCGGTATGCGGTGAGTGCTGCGTTTCCACCTGTCTGGACTCATGGCGTCACACCTTGGACACGTCCGAAATGACAGCTATGAGGGCTGTCGTTACGTTCATCGCAGGTCGGTCGCCCGGCCGACGTTCGTGAGACAGAGAGAAGTGACATGCCCACGCGTACCTTTGCTGTGGCCGCTGCCGGAGTAGGCGCGGCGGTCCTTGCAGCCACCGGTATCACCTACGCCTCAACCGCCGGATCCACCCCGGCGTCCCCGTCTGTCCACCGAGCGGCCGCACCTGTCCAGCGGGCGGCCGCACCTGTCCACCGAGCGGCCGCACCTGTCCAGCGGGCGCCCCAGCCTGTGCAACGAGCCGCCCCTGACACGGCTCCCTCGGGCGGCGGCAGCGCAAGCGGAGAGAAGGACGAGGGCCGCGACCGCGAGGGCGGCGGCAACGCAAGCGGAGAGAAGGACGAGGGCCGCGACCGCGAGGGCGGCGGACGCGGCAACGGCCATGAGGAACAGGGAAGGATCTACTTCAACGAACGTACGTACTCCGCCTTCGCTGAGGGTTGCATCACTGCGGCCAGCGGACTGGGCTCCAGTAGTTTCAGTGTTTTCAACGACAGCCGGAAGACTGTCGAGGTCTTCCGCGGCTTTACCTGTGACAACGGCGCTCCGGTCGCCACCGTGGGTCCCCACGGCGCCACCAATGGCGTTGTAACTCGTACCGTCGACGGGGGCCTGTTCGGTGACGACGGCGTCGTGGGCAGCTTCCTGGTGATCGGCAACCACGACGAGTGGTGACAGCGCCGCCCGGAGCACAGGAAAGATCCCGGCCCGCTGGAATCGGGCCGACATTCCCGGCTTCGTGGATGTACGCAAGGGCCGCGGCTGGCACTGAACACCGACAGGCCAGATCGGCAAGCAAGGCCATATGAGCGCCAACCAGCGCCGTACCAGACCCCGGGGGGCACGCAAGGCTACGAGCGCGGCAGAGAGCCAGGCGTGCCCCCCCACGTGCCCGATTCAGCAGTATCAGACGGGGAACAGCGGGGAGTCACAGCGACCACGCCAGGAACGCACAGTTCAACCCTTCGCCAGGTCAGCCCTCACCCGCATACGCGAACTTCCAAGCTGGTGCTCCAGGTCGGGCAGCGGCGCTTGGCTGGGTCATTGAGGCTCCAGTCCAAAGCCGTTCCGTTGATCGCGTGAGTAGGCGCGACGTTTCACGTGAAACACTCTGATTTGCCTCAAGTTCTGCTCATCGTCTACAACTTGAAGTGCTTGTAGCTCAGTGGATAGAGCAGCTCTTTGCCGAAGGGCAGGTCACGGAGTTTCGACAGCATCGGGCCGTGCCCGCAGGTGATGGCGCCCATCGAATCCGCATCGGGTCGCGCGAGGCATTGCCGTGGTGAGCGCTGCGTGTGGTACTGGCCGGCAGTTGGTCCAGGTCGCACGGGGGAAGGTGATTTCCCTGGCTCGTCTCTCCCGGTCGGTCTAGGAAGGGGCACCCGCCAGGACTTCCACCTTGCCGGTGTCGAGTGAGTAGTAGGCGCCGACCACGGCAAGGGCGCCCTTTTTCACGAGTGGGGCGAGGTCCTGGTTGGAGCGCAGATCGGTCGCGGTCAACGTGACCTGGGCGCGGGCCATGGTCTCGACCGGGTCCGCGCCGCCTTGGCGGACTGCCTGCTGGTATGCCGGCTGTAGAGCCTTGACGATCGCCTGCAGGTTGCCGGGCAGCGGTTTCCCGTCTCGAAGGGACTTGTACGCCGCCTCGACGGCGCCGCAGCGCTGATGGCCGAGGACCACGATGAGCGGGGTGCCACTCGTCATGGGCCCGTACTCGACAGAACCGGTGACCACCGGCTCGACCGCCTCTCCGCCCGTGCGCATCACGTAGAGGTCTCCGAGGCCGGTATCGAAGAGGAGTTCAGGCGGCACTCGGGAGTCGATGCACGCAAGGATCGCTCCAAACGGTTCCTGCTGCTGGGCTACGAGCTGACGCCGGTCCGGATCCCGGTCGGGGTGCTGGAGGTTTCCGCTCACCCATCGTTTGTTGCCTTCCATCAGTCTCGCGAATGCGGCCTCAGGCGTGGTCGGCCGCTCTTGTGGCGTTGCGCTGGTGGTCGGCGTGGCGGCGCTGGTCGATGAGCACCCCGCAAGCGCGACCGTGGCGCTCGCAAGTGCGCCGCCGAGCAAAGCTCTACGATCCGGACGTTGTGCTGTGCCCACCGGTAGTTCCCCTCAATGCCGTTCGAACACGCCCATGCCTCCTGACAAGGGCAATTGTTCGGCGTGGTGCGGGTGACCTGGCGGCAGGCGCAAGCGGGCGCGGGCTACTTTTCCACCCACGGCCTACAGAGACGGGCTCGGGCGGCAGCTTGAGCGCCTGATGTCGAGGTCTGCCCTGCCCCGACGGGGCCGGGTGCTGCTCGTTCTTGTGAACATCGAGCTCGGCCCGGACTGGGTGCCTCCCGCAGCGCTGAGCATCCGCCGTCGGGAAGTCGTGAACAGAACCACCCATCCTTGTCTGTGGGCGTTCTGCTCACGGGGATTACCTGAGGGGAGTGTCGCCGGGCTCTACTTCTAATAACCCAGCTCGGCATCTCGGCCTGCCTGAGCCGCCTGTGTCGGTGGGATCCTGAAGACGATCGGTGACCCCGGCCGCTCGGGGAGTTCACGTCTGGGCCAGGTGTCCCTCGCCCGGATGGCGTGCGTGCGGGGCGTGCTGGGGGCCAGTGCCATCGAGGCACATCAACTGCACAGTGCCATTCGGCGGGTGAAGAACCTTCCCCGGAGAGGCCTCTGGGCAGGCAGGAGGCCCTGCCCTTCGGCGCCGCCGCTCGTGCTGCCGATTCTGGGGCATGCATGAAGTCAGCGGGCGAAGACCGTGCTCGCCAGGAGGACGTGGGTGGCTGTGCCGCCGAGGATGCTCAGAAGCGCGTTGCGGCGCCACAGGTGCAGGCCGATGATGACGCCGAGTGCGGCGAGGGCGCGCGGTTCGACGAGGGGCAGGCCGCGCAGGCAGTAGACGTCCAGGATCACAATGAACTCCGGCTCGACATCCCCGACGGCATCGCCCCCGCCTACGCCCCCGACCTGACCCTGGGCTCCTGCGCGAGCGGCATCCGGGCGACCGCCACCGACAACACGCCGACCCCGATCCGCGACTTCATCGGATTCGAGATCGAGCGCCGCGAGGCGGGAGCGAGCGCCGCGAGGCGGGAGCGAGCACATGGTCGGTCGTCCTGCACCAGGGATTCGATCCGCGCTTCGCCACGGCAACGGCCACCGTCTGCGACCCGCTGCCCGCCGACGGGCGCACCTATGAGTACTGCGCCCGCACCTATGACGCGGCCGGGAACCACTCGCCGAACAGCGAGATCCGTGCCATGACAGTGCCGGTCGGCTGACCACCAACAGGGGTGAACGGATCGGGTCTCCCTCCCGGTACGGATAACGCCATGGCGTTCCACCGTCAGGGACCCGGGTCACCCATGCGTACTACAACAGCTACAACGGGGACCTGGCCGCCGCCTTCGACCGGTACATCTCGAAGGACCTGGTGCTCCACGGGTTCAACGGCTCCGAGGAGATCGTCGAACTCGCGGCCTTGCTCCGGTCCGACCGGGCGGCGTACATATCTGGCCCCAACTAACCGGTCGACGGCGGTGCGACCGCTTGGTAGAGGCGCCGAACGCTTCGATCCCCCTTCGGTGGGGGGAGGGTGGTCCAGCTCTCGTGGAACGCAAGCGCCCGATTGCCGGCGACGGGGGATGCGCGGCAATCGGGCTGGGGCAACAGTAACAACGTCGCTCAGCTGTGGCAGTCAAATGGTCAACTACATGTGGGGGTTGTTGCTTCCGCCGGTGCCGCACGGAGGGTCGTACGAGAGGCGGGGCAGGTATTCGTGCCATGTGGACGGGGTCAGGACGCCTCGTGCCGTCGAGCAGATGTGGCGGATGGCCTTGTCGACGTCGAGGTTCCACAGCCGTACCGATGCGGCGCGCATCGACGCCGCCCCGATCGTCTGGCACCGGTCCCCATATGGGGGACGACGGGGGGTGGGAACGCACCTCGTCCCCCCGACCGGCTCCGGTCGGGGGGGTTTCGTCATGCGGGGCGCTGTACGCAATTCGCCGGTACTTCGATGGTTCGGTGGTTCGTTACTTCGTTACGTCGCTACTTCTCGGGTCCGTCTCTGCTTCGCTGCCTCATGCCCTCAGCAGTTGAGCAGGGCCATGGGCTCGAACGCGCTGTCCGACTCGGTGTCGCTGAGGGGGTGGTGCCGGCAGCTGGGGGTCTTGCCGTGGGCCTCGGCCCGGATCCGTTGCTTCATCGTGGGGGGCAGGTCCCTGGCCTGGGGCCAGACCCAGTGGGGTGTCGTCGGCACCGTGGCTTGTGCGGTGGTGCTGCTCGGGGTCTCGGTCTGCAGTACGGCCGCGGCGGCGGTCGTCGTGGCGATGGTGACGAGTCCGAGCGCCGTGCACAGCGCGAGGAAGGCGGTGACGATGGCGGTCCACAGCTTCATGACCTTGTTCTCGGTCATGGCCCCTCACTTTCGGGTTGGGCGATTTGCGTACTTTCCTCATGATGTGTATGTGGGTCGCGAAGTGTTGGATCTAGGTCCGTGGCGCGGCGATGTTCAGATGAACACCACTCGGATGGGCCTATGGGGCGGCGAAAGCTCATAGAAAGCACCGAGAATGGGTGAATAGCGAGCAAAGTTACCGTCCGTGGGAGTGTGATCACCCTCTGGTCGGAGTGGCCGGGCCCGCTCGTACTGCGTTCACGCGGGCGGGAGTTGGGGCCCGACGCAGGTCACCGGCTGATATCGGTCGGTGTGTATAGTCGGGCGCCAGAGGTCCCCTACGTCAACGAAAGACGAGGTCGCGCGGTGAAGAAGCTTCTCCTGGTCGTACTGGCCGCCATCGGCGGGCTCCTCGTGTACCGCCAGATCCAGGCGGATCGCGCCGAGCAGGATCTGTGGACGGAGGCGACTGACTCCGTGCCCACGGGTTCGTGAGTACCGATACCGGAAACTGATCAGACCCCGACCGCCCCTTGCGGTCGGGGTTTTGTGTTGCCCGGGGAGGGGCTGTCAGGGGCTGTGCCCCGCGTGAGCAGCGGGTTTCGGACGGTCGTGGGGAATGCGCCGATGTCGCCCGGTGGGCCGGGGCAGGATGGCCACCGGCCGGTGGACGGGCCGGGAACGACGACGAGGGGTGGCGCGTGATGGAGCCGAGGTGTACGGCGTGGTGGCGGGCCGGGGCACGTCAGCGCCGCCGGCTGTCGCCAGGCGCCGCGCGCGGTTCCGTGGTAGGGGCAGTGCTGTGCGTCGTCGCAGCCCTGCCGGGTGCGGGCGCGGCGGCCTCCGGTACGGCGCCTGGAGTACCGGGCGGCTACGACTTCGCCGAGGGCGCGCGGACCGTCGCCGGAGCCAGCGGCACCGCGGACGCCGTACGGCTCGAGCCGGGAGAGACCTACCGAAGCTCCATCCCCGCGAACGCCACGCTCACCTACCGCCTGGAACTCGACGCCACGACCACCGCGTACGTCCCCGTCACCGCCGTACCCTCCGCCGACGCCACAGTCACCGCCACCGACGGCATCAGGGTGCGGATGCAGAACGCCGACGGCGACTTCTGCTCCTACGGCTCCGCGCGCTTCGGCGCCGGACTGAGCCCTCGTCCCGTCACCGCGCTCGCGATGCGCGAGGCAGGCAAGACGCTCTGCCAGGGGGCCGGCACCTATTACGTGGTCGTCGAGCACGTCGCCGCGAGCGGGGCGGACGAGGCGCCCTCGGGCGACTGGGGCCTGGAGCTCGCCCCCGCCGAGGAGCCGCGGCTGGTGCAGGCCGGGGCCACGAACGCGCCCCAGGCCTGGGACTCCGCCTCGCCCGAAGCCGTCACGGGCGAACCCCGGCGCCGCGACGGCGGAGCGGGCTTCGCCTCGGCGCGGGCCCTGGGACAAGGGGTCTGGCAGGCCGAGGCCGAACCCGGACAGACCCTCTTCTACAAGGTCCCCGTCGACTGGGGCCAGCAGCTCCACGCCACCGCCGAGCTGGACGCTTCGACCGGTGACGGCGGAACCGGCGGACACGGCGGCTATGTCAGCGGCGCGCTGAACCTGTCGCTGTACAACCCCGTCCGCGGATACGTCGACGACATGGCCCTCGGCTACAGCGGCACCCGGAAGACGGCCGCCCTCGAACCCTTGCCGCCCGTCGAGTACCGCAACCGGTACGGCGTCCTCGGGGAGGTGCGGAGCACGCGGTTCGCCGGTGCCTATTACCTGGTCGTACATCTCAACGGGCAGATGGGCGGCACGTTCGGCCAGGGGCCGTTCGCGGTGACGCTGCGGGTGCGCGTGAGCGGCGCTTCCCATGCCGGCCCCGGATATGCCGGGCCGTCCGACCCGCGAAACCTCTTCGAGGTGACGGCCGCGGACCGGGCCGCCGCCGTCACGGGGAGCGGAGGTGCGGGCGGTGTCACCGCGGGCGACGACCCGGCGATGAAGGTGCTCGCCGCGGCCGGCATCGGCACAGGGAGCGCGCTGCTGCTCGGGCTCGGGGCGTGGACGGTGGTGGCCCGGCGGCGGGCCGGAATTCAGATGCGGGTCAACGCCCAGAAGCCCACGGCGTAGCAGGCCAGCGCGAGGAGCAGGATCGGGATCGCCGCCTTCGCGGGGGGACCTGGGCGGCGCCGTGCACGGCGTCCGGCGCGGTGCGACGTGATTGCCGACACGGGATGCGGAACCTGCGGCGTCCGAGCGGTGTATGAAGCAGTAGAGGCCTGTTGCTGGAATGCCTGTGGCCGAGGGGTTTGTGGCTGAAAGGTTTGTGGAGGGGGGAGGTGGAAGCTGCCGGTGTCCGACATGGTGGAGGGCTGCAGGTCGGGTCCCTGCTGCGGATCGATGGGTACGGCCGTGGATGCGGGCGGTATGGGCGGTACGGCGGTCGAGGTTTCTCCGGGCGCTGCTTCTCCGTCCCCATGGGAAATCTCCTCGATGCGCACTCCCGAAGCCTTGGTGAGGGGACCCGAGGGGGCGAAACCCGGTGGGAGCGGGCCGAGTTGGTCGAAGATCTCGATCAGCTCGTCGTCAGGGCCGGGCTCCGGCAGAAGTTCCACGGCCGCGGCCAGAGCCTTGCGCGCCCCGGTTGCCGTGCGGAATCGGGCGTGCGGGTCCGGTTGCAACAGCGTGGCCACGACCTGCCAGAGAGGTTCGGGGATGCCCTTGGGAGCCCCCGGGGTGCCGTGCTCGGCGAAGTACTCGACCAGGGCCTTGGCGTCGGGCTTGGCCCCCTCCAGCAGATACAGCGCGACCAGGCCCACGGCGAACAGATCGGCCGTGAAGTCCGGGTCCGCGCCCAGCATCTGCTCCGGCGCAAGATAACCCGGAGTCCCCACCACGAGGTTGGTCTCCGTCAGACGCGGCTCGCCCAGCCGCATCGCAATGCCGAAATCGGACAGCCGCAGCCGCGGCCTGCCCGTACCGGTCGCTTCCAGAAGGACATTGGCCGGCTTGACGTCCCGGTGCACGACCCCTTCCGCGTGCACCGCGCCCAGCCCGGAAAGCAGTTGGTCGAGAAGCGTGCACACGAACGACGGTGGCAGGGGGCCGTAGTCCCCGACGAGGTGGACCAGCGAGCCGCCGGCGACCAGGTCCATGGTGAACAGGACCTGGTCGTCGTCGGCGGCCCAGCTCGCCGGTGCGAGCACATGGGGGTGATCGATCCGGAGGGCCTGTTCCCGCACGAAGCGCAGGAGCGAGTGGGCGTCGCGCTGCTGGAGCACCTTGGCCGCCACATAGCGGCGCCGGCGGTGGTCCCAGACGCGCCAGACGGCGCCGACCCCTCCGCGTCCGATCGGGTCGGCCAGTTCATAGCGCCCGGCGAAGACCTCACCCATGGCTGTCCGTCGCTCCTCCCCCTGCGGTCACCCCCCTTGCCTCCCCCGCGATGAGTGATACGACCCCTCTCGTGCCAGGGACCCCTCCCGAGAGCCCGCCCGGTCCGATGCCCGCAGGCACCGACCTCGGCGTCGGCCCGGCCGCCGGACCCCCTCCGGTGGACCGGGCCGTGGGCTCAGTTCTGGTGGGACTGGTAGTGCGTCACCGCGTCGGACGTACGGCCCGCGCCGTAGACCCGGAGGAACTCTGCCAGTTCCGGGTGGGTCGGGGCGAGGGAGTCGGCGGCGTCGATGATGTCCCCCGCGGCGGCCACCGAGCGCAGCAGCGACTGGATCTCGCGGACGACCCGCTTGACCGTGGGCGCCCCCGAACTGCTGGTCGTCTGCGTGGTGTTGTTGAGCACAGAACCCCCCTGCGACTTCTTGATCTCCTCCATGCGCTCGGTTGCCTCGGCCGCGCTGACACTGCCGTCCGTGACCTGTGCCGCCAGGTCCTGCAGCTGCTGCACCCGCTGTACCACCGCGGGATTGCCGATCTTCGCCCGCTGCCCGCTCATCAGCTGCGACAGCATCGGTGCGGACAGCCCCAGGGCCGCCGCGAGACGGGCCTGATTCAGGCCGAGATCGTCGATGAGCTTACGGAAGAGCGCCCCCAACGGCTCCCCGTACCAGTTCCGCTGCAGCTCCCGCGCTCTCGCGGTGGCTTCCTGCTGTGCGGCATCCATTTTGCGTCTCCCCATCGCTTCCCCAAAGACGTGGTTCGCTGTCGCGAACCACGTCGAGCATCTTACGGAGAGTGGTCGTTTCCAGGGAGCCCCATCTTTTTTGCGAGATCCCGGGGGTGACCCGGTACTCTGGTCTGCGGCGCCCTTCCGTGAGCGAGGCTCACGGTGGACGCTTCTCTCACGGGGCCTTAGCTCAGTTGGTAGAGCGCTGTCTTTGCATGGCAGATGTCAGGGGTTCGACTCCCCTAGGCTCCACGTGTATGACCCCTCTGACCTGCGGAAACGTGGTTGGAGGGGTCTTTTGTCCCGGCTTTCTGTGCTGACGTGTCAGCACGGCGGTGCTGACAAAGGTCTGCGGAGGCCCGTGGTTGAGGGGCTTCGGGGTCGTGCTTCTCCCCTGAGGGTCCCCTGCCCCTGATGGCACGGCGGTGGAACTGATTCTTTTGCCGTGGGCGTGGTTTTACAGGCGGTTGAGGGCGGTCACGCGTACCGGCTCTGCGAGGACGGCACGGGCTCCCTTCTCGTCCGCGGTGCGCGCAGCGAGTGTCGCCTCGGCCAGACGCGCAGGGTGTGCTTCGCCGAACTTCAGGCCGCGCACCGCCCGACCGTCGACTTCGGGCAGGCACAGCCGTGCCGTGGCGTCCGTTACGGCGGTCCTCCAGCGGGTCGGCGTCAGGTCGTCGCGTAGGCGGATTTAGTGCTCCTCGGACCGGCGCTGCGGAGCTGCGACGGACGACAGCGAGGCGGCCGGCGTGGCGTTGGCACGATGCCCGGCCCACGTCCACCAGCGGATGTCGCCGTCCGCGTGCCGGGCGATGACCGTCCCGCCGGGGTGCACGGTGTGCAGGCGTCTCTCGCGGGCTCGGTGAGCCGGACGGTGGCCACCACTCCTGCCACAGGTTCTCCCGACCCGGTGTTCCTGGAGGCACAGGGCGACTTGTCGCCACGGCCGTTCGTGTGGTTGAGGATGTTGCCAGCGCTGTCGTACGTTCAGCTCTCCGAGTACCCGAGAGATGAGGGCGCACTGCCGGAGAGCATGTTCCCGGCGCTGTCATACGTCATCGAGGTGACGTTGCCGCGCTGGTCGGTGATGTCGACCGGGCGCAGATAACGGTCGTAGTCGTACGACACGCTCTTGCCGTACGGGGCGATGCTCTCCACCAGAACGTTGCCGGAGTAGACATCGGTCCACATCCCGCCGTCCGGGGCGGTCGCGTGCGACTCGCCGCTGCTGTCCCAGGTGAAGGTCGTGGTCTTGTTGTTCTGGTCCGTCTGGGACTTGATCCTGCCGTCCGAGAGGTGTTGCGGACCGTACTGCCTGCCGGATCGGTGTACGAGGACAACCGCTTCTCCGCGTCGTAAGCGTACGAGGAACTCTTGCCCGCCGGGTCGGTGACCGAGGTCAGCAGGCCGTCCGTGTAGCCGTATGACACCGAGGTGCTGTCGGGCAGGCTCACCTTGCTCAGCAGGCCGTTGGAGTTCAGCCTGATCTTGCAAGGAACCCCGGTCTTCAGACCCGGGATGTACCGGCGTGCGGTCTCCACCGTGTCGATCTGCTTCCGGGCCCGGTCCAGCAGCCAAGGCGGCATCGCGGTACAACCTCTCACCTGGGCAATGAGGCGTCACTTGTGTTCCATGTTTTCACCAAGACGGCGTTGCTGAGGCAGGCGGTGAGGTGGTCACGAGGGAGAACTTCCAGAACTTTCCTCGCCTGGTCTGTGCGGCACCGGCTTCTTTCACGGGAAGCTCCGTCTCTGCCGCTGGCGACGTCCGCTGCGATGGCTCCCGCTTCGTACGCGGTCCTTCGTTTAGATTTCCGCCCACGGATCACCCGTACACATGGCAAAACATCGAGTCTGAGTTGGGGTGAGTGGCGTGGCCAAAGACCAGAAGGCAAAGGCGAAAGTACAGCAGGTGAAGGGCAAGGCCAAAAAGACGGTCGGTGAGGCCCTGGGCAATGAGGGGATGACTGCCAAGGGCCAGGCCGAGAAGTCGGTGGGCGACGCCCGCCAGGCCAAGGAGAAGACTAAGGACGTATTCAAGGGCTGAATCTGGAACGAACACGTGGTCGCGGTCCCGGCTGTCAGGCGAGGATGCGGCCACGTGTGCCCACCTGTGCGTCGCGGAAAGTTCCGTACACGCCCAGGCGATACGGTTGACGGCCTCGGACGCCGGCGGAAGCTGTCGTGGCGGACGACCAACAGCAATGGTGCGCTGCCACGCGTCCACGGTGCACGCAATGTTATGAAACTGTCAGCGCTTGAAGGGGCCCTTGGTCCTCTCTTTCGCGCCCCGCATCATGCCGCGTGCTTCGAGGGCGGCGCCTTTTGCTTCGAGGGTATTTTTGTGCACCGCGTGGGCCGCCTTACGCACGGTCTTTCCGACGACCTGCTCGGCCTTTGCCTTGGCTTTCTCTCCCGCACTCATCTCAGTACCTCCGCACAGTCTCACCAGCCTACTGCCCTCAAGGCATGGGGTAAAACCCAGGACCGGGAAGTTGGTCTCGATCTTGCGTGAGGGTGCCTCGGCAAGCTGACGCACCCTCATGCAAGATCGAGGCCAAAACAGCGGCATTGGTCCCAGTCCCGTACTTCGCAGGTCGTTGATTTGTATGCTTCGAAGCGCGGAGCGGTGTCGGGGACGGAAACTTTTGACAATTCCATCATATGTAGTCATCCCGGCTCAGTGAGGCGAGCCTGCGGCTTCTGCTCTCCGCGTGCGGCTCCTTGAACCACCGCCCAGACTGGAAAGAGGCGGAGTGATGAGCGAGGCCAGCGGTTGCTGCACCATTCGGATCCTCCGTTTGCGAGGTATGGGGGCCCTTGTGCGGGCCCGGCCGGAGCGTCTGCTCGGTAGCCCTTTGGAAGGGAAATCTGATGGCTGATGTACCCAAGATCGCTTTTGCCGCCGCGGTTCTCGGCGGGTATGTCCTGGGCCGGACAAAGAAGGGACGGGTCGCCCTCGGGATGGCGACCTACCTGGCCGGCCGTCAGTTCGGACTGGAACCACAACAGCTGCTGACGGAGGGGGTCAAGAGGTTGCGGGAGCTTCCCCAGCTCGCCGACCTCAACGAGCAGCTCCGCGGTGAGGTCCTCGATGCAGGGCGCAAGGCGATGAGCGCGGTGGCCGACCGCAAACTTGCTGATCTGGCTGACTCTCTGCACCAGCGCACAGAGCGTATAGGCAGCAAGGGCAAGGAGGAGCCGCAGGGCGAGGACGAAGAGCCGGAGGACGAGTACGAAGAAGACGAGGAGCCCGAAGAAGAGGGGGAGGAAGCCGAGGACGAGTACGAAGAGGACGAGGAAGAAGAACCTGAGGAGGAGCTGGAGGAGGAAGAGGAAGAGCCTGAGGACGAGCAGGAGCAGGAAGAAGAGGAGCCGGAAAAACCCTCGCCCCGGCGTCGCCACGCAGCCCGGAAGCCGGACGAGGGCCACGATGGGGGTGCCCGGCGGGGTCGCGAGCGTCGTCCCGAGAGGGCCGCTGCTCGCAAGGCACCTGCCAAAAAGTCGGCCCCCACGAAGAAGGCAACGGCGCAGAAGACGGCACCCGCCAAGAAGACATCAGCGGCGAGGAAGTCCTCGGCTCCGCCGAAAAGGACCGCCGCGAAGAAGACGGCAGCTGAGAAGACGACGGCAAAGAAGGCATCCCCACGGCGGCGGAGGTAGATCCATGGCCGACACGGCACGTGACACGAAAAGCGAGCAGGGCTCGGGGCTGGACCAGTTGCGCGGCGCGTTCACGAGCTATCTGGGCGCCCAGGTGGAAAACCTGGCGGACAAAGCCGGCGACAAACTGGGTGACATCACCAGCGGACTCACGGGTGTGGCGGAGAACGGCGGCGTGCTCCCCAAGGCAGGTCTGCGGATGCTTCAAGGTGATTCACCGTTCAAGGCTCTGATCAGCGAGGGAGCGAAGAGCGTCAAGGACAGCGTGTTCGGCAAGATCAAGGGGGTGTTCGGCGGCGGAGGTGGCAAGGGCCGCAAGTCCGGCACGACCAAGGTCATGAACATGGTCGAAGTGCTGGATGTAGGTGTGCCGCTGCGCTTCGCTTACGACCACTGGACCCAGTACGAGAAGTTCAGCAGCTTCACCAAGGGCGTCCGCAGTGCGTCACGGGGCAAGGAGGCGGACAGCGACTGGAAGGTCAAGGTGGGCCCGTCAACCCGCGGGTGGAAGGCCACGACGCAGGAACAGGTGCCGGACGAGCGCATCGTTTGGACCTCGGAGGGCGCCAAGGGCACCACGCGCGGCTGCGTCAGCTTCCACGAACTGACTTCCACACTGACGCGCATCGTCCTGGTCGTCGAGTACTACCCTTCCGGTTTCTTCGAAAAGACCGGCAACATCTGGCGCGCCCAAGGGCGGCGCCTGCGGCTGGATTTCAAGCATTTCCAGCGCTACGTCACCCTGACCGACGAGGAACCGGAAGGCTGGCGCGGCGAAATCCGTGACGGTGAGGTGGTCCGTACCCACGAGGAAGCCATCGAGGAAGAGGAACAGGCCGCCGACGAAGAGGAAGACACCGACGAGGAAGAAGAGGAGAGCGAATACCCCGAAGACCAGGAGGAAGAATACGAGGAATACGAAGAAGATGGAGAGGGCCGGCCCTGAGGGGCTGCGGCGGGGGACCATCGTCGAACTCGGCGAGCTGCTGACCGCCTTGGGCATCACCCGGGTGGGCGCTTCCCCTGAGTCTGGGCAAACCGCTGAGTGCCGCCGTGTCGTATTGTACCGGGCGATCCAGCGGAAGAACGCCAGTCGGCAGGCGCGGGGGCCGTCCTAGCGGCCGTGCCTTGCAGGGCTCCCGTTTCAAGTTGGCGTTGAATCCAATTCACGCTTCGGATCGGATCCCGCTCCCGGATGCCCGAGCCGCTCGGACTTGCGATGGCTGGTGTCGCACCACGGGTAGATCTGGCTGCGCCGACAAGTGCACAGGGCAACGCGGAACCGGTCGGACGACACGGTGGTGCCGTCCTCAAGGGTGACTTCCACCGGGCCCTCGACCAGGAGCGGCCGTGCACCCTGAGCCACTATGCGGCAGCGGCGTTCAGCCGAGTCGTACAGCACGGATTATCACCAACTCTTCCTTCGCGTCGTCGCTTTCGACCAGGCCGCGGCAGCGCAGCCAGCCGCTCCGAGAACGCACGACGAGACCGAGGGCGATGTGGTGGTGTTCCACGATCCCGGCGCGCAGGTCCGCCGCCCGCAACTGCCGCAGCGACTCTTCCGGACCGCTCAGGGCGGACTGGACCAACAGCAGCGCCCCGTCGGGCCGCAGGAGCGCGGGCGCTTCTTGGCATAGCCGGTCCAGCACGGGGCGGCCGTCGTGCCCGGCGTCCCAGGCCCGTGCCGCACCCCGCCGGGGACACGAAGCGGCGGGGGCCGGCACGTACGGTGGGTTGGACAGGATGAGGTCGAAAGACTGGCCCGACACCGGACCCAGCAGGTCGCCACGTCTGACGCGCAGCGGGAGGCGGGCCAGCACCGCGTTGACCCTGGCGTTGAGAGCCGCTCGCCAGGAGATGTCGACGGCGGTGACGTGCGAGCCGAGCCGGGCCGCGGCCAATGCGACAGCGCCTGCTCCAGTGCCCACGTCGAGGACTTCAGCCTGCGAGGGAAGGGGCGCGTGGTGCAGGGACTGGACGAGTAGGTCTGGGCTTCGCCCTGTCCCGCAAGCACCTGAGAAACGGCTGCTCCATGGCGCCCCGGACCTTGAGCAGTTCGGGGGCACCGAGTACCCGCGATCCAGAACGTCTCACGTCAGCAGCTTGCGGTGGGATCGGCGTCGGTTACGCGGCGCAAATTCTCTGGTGGGTTGATCCGGCCGACTGGTCGTCCTGCTACTGGGATTCCTGACGCGCGCGGGACGAAAAGCCGAGTACCCCTTCGGGCTTCAGTCGGCGGGCGGGAGCAAGGTGCCCAGCGGACCGAGGTCGAGGTTGAGGTCCGCCATGGTCAGTCCGTACTGGGCGCACAGGTCGCGCATGCGGTCGTGGAGGACCATGAGCGTCGCACCCAGGCGTTCCTCCTGTTCCTCGGTGAGGTCCCCTTGGTCGACACGGTGCAATGCCTGGCGTTCCATGAGCTGGCGCAGCAACTCGACCAGAGTGAGAACCAGCCTGATGAGGTCCCGTTCCACAGTGTCGGGGTCAGAGCTGATCCGCCGGGCCGGGGACCGAGAACGCCCGTCGGCCGGAGCCAGGTCGCGTGGTGCTGCAGGCAGCAGACGGAAGGCTCGTGCGGCGGCATCCGCGACCTCGCCGTAGCGCCGCGTCGGCTCGTTCCTTCCCTCACTCTTCATGGTCGCCCCCTCTCGAAGGAGGGTTGTCCGTACCCATTGGTGAGGGATTCTGCGCACTGATAGAAACGATCAGGGCACGCAGCGAAACACGTACAAGGTCGATATCTGCGATGGACAGCACGACATCACCGGTGAGCACGACTCCACCACTGAGAAGTCGATCCAGCAGATCGATGAGCGCGACCTGCCGCTGAGGCAGACTCTCCACCGGTGGCGGGCCGGGCGCGATCACGGGGGCTCACTCTCTGCGGCGGCGTCAGATGTGCCAGGTGGCATGGCGAAGGAGTACGGCGCCCAAGGCCCGGTGACGTCGATCCGGACCCCCTGCAGCCCGTCGGCGGCATGCTTCACGTCCGCCTGAAACTCGTCGCAACGCTCCAGCGACACGAGGTACGCGTCATTGACGACGTTCTCGCCCGACCCCTTGGCGAGAACGCCCTGCTGTACACGGTGCCGGACCTGTTCGGAGGCGTGCTTGCGCCCTACGGCCTCTATTCGCTCCGCGGCAGTCTGCGCTGCCCGATAGACGCTGTCGCGAACGCCCTGCTGTTGCCTGCGGTTGCGGAGATAGGCGCGCCCTGGGCTCTGGCCTGTCGCGGGAGGAGCCGGGGCGGCGGAGACCGCGGATGGCTCGACATAGATTTTGACCCCCCACTCGACGTGCTCGGCGAGCATGGCCAGGCGCTCCGTGAAGATGTCCCGGCCGGCTTTTAGCACGTCCCGCGCCCTGCCGTCGTCGAGGTAAACGGTTGCCAAGCGCAACGGAAGAACGGTGGTGCGCGCTGCCAAGGCCTCTATGACGCCGTGGTGCCCGCGGGCCACCACCTCCAGCCAATCCAGGTCCTCGAGGTGTTGCTTGAGTGCCTCCTCCTGGAAGTCGAGTGCGGGCACGTGGCTCACTACGAGCGTCAACTGATCGTCGCGGGCGTCGTGGACGAGACAGACGGGGGCGCCGGTGACACCACGAAGCTCGGCAGTTCGCTCCTGCAGTCCGTCAGCGTTGCGTGCCACGGCGTACACGTAGGTCATGAAGTCACTCATCATGAGCACGTCCTCGACGACGGCCGGCCTTGTCCTGCAGCGCCTCTTCATACGCGGGGAGCGACCTGTCCTGGCGGAGAATGTCGATCTCGTCGCGCAATCGGCGGTTCTCCTCGGCGAGGGACCGCTCATCTCTGGCCCGGGACGACAGCGCGGGGTCGTGCTCCCACCAGTCGATGCCCATTTCCTTCGCCTTGTCGACCGAGGCGACCAGGAGGCGCAGTTTGATGGTCAACAACTCGATGTCGAGGAGGTTGATCTGGATGTCACCCGCGATGACGATGCCCTTGTCGAGTACACGTTCGAGGATGTCGGCAAGATTGGCGGACGAGCCCTGCCCATACGGCGGCCCCGCTCTGGACGGGGCGGAACCAAGCCTGTTGGCCAGGGGTTCAGTCACGATGGCGCCTCATGTTCCCTCGTACCGGATCAGGCCTGTCCACCCTGCTGGTAGGCCCGAATCTCCTCCAGCCGGTCGAGCAGTTCGTTCTCCTGCCGGTCGAACGTCTCCTCGTCGATGTCGCCTGCAAGGAGCCGCTGCTCCAGCTCCGCGAGTTCGCGATGCACCGGGGCCGGGTCGTAGTACTCGTTCTCGGCTGCCTCCAGGACGCGTTCCACGACCCACCCGACGCCGCGTACGGGCGCCAGGGGAAGGGTGACGAGCTGTGTGAACAAACCCATGAGGATTTCCCTTCAGACGAAGCTGTAAGGGGGGAGAGGGCCGTTCAACCGGAAGGTGAAGTCGCCGCCCAACTGTTCGGCAACGCTCATCTCCGTGCTGAGGAAAGCCTCTTCCTGGTCCTCGGTCACCAGGAACGACGCGCTGACGAAGTCCGCACCGGTCGGCTGGGAGGACTCAAACTCCAGGGCGAGCGGCCGTAGTGCTCCGACGACATCCGCGGCCAGCGTCTCCTGCCGTGCCTGCACCTCCTGGGCCACCAGCTCACCCAGTCGGAGCGGCGCGTCTGGGCCCGCGGTACCGCTGCGGATCTCGGCATTGAGTTCTCGCGCCACGTTCGACTCCCGAAGGATCTGACGCAGCAGCGCGTCTTCGTCCTGCGACGCCTTCAGGTGGTACTCCACGCAGCCCTCCAGTGCTTGGAGCCGCTCGGTGTATTCCTCGTCATGCTGCTTCAGGGCGAGCCGGACGGCGTCGTCGTCCGCGGCCATGAGGCCGAACCTCATCGGCAGCACGGTGCCGTCTGCCATCAGGCGCTCCTGCACCTCTTGGTGAGCGTTGAGATCCCGGCGCTTGGGGCGCAGATCCTCAGGGGCGTCGCTGACGACAGCGCACAGCGATCCGGCCGTCACCGTCCGCAAGTCGGCCGGCGACTCTCCGACGCTACTGAGATCGCTGAGACGGAGTGGATGCTGCCTGCCCGTGATCGAGTAGATGTATACGGCCATGACTCAGTCCTTCTCGCGGGGCTAGCCCCTTTCGCGCTCATGGCGTGAGCTGCTCCGAACCGGCCGCCGGCGCTTCTGCACGGGTTCCCTTTCTAGGCCCTCGTCTTCTTCCTCCTCGCCGCCGTCACGGTCGGTGACACCTTTGAGGGAATCGGTGACCGCTTCCACGGCGCCGGAGAGGGCACCTTTGGCCTTGCCTTTTGCTCCGCTCTCCACCGACTCCCCGATGATGTCGGTGAGCTGGGTCGGCGCCTTTCTCCCGGCTTCGAGATCGAGGCGGTTGCATGCTTCGGCGAAGCGCAAATAGGTGTCGACGCTGGCCACGACGATACGAGCGTCGATCTTGAGGATTTCGATCCCCACCAGCGACACGCGGACGAAGACATCGATCACAAGCCCGCGATCAAGAATGAGTTCCAGGACGTCGTAGAGGCTGCCGGTGCCACCGCCGCGGGCGACACCACCACCTGCACCTTGCGGCACCAATGTCATGGTGCCTCCCTTCACCGGCTCTGCCTTCCTCAGCCTCGCCGGTCGATCTGTCCCCGGGTGTAGCGATGTGTCCTTTCGTACCCCACGAGATCACCTTCCTTGTCGAGGATGACTCGGTAGGTGGCCATCACGCTTGTGGTTTCGGGTACGCGTTCCAGTTCGAGTACCTCCACGTGGGCTTCCCAACCGTCCTCTGTCGGTTTCAGTGCCGAGACGGACTCGGGGGCGCGTCCGAGCAACTCCGTCAGCTGTTCAGCGGCGGAACGCATGGCCCAGGCTGCATTCCCCTTGCCGGAGCGGTGGCGGGAGTCACCCGTGGCGCCCCGGTCGGTGCGGCGGCTGCCACTGGACCGCCGCTTGGCGGGATCTGCTTCAGCCATTGTCTCTCCGGAGGTTGGAGCGAGCGCCAACTTCCACGCACGAACATATAATCTCACCATATAGGGATGTATGCCGCCTCGACGTGGACGGCCGCATATGAATCCGCCCGATGAGCTTGTGCGGCCCGTCTGGGGCACAGCGGCGGCCGGGATGCGCGTCACGTGCGATCCCGCTTCTTTCAATCACGGGCTGAATCAATCACAGGCTGAATAGGGAGCGTTGGCCCGAATACGGGCCTGCTCACCTGCCCTTTTCGAAGGGAACCGGTTCATGAATAACACGACCAAGATCGGCCTCGCCGCCGCGGTCGCGGGCGGCTACGTACTTGGACGCGCGAAGAAAGGTCGTCTTGCCTTCGCGGTGGCAACCTATCTCGCCGGCCGCCGCTTCGAGCTCAACCCTCAGCAGTTGCTGACGGAGGGTCTGCGCAAACTCGGGGATATCCCTGGGGTCGCCGAGTTGAACGAGCAGGTGCGCGGTGAACTGCTGGGTGCCGGACGCAAAGCCCTGGCCGCTACTGCCGATCGGCGCCTCGCCGATCTCGCCGAATCACTTCATGAGCGCACACTTCGCATGGGCGAGAAGGAGGAGGGCGAGTACGAGGAGGGCGAGGAGGAGCTGGAGGAGGGCGAGGAGGAGGAGCAATACCAAGACGAGGAGGAGGAAGAGCCGGAGGAGGAAGAAGAACCCGAGGAGGAGCCCCAGCAAGAGGCGGAGGAAGAGCCTTCACGGCGCCGTCGCCGCGCAGCGGGAACCGCTGCGAAGCAGCAGGCGCCCAAAACCTCCACCAGTAAGTCCGCCGCCAAGAAGGCTGCTCCCGCCAGGAAGAGGGCCCCAGCAAAGGAGACCACACTGCATAGGCCTGCAGCCAAAAAGGCTTCCGAGAGGGCGGAACCGGCAAGGAAGACTGCGGAGAAACGAGCTGCGAAGAAGGCCCCGGCAAAGAAGACGACCGCCAAGAAGACTGCCACGCGGCGGAGGTAGGCCATGGCCGGCAAAGGTCGTGACACCAACCACGGAGAAGGCTCAGGTCTGGAACTGCTGCGCGATGAGCTTGCCGACTACCTCGGTGCTCAGATGGAGCATCTGGTGGAGAGGGCCGGGGATAAGCTGGCGCGGATGTCACCGACCAACTCCTTGACGTAGCCGAGAACGGCGGACCACTTCTCGGTGTCGGCGGACGTATCCTCCGAGGAGATTCCCCCTTGAAGGCACTCGTCGGCGAGAAGGCCAAGGGCATCAAGGACAGCGTGCTGGGCAAAGTTCAGAACGTGTTCGGTGGGGGAGGCGGACACAAGGCCGGAAGCACCAAGGTGAACCTCGTTGAAGTCCTCGACGTGGGTGTGCCAGTTCGCACGGCTTGCAACCACTGGACCCAGTATCAGGAGTTCAGCAGCTTTACCAAAGGGGTGCGCAGTGTCTCGCAGCACGACGAGACCAGCAGCGACTGGAAGCTTAAGGTCGGTCCCTCGACTCGCGTCTGGAAGGCATCAGTTCAGGAACAAGTTCCGGACGACCGGATCGTATGGACCTCCCAAGGCGCGAAGGGAAGCACCCGCGGCTGTGTGAGTTTCCACGAACTCACGCCCGACCTGACTCGCATCGTGCTCGTCGTTGAGTACTACCCCTCGGGTTTCTTCGAGAAGACCGGCAACCTGTGGCGTGCCCAAGGGCGCCGCTTGCGGATGGACTTCAAGAACTTCCAGCGGTATGTCACGTTCGCGGATGAGGAAGTCGAGGGCTGGCGGGGCGAAATCCGCGACGGTGAGGTGGTCCAGAGCCACGAGGAGGCTCTGGAAGAGGAGGAAGCGGCAGATGATGAAGTGGAAGAGGAGGAAGAAGGCTACGACGACGAAGAGGAGCACGACGGGGAGGATGAGGAGGAGTACGACGAGGAAGAAGAATGACGGGGCGCAGCGGGCTTCCGCGGATGCCCGTACCCAGATGCGTCAGGAGGCCGTCTAGGTGAGTATTAGGACAGGTCGCATAAGTGACAGCGAATTCGACGGATGATGGCCGCTTGGGCAGGCGAAGGTGGGTCGGTAGAAATCCCGAGAAAGGCATGATGATGCATCACGACATGCTGGGAATCTATCTGAACGATCATTTGGCCGGAGCCACGCTCGGCGTCGGCCTTGCGCGGCACGTGGCCTACCGGCATCGCCGTTCTGTCCGTGGCTCCAGCTTGGAGCAGATCGCCGATGAGATCGCTGAGGATCGGCAGTCCCTGCTCAGGATCATGGACAAGCTCGGCGTACCCGCCCGTCGTTACAAGATGTGCGTGGGGTGGGCAGCAGAGAGGATGAGGCGGCTGAAACCCAACGGAGTAACTCACCGGAGCTCGGGCCTTGACACGGTCATGGAACTCGAAACTCTGCGGTTGGGGGTCGAGGGGAAGTCCCTGCTCTGGCTCACGCTGCTCGAACTGGCTCCAGGACGGACTGATCTGGATGAGTCACAACTGAAGGATCTACTGGACCGCGCACGCAACCAGCTCGGAGCCCTCGAGGAACTGCGCCGCACGGCGGCGGCAACCTTCTTCTCCCTTCAGGATGTGCAGGCTTCCGCTGGGCAGTGAGCCGTCCTTATGGCCGACACTGTGCTCAGGTCGTGGATCGCTCGTTCCCGTCGTCGTGATCCCGCGTCCGACCCCAGGCCACCGTTTGTATCGAGGCACCCTTGTGTGTGGCAGATTCTCAATGGGGTACAGCATTTTCGGGGTCTCATTCCCCCAGGAGGCCATCGTGATCATCCTTGGGGTTATCCTGCTCGTCGTCGGCTTCCTTACGGGAATCGCCATCCTATGGACGATCGGAATCATCCTGCTCATCATTGGGCTCATCCTCTGGATCCTCGGCACGGTGGGCCACGCCGTGGGTGGTCGCCGCCATTATTGGTGAGGCCATGCGGGATGGGCCGCGTGTTCTTTCGGCCCGAGGTTGTCGGGGTCGGGTCAGGCCGGGAAAGTCTCGGTGCTCCGGCGGAGTATGCGATGTGAGCCCCTTTTAGTGGGACTTACTTATCCCGTGGACGGCACAGGTCGACTGCCGGCGGTCGGGCGGGACGGTGTCAGGGCGTAGGCGGAGAGGTCAGTAGATCCAGCCGCGCGCCCCGCTCCTCGCGGGCGACTCAACTCGCAAGAATGTGGCGCCGAATTCCCCGGAGCAGTGCGATGCGCCGCAAAACCGCCCCGTCGTCCCGCCGCACAGGTTTAAAGATCAAGTCAGAGACGATCTGCGTTTTCGGGATCTCCGGAGCCTGTCTTGGGGCCGTTGCCCGCGGCGCTCATGCCGCGTCATACCGGTCGGCGATACGGGTCACCGTCACCGCGACGGTTACGGGCTCCGGGACACCGAGGGCGGCGAGGTGCGAGATGACGGCGGTCCGCACCCGGTCGTGGACGTTCCTGGCGGTGTCCAGCGCTCTGCGGCCCTCGGCCAGTACGCAACGCACCTCGATGTGCCATCCCGAACCGTCCGGAGCCCGGTCCGCGCGGATACCTGCCTCGGGCGACGTGTGGTTTGGCGTGGTGCCCGCCCGGGTGGGCGCGGCGGCCGCCGCGAGGCGGTGGGCAAGGCGGGGCTGCAGGCCGATCACGCCGGGAACCGCGAGGGCTTTCTCGGCCGCGATGCCGAGGAGTGTGGTCGTGCCGGTGGCGGTCATCACGTACCCCCATCTGTGGGGTGATCGGAGCCTGCGGAGCCTACGGGCGGCCACGGGTCCAGTAGGTCGACCACGGTGATGTCGACGGCCGTCAGGGCGAGACCCAGGACCTGACCGGCTGTGTGGAGGACCGATCGGCGTACCTGATGGACACGGTCGGGCAGCGGACGGTCGAGGGCAGCGGCCAGGGTCATGGTCGCCTGCACGTCGGTGCCCTCGCCTGCGGGTACGAGCCGGCAGGTCGCGGCCTTCGCACCGGGCACCGTGTCCGCGGCCTGCCGCAGTACCTTCGCTGCGGCGCTCTCGGCGATCCGCAGGTCAAGGTCCGGGTCGGCCAGGGGCAACAGCCGCCCGAGCCGGACCTCCGCCCTGACGGCGTCGATGATGCGGTCGGCGAGTGCGTGCAGTCCGGGCGGGTCCTCGGCGCGCAGCGCCCGGGTGGCCGCGTTCAGCGTGGCCAGTCCTTCGACGGCCTCGCGGCAGTGAGGACAGGACGCTGTGTGCGGGTCCGAGGCCGGCGTCGCGTCCTGCGCCTGTTCCCAGACACGGCTGAGCAGACGGCCGCAGGGCAGTACCTCATCACCCGCGAACGGGGGCACGTCGGCGGCTCGGCTGGTGGGGGGCCCGTCAACTCCGGGCGGTTCGGAGGGCCGCGCGTGCGGGTCGTCTAGCGCCATGGGCTCATCGCCTCCTGCAGGGACCGGCGTGCCCTGAACAGTCTGCCGCGTACCGTCTGCTCACTGGTCTGCGTCACGTGCGCGATCTCCTTGTAGGGCAGGCCCTGCACTTCTCTCAGGATCCAGCAGACCCGCTGCCGGGCGTCCAACTCGGCGAGCGCGCAGGCCAAGGCCACCGTGGCCGCATCCTGCTCGGCGGACCGGGCGGGCTGGCTCCACGCGTCGCCCGCCGCGGGTTCGACGACAATGTCCAGGGAGATGGGCGGGGGTCGGCGCCGGCGCATCATGGTCAGGCAACGGTTGACGGTGATCCGGTACATCCAGGTGCGGAACTCCGCACCGTGGCGGTATTCCGGCAGTCGCCGCCAAGCGCTGACGAAGGCATCCTGAACAGCCTCCTCGGCGTCCTGGGCGTTGCCGAGCAGGTAACGGGCCAGGGCCAAGAGGGACCGGCTGTGCCGTCGGACGAGAACGGCGAAGGAGTCCTCGTCACCCTCGGCCGCCCGTACGGCCAGCAGTCCGTCGGGCAGGTCGCATCCCAGCCGTGGGGAAGCAGGGCTTTCGATCATGGCAACTCCCGCGCAGGGCTCGGAACGAGCGTGTACCCCTGCGCGAACTTGTGATGCATGTCACATCTCTTATGTGTGAGAAGTGTGCTGCTCGGTATGTCCAACCTTGTGACGGGCGCCACGCCGGTGTCCGCCCGACCGATCGAGGCGACCGCCATGACGGACAACATCACCAGCGTTGGCGGGGGCAGCCGGCCCGACACAGGCGTGAGCGCGCTGAAGGGCCGTACCGGAGCCGGAACTCCGGCCGAGACACGGGGGAAGACCACTATCGCGGACGGTGTGGTGGCCAAGATCGCGGGCATGGCCGCCCGCGAGGTACCGGGCATCCACAGCCTGGGAGCAGGGATGGCCCGCGCCTTCGGCGCCATGCGGGAACGCGTCCCTGGTGGAGGCGGAGGCGTCACGCGCGGGGTGAAGGTCGAGGTCGGCGAGCGCCAGGCCGCCGTGGATCTAGACGTCGTCGTCGAGTACGGCGTCTTCATCGTCGACGTCGCCGGCGGCGTACGCACCAACGTGATCAGCGCCGTTGAGCGGATGACGGGACTGGAGGTCGTCGAGGTGAACATTGTCGTCGACGACGTCCATCTCCCCGACGAGGAGGAAGAGGCCGAACCGGACGAGGGCCGCGTGAGGTGATCGACCTCCGCGTCCTGGGCATGGGCGGGTGATCGCACGGACGGCGATATACGTTCGCCAGACGGGTGAGTGCATGATGAACACAGCGACGACGGGCCTCGCGGCCGGCATGGCCCTGGGCTTCGCCGGTTACTTCGGCGGCTTCTGGGCATTCCTGCTCGTTCTGGTCCTGGGGGCGGCGGGGCTGATCGTCGGCCTCGTCGTGCAGGGCGACCTCGACCTCCGTGCACGGAGACAGCGGTGAACAGCCGGCCCGGCTTCCCGCCCCTCGGAGAAGGCTCTGGCCCACCAGCGTCGGCCGCCGGCCTGCCGCCTCCGGCCGAGCGGGGCGCCATGGTCATCCCGGACAGGGTGGTCGCCCGTATCGCCGCCCGAGCCGCACGCACGGCCCAGTCCCGGCACGCCGCCATACCACCCGACCGGAGCGGACCGGCAGCGCCCGCCGCCTCAGCGGCCACCCGTACCGGATCGGTGCGTCTGCACCTGACCATGGACCTGCCCTATCCCGCCGACATCCCCCAGGTCTGCGAGCGGATACGGCACGACGTCGCCGAGCGGGTGGCCCAGCTGACCGGCTTGAAGGTGGGAGAAATCACCCTCACCATCCGGCGGCTGGTGACGGCCGCCGGCGTGAACCAAGGACGGGTCCGGTGAGCCGCCACGCGACCCGGGCCGCCGGGCACTCCGTGCAGGAAGGAGGATGGGAATGACACCCGACCCTGACCTTCCCGCCCGCAGCTCTGCGCCATCCGCGCGCCGTGCCACAGTGCCGCTGACGAAGGAGCCCGCCGAGGAGCCGAGGGAGCCGACAGAGCCCGGTCCGCCCGCGCGCGGCGCGCCCCCACCGAATCTGACGGCCGGTGAGCACGACAGGCACAGCAGAGGGCACCGGACGGGCCGCCCGTGGTCCGCACGCCGCCTTCCGGCCGTGCTGCTCGCCTCGGTGGTTCTCGTGGCGGCGGGCGCGGCGCTGATCGACGTCGTCGCGGTGCGGGCGGGACGCCCGGCGGCGGCCTGGCGCCGGCACCTGGCGGACGAACTGGCCACCCGCCCCGTGGACGACGTGTGGATGCTCACGGGAGCCGCCGTGGCCGCCGCCGTCGGCGTCTGGCTGATCGTCCTGGCCCTCACCCCTGGCCGACGCCACTGGCTGCCCCTGCGTTCCCCCGTGCCCCGGCTGCGAGCCTCTCTGAACCGCGACGGCGCCGCCGATCTGCTTCGTGATGCCGCCATGCGGGTACCCGGAGTCAGTACGGCCCGCGTCCGGGTGCGCCGCCACCGTGTCAAAGCCCGCGCGGATGTCCGCTTCCGCGATCCCCAACAGGTGAAGGACGACCTCACCGCCGTCCTCGGCGAGGAGCGCGACCAGCTCGCCCTCACCCGCCCTCCCCGCATCGCCGTACGGGTGCGGCAACGCACCGACTGACCGGAAACCCCCAGCACCGGAGCCCGAACCATGACGCCGCGACCTGTACTCAACCGCAGTCTGCTAGCCCTCGCCGGACTGGTGCTGCTAGGCGGCGGTCTGCTGATCCTCTTCGCCGGGCTCGACATCTACCGTCGACACGATCTGGTCCCGCCCGTCGGCTGGCCCCTGACCGTCCCGGACGACGTCCTGCTCAGCTCTGCCGACCGGGCCCGCTGGAGCAGCCAGGGCTGGTGGTGGTGGCCCGCTGTCATCGCCGCTCTCGCCCTCGTCGCCCTGCTCGCCCTCTGGTGGCTGCTCGCCCAACTGCGCCGACGCCACCCAGGAGCGCTGACCCTCGGCGGCACACCCCCGCAGGAAGGCGTCGAACTGCGCGACCGCGCGCTCAGCGACGCGATCGCCGCCGAAGCCGGTGCCCTGCCGGGGGTTGAGCATGCGGCGGTACACATCACTGGCCGGCCTGCCCACCCCCGCACCCGCGTCAGGCTTGCTCTCACCCCTCAGGGGGCACCACCCGGTGCTGTCCTCGACGCCCTGTGCGAAGGCCCGCTCCGAACCGCTCGTCGGTCCACCGGATCCCCGCACATGCCCACCGAGGTCCGCCTACAGGTCGCCCACCACAAACCGCACCGCGCGGAGTAAGCGCGTTTTGGCAAACCGAACCCCTGCTCGGTGAGAAGGAGTTTCCCCATGCTCGAAGCGTGACCGTGGTGGGCAGGCAGCGGACGGTTGTTGTCGGCCTGGAGGGTGCGGTGCCGTCGGTGATCGGTTGGAGGCGCGGGCACTGGAGGACCTGGAGTCCTTGGCACGAGGGCGTTGAGATCGATGTCGAGCGGGAAGGGCACGGAGATCTTCGGCTGGCAGTGGACAGCGGGCGCTCCGGTCTCGTCCTCGATGCGCCAGAAGCGCTGTCGTAGAGAGCATCTGACGTTTCCTGAGCATGCGGGATCATTCGGGATAATTTGCTTCAGGGAACATAAGCTGAGATCTGAGATCTGCATATCCCATGGATCTATCGGGAAGCTGGGCCGTGTCCAGTAACCCTTGATTCGTGACCGCAACGGCTGACTGGCCCGTGCTGACATTTCGGCACGGCACCCGGATCCAGGAGGATCGAGCCGGATCGAGGAGGGTGGAAACGGGAGTCTTTGGCCGGTTCTCCGGTAAAACCGTAGGTCGGGAAGATAGCGATTTCGGGTTCGACTCCCCTAGGCTCCACTCCTCCAGATCCCCTCTGACCCGCGGAAACGCAGAGCAGAGGGGATCTTGGTGTTTGTGCTGGAACCGCCCGCTCCCGGAGGCCGTGAACGCCGCCCTCGCGCTGCTCGGCGTCCTCACCAGCGACGTGTTCCCGCGGAGCAACTCACCGCATCGACACGGGAGTTGATGTGGGAAGCTGTCGTCAGCGGCGGGGCGGACGTGGGGAGGCGAGCAGGGTGAGTCAGGACGGTTCCCGGGTCGGGGAGATAGACACCAGCAGGCCGCATCCCGCGCGGATCTACGACTACCTGCTGGGCGGCCAGGACAACTACGAGGTGGACCAGCACGCCGGCGACCAACTCGCCGCCGCCGCACCCGAAGTACGGATCGGCCTGCGCGCCAACCGCGCCTTCCTGCAGCGCGCCGTGCGCCACGTCGTCGAGAGCGGCGTACGCCAGATCCTCGACATCGGCGCCGGACTGCCCACCTCCCCGAACGTGCACGAGGTCGCCCAGAAAGCCGCGCCGGACATACGGGTCGCGTACGTCGACAACGATCCGATCGTGAAGGCACACGGCGACGCCCTGCTCAGCGGCTCCGGCCCCACCAGCATCGTGCTCGCCGACCTGCGCGAACCGCAGACCGTCGTCGACCACCCCGACGTCCGCCGCATGATCGACTTCGACGAACCAGTCGCGCTGCTCCTGGTCGCCGTCGTCCACTTCCTCACCGACGCCGAGGAACCCGAACGGATCGTCGCCACCCTGCGCGACGCACTGCCCACCGACAGCTACCTGGTGCTCTCCCACGCCACAGGCGACTTCGCCGACCGCAGCGCGGCCCAGGCCGTCTACAACAAGGCCACCGCCAGCCTCAACCTGCGCTCCCGCACCGAGATCGAGCGACTCTTCGACGGCTTCGAACTGATCGAGCCCGGCCTGGCCCAGGTCCCGTTCTGGCGCCCCGACGTCCCACCACCGGCCCGCTCCGGCGAGATCGGCTTCTACGGAGGGGTGGCCCGCAAAACCGGCTGAACCGCCACCCGGGCACCGTCGCATTCCAGCGCCCTCCGGTCGATGCCGGCCCGGCCGTCACAGCACGCGGCGGGGTGGGAGACATACGACCGTCTCCCACCCCGCCACACAAACCGCCCGAACGGGCCGGGCCGCGCCTACTCTTCCTCGTCCCGCTTCGACGCCTCCTCCTCGGCCTGCTTGGCCTGCACCTCCGGGTCGAGGACCGACCTGTCGGGCCTGCCGTCCATCGAGCTCAGCCCACCCGACTCCGGCACCTCCGTCGCGGCGGGCGGCTCCACCAGCCAGTCGGGGTTGGCCTGCTTGTCCCACCACTTCCAGGCGGCGAAAGCACCGCCCGCCAGGACACCCAGCAGCGCCAGCACCTTCACAGCACGGCCGGCGCGCGCCCGCCGCTCGTGCTTGCGCACCAGCTTCTGGATCTCCTCCGGCGAGACCTGCCCACGCAACGCGGCCAGCGCCGCGACACCCCGCGCCGCGGCCTCGTCACGCACCGGCCCCGCCGCGGCCACCGCCTGCTCGATCCTCGGCCGGGAATACTCGGCGGCCTGCCGGGCCGCGACGCGCGTACGCACCGCGGCTTCGTGCGCCGCCTGGTCCACCTTCGGCGGCACATGCGACCGCGCCTGTTCGAGCCGCGGTGCGAGATGGGCGTCGTACTGGACGCGGGCCTGGGCGCGAGCCTGTTCAGCGGCCTGCGACACCATCGGCGCGAGCCGTACGCGTGCCTCCTGCGCGTAGTACGCGGCACGCTCCTTGGCCGTGTCGGCGTAGGGCGCCACCACTTCCGCGGCGTGCAGCACGCTGTCCTTCGCCGAGCCGGTCGCGGCGCGCACGCTGTCGATGCGGGTCACGGGAATCCTCCTCCTCGGTGGCGTACGGTATTTCGACTTTCCACCCATTTACGGATCATGCCTGCACGCGAGCCACGAGGCATGCGAGGGCGGGCATACGGGTGCCGAACAACCTGTTCAATCCCAAGAGCGGACGAAAGACGAATTCTGGGCAACAGGAGCTTGTCCACGACAATGCCACGGATCGTCGCCTTGCGCCCCCGTCCCGAGCGGACTCGACCGGTTTTCCGCAAGCGATTCGCGCGGATGCGCACCCGTACGCCGCCGCCGGGCGACGCACCGCCCCGACCGTGCGAGGATCGGTGAATCGCAGGAAGACAACGGAAGGCAGACCGTGGCCGAGCAGCTTTACGCCACCCTGAAGACCAATCACGGCGACATCGAGATCCGGCTGTTCCCGAACCACGCGCCCAAGACGGTCAAGAACTTCGTCGAACTCGCACAGGGCGAGCGGGAGTGGACACACCCGCAGACCGGCGTGAAGAGCACCGACAAGCTCTACGACGGCACGATCTTCCACCGGGTCATCAGCGGCTTCATGATCCAGGGCGGCGACCCGCTCGGCACCGGCATCGGCGGCCCCGGCTACGAGTTCGCGGACGAGTTCCACCCCGAGCTCGCCTTCAACAAGCCCTACCTGCTCGCCATGGCCAACGCCGGCCCGGCCACCAACGGCTCCCAGTTCTTCATCACCTTGGCCCCCACTGCCTGGCTGACCCGCAAGCACACCATCTTCGGCGAGGTCACCGACCCGGCCAGCCAAAAGGTGGTGAACGCGATCGCCGCCGTCCCCACCACGCGACCCAACGACCGGCCCGTCGACGACGTCGTCATCGAGTCCGTCGTCGTCGAGAAGCGCCAGGCCTGAGCCACCGGGTCGGGCCGGGTCCGTGCCGCCCGCACCGGAACCTCCCGCAGGGAACAAAACGCCCCGCTCGTCCGTAAGGATGAGCGGGGCATGCGTATGCCCACGACCGACCGAGGGGACCCCATGGACCAGGCCGCAAGCAGCGCACAGGGCGCCCAGAGCTCGCCCGTGTGCTACCGGCACCCGGACCGCGAGACGGGCATCCGCTGCACCCGCTGCGAGCGCCCCATCTGCCCGGAGTGCATGGTCAGCGCCTCCGTCGGCTTCCAGTGCCCCGACTGCGTCCGCGAAGGCTCCGGCACGGGACACCCCGCGACCGCCACCCAGCCCCGCACCCTCGCCGGCGGCACCGTCACGGCCGACCCGCGCCTGCTCACCAAGGTCCTGATCGGCCTCAACCTGGCCTTCTTCGTTGTCCAGCGTGCCGTCGGCGACTCCTTCACCGAACGCTTCTACCTGATCGGCCACGCGTACGTGCCGCTGTTCGGCTCGTTCGAGGGCGTCTCACAGGGCCAGTACTACCGCCTGCTGACCGCCATGTTCCTGCACGGCGGCTACATCCACATCGCGTTCAACATGCTGAGCCTGTGGTGGATCGGCGGCCCCCTCGAAGCCGCCCTCGGGCGCGCCCGCTACCTCACGCTGTACGTCGTCTCGGGCCTGGCCGGCAGCGCGCTCACCTATCTCCTCGCAGCACCCAACCAGGGGTCGCTGGGCGCCTCCGGCGCGATCTTCGGCCTCTTCGGCGCCACTGCCGTCCTGATGCGCCGGCTCAACTACGACATGCGTCCGGTCATCGCCCTGCTGGTGATCAACCTCATCATCACCTTCGGGGTCCCCGGCATCGCCTGGCAGGCCCACATCGGCGGCCTCGTCGCCGGCGTCATCACCGGGTACGCCATGGTCCACGCCCCGCGCGAGCACCGCGCACTGATCCAGTACGGCACGAGCGCCCTCGTCCTGGTCGTCGTCGTGGTCCTGACCGTGCTCAGAACCTCTCAGCTCAGCTGATACCGAACCGTTGTCCACAGTGCGTGGCGAATCTTGTGCACAGTGTGGAGGAACAACTGTGCCCCCCGTCCCTCAGGTGTGTTTTCCCAGGTGGGACGGGGGGCGAACAGGTTTACGGGTGCTGGTGGGTCAGTCGTACCGGCGTCAACGCTCTGTGGGTTATCCACAGATCGTCGTTTCTTGTCCCCAGGTAGCCTGTGGACGGCTGATCAAAGCTGTGGATAACTCAGCGGATAGCCCTGGGTAGAGCTGTGTTCACCGGGAGGACGAGCTTACTTCCACTGTGTGGAGACGCCGAATCCTGCCGCGATGAAGCCGAAACCGACCACGATGTTCCAGTTGTCCAGCGAGTCGATCGGCAGCGAACCGTCCGTCACATAGAAAACGACGATCCAGGCCAGGCCGATGAGGAACATCGCCAGCATGACCGGCGCGACCCAGGCACGGTTGGTCAGCTTGATGGTGGCCGCCTGCTTCGCCGCGGGCGGCGTGTAGTCGGCCTTCTTGCGGATACGGGACTTCGGCACGAGGGTCTCTCCTGTCGATGCGCTGCGTGGCCGCGCAGGTAACTGGGTCGGGCTCCGGGCAGCGTACAAGGCGACACTAAGTGCTCCCCCGGGCGTCCGTTAGCGTAGTGCTTCCGCGGCGCCGAAGGAGATAAGGGTACGTTGAGCAATTCTGCCGACTCCCCCGGGACGGGATCAATGGGTTCCGGCCCCGAGCGCACGCCACGTTTCCGGCCGGTGCGGATCCTCACGGTGGCCGTCTTCGCCCTCGCCGGGCTCATCTTCTTCACCAGTTTCAACACGGCCAAGGGCACCGATATCCGTACGGATGCCTCGCTGCTGAAGCTTTCCGACCTGATTCAGGAGCGCAGCCGCAAGAACAAGGAGCTCGACGAGTCCAACGCGGGGGTCCGCGACGAGATCGAGGGGCTGGCCGAGCGGGACGGTGGCAGCACCAAGGGGCAGGGCGAGAAGCTCACCGGGCTGGAGAAGAGCGCGGGCACGAGCAAGCTCACCGGCAAGGCCGTCACGGTCACGCTCAACGACGCCCCGCCCAACGCCACGGCGAAGCTCCCCGGCTATCCCGAGCCGCAGCCCGACTACCTCGTCATCCATCAGCAGGACCTGCAGGCCGTGGTGAACGCGCTCTGGAAGGGCGGCGCCCAGGGCATCAAGGTCATGGACCAGCGGCTGATCTCGACGAGCGCGGTGCGCTGCGTGGGCAACACCCTGATCCTCCAGGGCCGGGTCTACTCACCGCCGTACAAGATCACGGCCGTGGGGGACCCGGGCGCGCTGCAGAAGGCGCTCGCGGCGAGTCCCGCGATCCAGAACTACATGGTGTACGTCAACGTCTACGGCCTCGGCTGGAAAGTCACCGAGGACGGGACGGTGACTCTTCCCGGCTACTCGGGCACAGTGGATCTGCAGTACGCGAAGCCCGTGGAGTAGGCAGTCCGTTCGGGAGCCGCCGGTGCGCGTGTTCGTCAGGTCGGTCAGCGAGCTGTGCATCACCGTGGGCGCCGTGATCGTGCTGTTCGTCGTCTATGTGCTGTTCTGGACCGGTGTGCAGGCCGACGGTGTCATGAACGACCAGATCGACCAGTTGCAGCAGCAGTGGTCGAAGGGGACGGTGCACAAGCCGGCGGCGGGCGGTTCCGGATCCGGTGCCACCGCGAGCCCGCCGGCACCGGCCGCGTACCACTACGGCAAACCCTTCGCGATCATGTACATCCCCCGGCTCGGTTTCACGTGGAACAAACCCGTCCTCGAGGGCACCGGCACGGACGTGCTGAAGAAGGGCCTCGCCCACTACGCGCGTACGACGCGGCTGGGGCAGGAGGGCAACTTCGCGGTCGCCGGCCATCGGCGCACCTACGGCGACCCGCTCAAGGACTTCCCAAGGCTGCGCCCGGGGGACGCGATCGTCCTGACGGACGGGACGACCTGGTTCACGTATCGGATCGACAAAGGGCCCTACAAAACAGTGCCCACCGACGTTGAAGTGATCGACCCTGTGCCACGTAAGTCCGGGTATACGCGTCCCGGGCGGTATCTGACGCTGACCACGTGCGATCCGGAATGGGGGCACAGTCACCGGCTGATCGTCTGGGCGCACCTGGACTCCACACAGCCTGTGGAGGCAGGCGAACCGGAGGCTCTGCGCCGTTAGTCTGGTGCGGTACGGCGTGAGTCTGGTGCCGTGGACGACGGAAGGGACGGCATGTACGGCTGGATCTGGCGGCAACTGCCGGGCAACGCGTGGCTGAAGGCGTTGATCTCACTCGTGTTGGTCATGGCCGTGGTCTACGTCCTCTTCCAGTACGTCTTCCCCTGGGCCGAACCGCTGCTGCCCTTCAATGATGTGACGGTGGACAACCAGTGAGTGCGCGGATTCTCGTCGTCGACAACTACGACAGCTTCGTCTTCAACCTGGTGCAGTACCTGTACCAGCTGGGCGCGGAGTGCGAGGTGCTGCGCAACGACGAGGTGTCGACGGCGCACGCCCAGGACGGTTTCGACGGTGTGCTGCTGTCGCCGGGTCCGGGTACGCCGGAGGAGGCGGGCGTGTGCGTGGACATGGTCCGGCACTGTGCGGCTACTGGGGTGCCGGTCTTCGGGGTCTGCCTGGGCATGCAGTCGATGCAGGTGGCGTACGGCGGTGTGGTGGACCGTGCGCCGGAACTGCTGCACGGCAAGACCTCGCCGGTCGAGCACGAGGGCAAGGGCGTCTTCGCCGGGCTGCCCTCCCCGTTCACGGCGACCCGCTATCACTCCCTGGCCGCGGAGCCGGCCACGGTTCCGCCGGAGCTGGAGGTCACGGCGCGGACGTACGACGGCATCATCATGGGCCTGCGTCACCGTGAACTTCCGGTCGAGGGCGTGCAGTTCCATCCCGAGTCGGTGCTGACCGAGCACGGGCACCGGATGCTGGCCAACTGGCTGGTGGCGTGCGGGGACGAGGGCGCGGTGGCGAGGTCGGTGGGGCTCGCCCCGGTGGTGGGCAGGGCCACGGCGTGACCGCGCTGCGCCCCGAGCGCGAGACCGATGCCTCGTACGGGGATCAGTCGTACGGGGCATCCGGGGCGCTCGGGGACTGGCAGGGAGAAGGGCAGGGGCAGGGGGACGGGGCGTACGAGGTCTCGCACGAGGCGCCGTACGAGGTGGCGCGTGAGGTGCTGCAGGAGGCGCCGTACGAGGTGGCGCGTGAGGTGCCGCAGGAGGCGCCGTACCAGGAGCCGTACGTGCCGCCCGCCGACGACGAGACGGTGGCGCTGCGCATCGCGGACCTGTCACCGGAGCTCGGGAGCGTGGCCACAGCCGCCTCTGCGGCCTCGTCCGCCGCGTCTGCCACCGGAGTGGCACCGGGTGGCCGTGCGGCCCGCAGAAAGGCTGCCAAGCGGCGCGGTGGCGGGCGGCACGGCGGCGGTGCGCGCGAGTCGGAAGCGGCCGCGCAGGAGACGGCCTCGGGGGCGCCTCTGTCCCGGGTCGAGGCCCGGCGGCAGGCGCGACTGCGCAAGCCGAGCCCGGCCGTGGTGGCGAGCCGGGCGATCGGTGAGGTGTTCATCACCACGGGCGTGCTGATGCTGCTGTTCGTCACATATCAGCTGTGGTGGACGAATGTGCGGGCGCATGCGCAGGCGGACAAGGAGACGAGCAGCCTTCAGGACGACTGGGCGAGCGGCAAGCGTGCGCCGGGTGCGTTCGAGCCGGGGCAGGGCTTCGCCATCCTGCACATTCCCAAGCTGGACGTGGTCGTGCCGATCGCCGAGGGCGTCAGCAACGACAGGGTCCTCGACAAGGGCATGGTCGGCCACTACGGCGAGGGCGCGCTGAAGACGGCGATGCCGGACGCGAAGACGGGCAACTTCGGGCTGGCGGCCCACCGCAACACGCACGGCGAACCGTTCCGCTACATCAACAAGCTGAGCGCCGGTGACGCGGTCGTGGTCGAGACGCAGGACAAGTACTTCGTGTACAAGGTGGCGTCGACGCTGCCGGTGACGCCGCCGTCCAACACGAGCGTGCTCAACCCGATCCCCAAGGGCTCGGGTTTCACCGCACCGGGGCGCTACATCACGCTGACGACATGCACGCCGGAGTTCACCAGTAAGTACCGGTTGATCGTCTGGGGCAAGATGGTCGAGGAACGGCCGCGCAGCAAGGGCAAGCCGGATGCGCTCGTCGAGTAGGGGCAGAAGAACTGTGGCAGCGACCGCGGACGACACCGAAGAGCACACGGGCACGCCGGACGCGGCGTTCGGCCCGCGACGCCGGGGGACCGGCCGGATCGCCATGGCGATCAGCGTCTTCGGTGAACTCCTCATCACGGCGGGCCTGGTGCTCGGCCTGTTCGTCGTCTACTCCCTGTGGTGGACGAACGTCGTCGCCGACCGCGAGGCCCACAAACAGGGCGACAAGGTCCGCAACCACTGGGCCCAGGACACCGGTCCCGGCGCGCTGGACACCAAGGACGGCATCGGCTTCCTGCACGTGCCCTCGATGAAGAACGGCGACGTCCTGGTCGAGAAGGGCACGTCGACGGAGGTCCTGAACGACGGCGTGGCCGGCTACTACACCGACCCCGTCAAGGCCACGCTCCCCATGTCCGGCAAGACGGGCAACTTCACGCTCGCCGCCCACCGCGACGGCCACGGCGCCAAGTTCCACAACATCGACAAGATGAAGAAGGGCGACCCGATCGTCTTCGAGACGAAGGACAAGTGGTACGTCTACAAGACCTACGCCGTCCTCGCGGAAACCTCGAAGTACAACGTCCAGGTCCTCGCCCAGGTCCCGAAGGAATCCGGCAAGAAGAAGCCGGGCCACTACATCACGCTGACGACGTGCACGCCGGTGTTCACGAGCCGGTACCGGTATGTGGTGTGGGGGGAGTTGGTGCGGGTGGAGAAGGTGGACAGTAAGCGGACGTTGCCGAAGGAACTGCGGTGAACTGACTGAGGTCCTTTGAGGACCTCAGTCGCCTAGCATGGCGAGGGCCCGAAGCCGCAACTAGCCTTTGCCACTTCAGGCCCTTTGGGATGAGGGCGTTGAACATGGGGACGACCGTCTTGCCGAGGATGTGGGCGATGCGTTGGTCGATGCGGTCGTCGAGGGGCTCCGGGGCCGTGTGGACAGAGTTATCCACAGGCTGTGTGCGGGCCAGGTACTCCATGTCGAGCAAGTACACACGCGCCTGACGTGCGACTTCGCTGTCCCGGAGGAGCATGGCGACGTTGAGGACGGCTCGGCGGGGGTACAGCGCGAGGGCTCGTGAGTGGGACTGGATCCCACTGACCTCCTTAAAGGAGGTCAGTTCTGCACCTGACAATACGCGGTAGCCGCTCGCTTCCAGTTCCTGCCGGTGGTCGAGAACCAGAGACTCGATGGCCTTGATACCGACCTCGAAGTACGCCGCCACCATCGCCGTAGTCACATGCATCCCGTCCGGCAGCAGCGACAGTGCCTTGACCCGGTCGAGTACGTCCGTGCGGTCCAGCACGCTGTTACGCAGGCTCTTGGACTCCAGCAGTGCTGATTCGTTGATCATGTTCTGCCCTTCCGTTCGCGGTGTGGCCGTACGGCCGGGGCAGAGCGTTCTGAGTCCCCACCCGATCCGATCAACGAGTTGTCGCATAGGAAGACACGATCGATGGGAGAACGGGTGTTTAGTGAGAGCCCGATTTGTCACGGACCGGGAAAAGGAAACCGCGTGAGGGGAACTTCCCTCACGCGGCTTCCGTGTCCGGCGGTGGTGGATCAGCCGCCGAAGAGGCCTCCGTTGCCGTTTCCGCCCTGGTCCATGGTGAACAGGTTGACCGCCTGGTTCTTGTTCACGGTGCTACCTGGTGCGGGGTCCGAGTTGAGCACGAGGGCGTTGGGGTCCTGGGAGCCCTGGATGTTGCCGACCGTGAGGCCCACGTCGGAGAGCATCTTCTGGGCGTCCTTGAGCGTGCGGTTCTGGATCTGCGGAACCTGCACCTGTTGATCCGCCAGCTTGCCGACGTTGATCGTCACCGGGGTGTTCTTGTCGACCTGACTGCCCGGCCCCGGTGACGTCGAGATGACCTTGTCGGCCTGGTTGGGGTCGTTGACGGGCTGGTCGACACACGTACCGACCAGGTCGTTCTGCTGCATCAGGGCCTTGGCCTCGTCGCAGGTCTTGCCGGTGACGTCGGGGACCGTCGACTTGGCCGCGGCCTTGGCGACGGTCAGCGTGACCGTGGAGCCCTTCTCGCGGTCCGTGTCGCCCGTCGGGTCCTGGCTGATGACGACGTCCGGCGTCTGGTCGGACTCCTGGGTCTTCTTCTGGACCTTGAAGCCCTTCGCCTGGAGCTGCGCCTCCGCCTTGTCGAAGGTGAGGCCCTGCACGTCCGGCACTGTGACCTTCGGCGCTCCCGTGGACACCACCAGGTTGATCGTGTCGTTCTTCTTCACGTCCGTGCCGGATGTGGGGTCCTGGGAGCAGACCTTGCCCTTGGGCTGCTTGTCGCACGTCTTGCTGGAGAAGGAGAGCTGAAGGCCGACGTTGTCGGCCATCTTCGTGGCCGTCGCCTTGGTGTTTCCGACGAAGTTCGGCGCGGGGAACGTGTCGTTGTTCGCGCCGTTTCCGCTGAACGCCCACTTCCCGATCAGGATCGCGCCGATCAGGACGAGGATGCCGGCGACGACGAGGAGGATCGTCGAGGTGTTGTTCTTCTTCGGTTGGCGGCGCCGGTCGGGGCGTTCGTCGTAGCCGAAGCCGCCGTCGTCCGGGTTCATCGGCGGGAGCATGCTCGTGGCGCCGGCGCCCGGGTCGGTGCGCAGGGCGGTGGTGGGCTGGTCGTTGGGGTAGCCGCCGTAGCCGACCGCGCCGAGTGCTGCCGTGGCGGCGACGGGCTGGCCGTCGAGGCAGGCCTCGATGTCGGCGCGCATCTCGTCGGCGGACTGGTAGCGGTAGTTCGGATCCTTGACCAGCGCCTTCAACACGATCGCGTCCATCTCGGGCGTGATCTCGGGGTCGAAGACGGACGGCGGCTGCGGTTCTTCCCGTACGTGCTGGTAGGCCACCGCGACCGGGGAGTCGCCCACGAAGGGGGGCCGTACCGTCAGCAGCTCGTAGAGGAGGCAGCCCGTCGAGTAGAGGTCCGAGCGGGCGTCGACCTGCTCGCCCTTGGCCTGCTCCGGCGAGAGGTACTGCGCCGTGCCGATGACCGCCGCGGTCTGCGTCATCGTCATTCCGGAGTCGCCCATGGCGCGGGCGATGCCGAAGTCCATCACCTTGACCTGGCCGTTGCGCGTCAGCATGACGTTCGCGGGCTTGATGTCGCGGTGGACGATGCCGTTGCGGTGGGCGTACTCCAGGCCCTGGAGGATGCCGATGGTCATTTCCATCGCGCGCTCGGGGAGGAGTTTTCGGCCGCTGTGAAGAAGCTCACGGAGCGTGGAGCCGTCGACATACTCCATGACGATGTACGGGATCGAGACCCCGTCGATGTAATCCTCGCCCGTGTCGTAGACCGCGACGATCGCGGGATGGTTGAGCGAGGCGGCCGACTGGGCCTCCCGGCGGAACCGGGCCTGGAAGGACGGATCGCGTGCGAGGTCTACGCGCAGCGTCTTCACCGCCACGGTGCGGCCGAGCCGGGTGTCATGCGCGAGGTAGACCTCCGCCATGCCACCACGGCCGAGCACCTGGCCCAGCTCGTACCGGCCGCCGAGGCGACGCGGCTCTTCCATAGCTACCTACCAGCCCTCTCCGTGGGTCCCGGCCGGCACATGGTGTGCGGCCGGAGGCTGCCGTCCGGGCCTACCGTACCCGGATCGCATTGTGTGACCTGGCCGAGCCCGTCACCCGATACAGGACTGGTATCGCAACGTGCACCGATGTGAAGGGGACGTGAGCGGGGTCACTTCTTGGAGTTGATGACGGCCTCCATCACGCTCTTCGCGATCGGAGCGGCCAGGCCGCCACCGGAGATGTCGCCGCGGTTGGCCTGGTCGTCCTCGATCACCACGGCCACGGCTACCGGTGCGCTGCCGTCGCTCATTTTGGCGTAGGAGATGAACCAGGCGTAAGGGTTCTTGCTGTTCTCGATGCCGTGCTGGGCGGTACCGGTCTTGCCGCCCACGGTGACACCCGGGATCTGGGCCCGGGTACCCGTGCCCTGCTTGACGACCGTCTCCATCATCGACTGCAGGATCTGCGCGTTGTCCGAGGACAGCGGCCGGCTGAGTTCCTGCGGATCGGTCTGGGCGACGGTGTCGAGGGTGGACGACTGGAGCTTGTCGACCATGTACGGCTTCATCAGCTTGCCGTCGTTGGCGACGGCCGAGGCGACCATGGCCATCTGCAGCGGGGTCGTGGCGGTGTTGTACTGGCCGATCGAGGACAGCGCGGTCTGCGACTGGTTCATGTTGTCGGAGAAGACCGAGGAGCTGGAGCGGACGGGCACGAACTGCTCGGCGTCGAAGCCGAACTTCTTGGCCTCTTCCAGCATCTTGTCGTTGCCGAGGTCGGCGCCGATCTTGCCGAAGACGGTGTTGCAGGAGTACTGCAGGGCGATCCGCATCGTCGCGTTCTTGCAGGGGATGTTGCCCTCGTTCTTCAGCTCGGTGGTGGTGCCGGGCATGGTCCAGGGCAGCGGGGAGTCGGTCTTCTCGTCCGCCGAGTTGTACTTGCCGTTCTCCAGCGCGGCCGCGGCGGTGACCACCTTGAAGGTGGAGCCCGGCGGGTAGGTCTCGCGCAGCGCCCGGTTCAGCATCGGGTCGTTGGGGTTGTATTTCTTCTGCAGGTTCTTCCAGGCCTTGGCGTCGCTGTCCGAGTAGCCGGCGAACGACGAGGGGTCGTACGACGGGTAGGAGGCCAGTGCCAGGATCTTGCCGGTGGCCGGTTCGAGGGCGACGACCGCGCCCTTGCCGCCCTGGGCCTTCAGTCCGTCGTACGCGGCCTTCTGCGCGGCGCCGTTGAGCGTGGTGACGACGTTGCCGCCCTGCTTCGGCTTGCCGGTGATCATGTCGAGGGTCTGGCGGAAGAAGAGCCGGTCGTCGTTGCCGGTGAGGATGCCGTCCTCGATGGACTCCAGCTGGTTGGCGCCGAAGGCCTGTGAGGTGTACCCGGTGACCGGGGCCCACATGGGTCCGCTCTTGTAGGTGCGCTTGTACTTGAAGTCACCGCTGGTGGCTTCGACCGAGCCGGTTATGGGGTCGCCGTTGACGATGATGTCGCCGCGCGGGGACGCGTACCGCTCGATGGCCACCCGTCGGTTGCTCGTGTCCGTGCGCAGTTCGTCGGCCTTCACGTACTGCAGCCAGTTGTCGCGGATCAGCAGCGTGAGGACGAGGAGTCCGCAGAAGATCGCGATGCGACGCAGTGGCTTGTTCACGTCCGGCCTTTCCAACAAGCAAGCGGGTGCGCCTGTTGCTTCAGTCTCTCGGTGTCGCTGGTACTGGCGCTCGTCCTTGGCCGCCCACAGTCTAGGGGCAGCCGCTGTGCGCGCCGACGGGCCGGCGGCGACAGCTGATCAGTAGACGCAGTGGGGGCGCGGAGGGTTCCGGGGGTCACGATCACCCGGTGCCGGGTCCGGGACCTCCCGGGCGTACGACCTGGGTCATTTCGGCGTCGGGGTTGGCGGCGGGTGCGGGTGCCGGGCGGCGTGCGGTGTCGCTGATGCGGATCAGGACGCCGATGAGTGCCCAGTTGGCGATGACGGAGGAACCACCGTAGGCCAGGAACGGCATCGTCATACCGGTGAGCGGGATGAGTCCCATCACACCGCCGGCGACGACGAAGACCTGGAGGGCGAAGGCTCCGGAGAGGCCGATGGCGAGGAGCTTGCCGAAGGGGTCGCGGGCGGCGAGGGCGGTGCGCACGCCGCGTTCCACGATCAGGCCGTACAGCAGCAGGATCGCCATGACGCCGGCCAGGCCGAGTTCCTCGCCGAAGGTGGCGAGGATGAAGTCGGAGTTGGCGGCGAAGCGGATGAGTTCGGAGTGGCCCTGGCCGAGGCCGGTGCCGAGGGTGCCGCCGGAGCCGAACGCCCACAGGGCCTGCATGGCCTGCTCGGAGTGGCCGCCGACGCCCTGGCGGGAGAGCGTGTACTCCTTCATCGGGTCGAGCCAGGCCTGGACGCGCTGCTGGACGTGCGGTTCGAAGCTCGCGACGCCGACGGCGCCGGCGGCGGACATCAGCAGACCGAAGAAGATCCAGCTGGTCCGCTCGGTGGCGACGTACAGCATGATGACGAACATTCCGAAGAACAGCAGCGACGTTCCGAGGTCCGTCTCGAAGACCAGGATGAGGATCGAGATGAACCAGACGACGAGGATCGGGCCGAGGTCGCGGCCGCGCGGCAGGTACAGGCCCATGAATCGGCGGCTGGCGAGGGCGAGCGCGTCTCGCTTGACCATCAGATAGCCGGCGAAGAACACGGCCAGGACGATCTTCGCGAACTCACCGGGCTGGATGGTGAAGCCGCCGACGGAGATCCAGATCTTGGCGCCGTAGACGTTGAGTCCGAGGCCGGGGACCAGCGGGAGGAGCAGCAGGATCAGCGCGGCCATCATGGAGATGTAGGTGTAGCGCTGCAGGGTGCGGTGGTCCTTGAGGAAGATCAGGACGACGACGAACAGGGCGATGCCCATCGCCGTGTACAGCAACTGGTTGGTCGCCTTGCCGCCGGACACGTGGATCTGCTGCAGCAGCTTGGACTGGTCGAGGCGCCAGATGACGACCAGGCCGAGTCCGTTGAGGAGGGTGGCGAGCGGCAGCAGCAGGGGGTCCGCGTACGGCGCGAATTTCCGTACGACGAGATGGGCGACGCCGGCCAGGAGGCCGAGGCCCAGGCCGTAGGCCAGCAGGCCGGCGGGCACCTGGTCGTTGATGGCCAGGCCCACGTTGGCGTAGGCGAACACCGGGATGGCGACGGCGAACACCAGCAGTGCGAGCTCGGTGTTGCGCCGGCTCGGGGTGCCGATGGCGCCGATCGTGGACGTGTGGTGCGTCGACGGGTTGGTAGTACTGCTCATCGTGTGTCGGGGCCTCTCACGGCTTGCCTACTGCTTACCGCACAGCGAGACGACCTTCTGCTCATCCTCCGAGAGGGTGGGGCCGGGGCTGGGGGTCGCGGACGGGGTCGTGGACGGAGACTTCGAAGGTGCCGAAGCGGACGGATTGGGCGACGGGGACGCCTTGGTGGTGAGGGACGTCTTGGTGGTTCCGGTGGTTCCGCCGGCCTCGCCCTGGCCCGTCTTGGCGTTGGTCTCGCTCTCGGCGGCCTGACGCTGGGCTTCCTTCTTGCAGGCGGAGGCCTGCACGGCCAGTTCCTGGACCTTCGACTGGGCGTCGTTGAGACCGCCTTCGGCGATGGTCGCCTTGACCTGCTTCTGCTGGTAGGGCGGCAGGTACTTGAGTTCGATCTCGGGGTGGTCCTTCTCGACCTTCGAGAGCGAGACCCAGGCCAGGTCCTGGCTGATGCCCTGGTAGAGGGCGACGTGCTCGCCCTGGGTGCCGACGTAGTACTGCGTCTGCGTCCAGCGCCAGCCGCCGTACAGTCCGCCGCCGATCACGCCGAGGGCGAGGATGCTGTAGAAGCTTCTCTTCAGCCACCTGCGGCCGCCGCGGGGTTTGACGAAGTCCTCGTCGGTGTAGTCGCCGAAGCTGCCCTCCGGGACGTACCCGGTGGTGTCGCCGCTGCCGGGTGGGCCGAACTCGCCGCCGCCGCCCTGGCCGGGCACCTGGCGGCCGAGGTGCGAGGCGCGGCCGGCCGGGGTCTGCATGATGCCGTTGTCGTGCAGGTGGTTCTGGTTCTCGGCGACCGCGCCGACGACAACGGGGGTGTCGGACAGCTGGCCGGCGAGGGTGTCTCCGGTGTCCAGGTCGAGGACGTCGGCGATGATGACGGTGATGTTGTCGGGGCCGCCGCCGCGCAGTGCGAGCTGGATGAGCTCCTGCACGGTCTCCTGGGGGCCCTGGTAGCTGGCGAGGGTCTCCTCCATCGTCTGGTGGGAGACGACGCCGGACAGTCCGTCGGAGCAGATCAGATAGCGGTCGCCGGCGCGGACCTCGCGGATGGAGAGGTCGGGTTCGACGTGGTCGCCGCTGCCGAGCGCGCGCATGAGGAGCGAGCGCTGCGGGTGCGTGGTCGCTTCTTCCTCGGTGATGCGGCCCTCGTCGACGAGGCGCTGCACCCAGGTGTGGTCCTGGGTGATCTGCGTGAGGACGCCGTCGCGAAGCAGATAGGCGCGGGAGTCGCCGACGTGGACGAGGCCGAGGCGCTGCCCGGTCCACAGCAGGGCGGTGAGCGTGGTGCCCATGCCCTCGAGCTGGGGGTCCTCCTCGACCATGGCGCGCAGCTGGTCGTTGGCGCGCTGCACGGCGTGGCCGAGGGAGGTGAGGATGTCGGATCCGGGCACGTCGTCGTCGAGCGTGACCAGCGTGGAGATCACCTCGGAGGAGGCGACCTCACCGGCCGCCTGGCCGCCCATGCCGTCGGCGATGGCGAGCAGCCGGGGACCGGCGTAGCCGGAGTCCTCGTTGCCCTCCCGGATCATGCCTTTGTGCGATCCGGCGGCGAAGCGCAGTGACAGACTCATGCGCACCTCGCCTGTCGGCTCCGGGTACATCCGCACGGTGCCCACCCTCCGGTCGGGAGCGCGCGGACGGTCGCCAGGCGGTCCGCCGCTGCGTGCTCGCTCCGCTCGCTCATTGTCGTACTACTTCCGCAGCTCGATGACGGTCTTGCCGATGCGGATCGGTGCGCCCAGCGGGATCGGTGTGGGGGTCGTCAGCCGGGACCGGTCCAGGTATGTGCCGTTGGTGGATCCGAGATCCTCGACGATCCACTGGCCGTCGCGGTCGGGGTAGATCCTGGCATGGCGGCTGGAGGCGTAGTCGTCGTCCAGCACGATCGTGGAGTCGTGCGCGCGGCCCAGGGTGATGGTCTGGCCCTGGAGCGCGACGGTGGTGCCGGTCAGGGTGCCCTCGGAGACGACCAGCTTGCTGGGGGCGTTGCGCCGCTGGCGGCCGCCGGCCTGCTGGCCGCGCTGCTGCGGGGGCGTGGCCTGCTGGCGGGCAGGCTGCTGCTGGCGCCCGGCCTCCCTACGGGACCCGCGCTGGGTGACGCGCGTACCGAACAGGTCGCTGCGGATGACCTGCACGGCCACGATCACGAACAGCCACAGTACGGCCAGGAAACCCAGCCGCATGACCGTGAGGGTCAGCTCTGACATTGCCCCCGCTTCACCCTTCGGCTTGCCGGTAAATGATGGTGGTGCTGCCCACGACGATCCGCGAGCCGTCGCGGAGCGTAGCGCGGGTGGTGTGCTGTCCGTCCACCACGATGCCGTTGGTGGACCCGAGATCCTGGATCGTCGAGGGCGTTCCGGTCCGGATCTCGCAGTGCCGGCGGGAGACGCCGGGGTCGTCGATCCGCACGTCGGCCTCGGTGCTGCGGCCCAGCACCAGGGTCTGGCGGGAGATCTGGTGGCGGGTGCCGTTGACCTCGATCCAGTAGCGCATACGTCCGCCGCCTGCGGGCGCGGCCGGGGGCCGCGGGGCGGAGGGCTGCGGATAGCCGTAGCCACCGGGCCGGGCGCCGGGCGGCGGCGCGGACGGCATCGGGGGCGCTCCAGCGGGCGTGGTGGGCTGTGGGTAGCCGTAGCCGCCTTGGGCGCCGGGGCCGGGCCGTCCGGGTGCGGCGGCGGGCGGGGCCTGCTGGCCGCTGGTGGAGGCGAGCGTACGGCTGCGGACCCGGTACAGGCCGGTGTCGAGGTCGTCCGCCTTCTCCAGGTTGACCTTTATCGGCCCCATGAAGGTGTAGCGCTGCTGCTTGGCGTAGTCGCGGACCATGCCGGCGAGCTCGTCGCCGAGCTGGCCCGAGTAGGGGCTGAGGCGCTCGAAGTCGGGTGCGCTCAGCTCCACGATGAAGTCGTTGGGTACGACGGTCCGGTCGCGGTTCCAGATCGTCGCGTTGTTGTCGCACTCGCGCTGGAGCGCGCCGGCGATCTCGACGGGCTGGACCTCGGACTTGAACACCTTGGCGAAGGTGCCGTTGACCAGACCTTCGAGACGTTGCTCGAACTTCTTCAGGACTCCCATGGGGCACCTCCTCCATCGTTGCGGTACTGCCTGCGGTGCTGCTCTGCCTGGTACTGCTTACTGATCGTATCCACGCGTCCGGCAATGAGCCGGTTCCCCCAGCCGGTCCCCTTCGAACTCCTCCTGTCAAGGATCGTAGAGGCGGGCCAAGACCAGTGTCCCGCACCTGACCGTCCGCTCGGTCCGCTCCTGGGGAGATGACAAGGACCGGTACGAGGTTGATACGTGAACCGTTCCACCTTGATACGTGGCCGAGGGGACGGGGGTCCGGGCGGCCGGCCTGGTCGGCCCGGTCGGGGATCTGGCCTGGGATCCGGCGGCAAATAAGGGATGTGAACCCACCCTCCACGCCGTGCTAATCTTCTGCATGTCGGAAGGCGCCGCGCCCCAAGGGGCAGACGCCGAAGACGCACCCAATGCGCGGGTGGCGGAATAGGCAGACGCGCTGGATTCAGGTTCCAGTGCCCGCAAGGGCGTGGGGGTTCAACTCCCCCCTCGCGCACAGAGGCTACGGGCCCATCGCTTCGGCGGTGGGCCCGTTGACGTGTGTCCGGGGCGCGCTGCGAGCGGGGCTCGCGGTCCTTCCTTGTTCTTCCCTACTTCTCACCTGACGCGTGAGGTATCTCACGGCAGACCGGAGGGGCTTCGGTCAGGCGGAGGGGCCGGCGGTTTCGGGGGACGGCGGCAGCGTGTCGACCACGAAGGTACCTAGCCCGACCTCGCCCCGCGTCCAGCCCTGGTCCTGTAGATGCCGCATGGCCTTCGCTGCTGTCGCGTTCACCACGCCGAACTCCTGAGCGATCTCCAGGGTGGACGGCACGCGGCTGCCGGGCGGATACGTGCCGTCCTTGATACGCCGGATGATCTCTGCGGCGATCTGCCGCCACAGGGGGCGGGTGCGGTCGTGGTCCATGGTTTCAGCGTGGATGACCATGGCATTCCATGCATCCGTGGTTATCTACGGTCATCCACGCTATGTTGGACTCCGAACACAGAGCGGCCCCGATGGGAAGCGGCTACTTCCTCAACGGGGCCTGAGCCGACTAAGTAGGAGTCGACCTATGCGCAGCCTAGTGGTGGCGATCCTGAGCCTCTTCCTGCCTTCGCGCGGAGCGCCCCGCTCCGACGCACCGCTGTTCCTCACTTCCTGTCCGCCCCTTCCAGCGCGTCGGCCGCGGCCGTACCCGACAGACGTCATCGCCGTCGACGGGCAGCCCCTGGTCCGGCCGTACGTCGTCGTGTGGGAACGCGAGCGGGACGAACGTGAGCGGCGCCGGTGCCGGGCTGCGGGCCTCACGCCCCTGGGGCAGGAGCACTTCCTGTGGGAGGCCGCCGTATGAGTGCCCGGCGTCCCCGCAGCGTCGGGGTCGATCCCGCCACCGGCAAGGAGGCGTTCGTCGTCGCGCGTCCCGGCGGTTTCCTCGAGGCGCTGGCCGACGCGCATGCCCTCGAGGCCGCTGCCGTCCTGGTGGCGGTCGTCGGGGCCGTACTGGAGGCGGGCGAGGTGTCGGACACCGAACTCGCCGCCTTCGTACGGCCGTTGCACGCGGCGCTCGACGAGTGCGTGGGAATGATGGCGGGGGGCGGTGAGGGGTGACGTAGAAGGGCGCTTGAAGGCGCCGTGCATCCCCACCACGACGCCTCCCGAGCGCACGGAAGTTGACGGTTAACGCGGCTTGACCGGTTGCCGATGGAGAGCGTGCCTGATGGTCATCTGCGTCACCCTGAGCGGAAACCTGCGGTCCGCCGGACAGGTGTGCGGTGGCTGTGCGCGCCGGTGGCCCACCGGCGCGCACCTGGAAGGTCACCCCGGACAACCTGGGCACCGTCGACGCGCACGGCCTGTTCACCGCCGACGCCGACAACGGCGGCCTCGCCGACGTGAGCGCGACGGTCGCCGGCGCCACCGGGACCACGTCGATCGCGGTCGGCAGCGTCAGCAAGGTCATCGATCCGATGACCAGCCTCGACAACTGGCGGCTCAGCAACAACACCACCGGCAAGCCCGCCACGCTGTCCGCCGACGCCGGCGTGGTGCCGCCCGGTTCCACCGAGTCCGGTTCGCTGCGGCTCGACTACTCGATGCCGACCGGCTCCGGCGTCAAGCAGTTGGTGCTCACGCCGCGCGTCACGCTGAAGACGACCACCAACAACGGCCAGGTCCCCACCGGGATCGGGGTGTGGATCAAGGGTGACGGCAACGGCATCGAGCTCGCCGAGAAGTACATCGGCGTCAACGGCACGTCGACCACCCTCTATCCGACCTACGTGACCTGGAAGGACTGGCACCTGGCGGTCGCCCAGCTGCCCGCCGGCATGCAGTTCCCGCTGACCATCAGCTTCCTCGACTTCTTGGCGATCAGCCCGAGCACGGCGTACAGCGGTTCGCTCAACGTCGCGGGCCTGCAGGCGCTGTACTCGCCGAGACCGGTGACGGTGCCCGAGTACCACGCGATTCCGAAGAACCCGAAGTGGCTGTCGCACGAGGAGGACTCCGCGGACTTCGCGGGGCGCGGCACCACCCTCCTCACCGGCGACGACGCGCACCTGCTCGCCAGTGACCCCGGTTCGGTCAGCAGCAACGTGATGGACTCCATCGCGAAGCGGCTGCCCACCCTGGCGCCGCAGGCGCAGCCGGACGCGGCTCAGTTCCTCGGTGACATGGCCGACGACGGCAAGCTTGCGGACCTGCAGTTCGCCAAGTCGAAGATGGACGCCCTGGGCATCCCTGAGCGCGACATCGTCGGCAACCACGAGATCACGCAGGGCGCCGACTCCGAGAACGGCAACTACAGCGACACCTTCGGCGACACGCACTACGCCTACGACCAGGGCGGGGCGCGGCTGATCGTCACCGACAACGCGCACGGCAGCCTGCAGTCCTCCGACCCGTTCCAGGACCCGGCGGGCGAGCAGTACCCGTGGCTGGTGCAGCAGTTGACGGACGCCACCGCCAAGGACGTACTGGTCGTCACGCACATGCCGGCCTACGACCCGCACCCGGCCGCGAACAGCCAGTTCACGGACCGCTGGGAGGCGCGGATGTATCTGCGGCTGGTCCAGCGCTACCAGGAGACGCACCCGAAGCAGCACGTGATCATGATGTACGGCCACGCGCGCGGGTTCTCCGAGCAGATCCTCAACCCCGAGGGTGAGAGCGTGACCACCGAGGAGGGCGGCATCCCGCAGCTCACCTTCGCCGACCTCGGCATGCCGGCCTACGCCCCGGCCGACCAGGGTGGCATCTACCACTTCGGTCTGATCCGGATCGGCGACGACGGTGACCTGCAGTACACCGTCGAGCCGGCGCTCGCGTCGATCACCGTCCAGGAGCCCAAGGACCCGATCGCAGCGGGCGACCACGTCACCCTGACCGCGACCGGCGACCAGATCGCGGACGACAACATCGCTCCGCTCACCATTCCGGTCGCGGACCCGGCGTCCCATGTGTGGACGTCCAGCGACCCCAGGGTCGCCTCGGTGGATCGCTCCACCGGCGCCCTGACTGCCCACCGCTCCGGCACCGTGACCGTTTCGGTGACCTCTGGCGGGGTCACGGGGACGGCTCAGGTTGTCGTGCAGTGAGCTGAGTTCGGTGACTTGAGTCCCGTGACGTGAGTCCGGGGACTTGATCCATGACTGGGTGCCCGAGTGGTCTCGGGCACCCCGTCGGCTGTCTGGCGGGGGTGTGGGGTTGTCCACAAGCGGGGAGTTGTCCACAGGGTCTGACGCGTTTTGGCAGGCGGCTGTACGGTCGACACGAGTTGATGTTCGTGCGTGCGTGTGTTCGGGGGAGGCGGTCGCTGTGACCGAGACCGGTGTGGAAACGGCAAGTACGGCGACCGGGGCGGTTCCGCGGCTGCCCAGGGTGCGGGGCTTCGCCCAGTGGCCGCATCCGGGGTCGCCCAAGGACGAGGGCAAGGCGCTGCGGGCGAGCGTTCCGCGTGGCACGCACAGCTCGCTCGACCTGGACGGCTTCCGCCCGGACGCGGTGAGCGCGGTCGAGGAGTCCAACCAGGGCCGTATACCCGGGCTCACGCCGATACGGGTGGGCAGGATGGCCGCGACACCCTTCGCGTTCCTGCGCGGCTCGGCCGGCCTCATGGCGTACGACCTGGCGCGCACCCCCATGACCAGGATCGCTGCGCAGATATGCGGCGACGCGCATGCGGCCAACTTCGGTCTGTACGGCGACGCCCGGGGCGACCTGGTGATCGATCTGAACGACTTCGACGAGACGGTGCGGGGCCCCTGGGAGTGGGACCTCAAGCGGCTGGCCGCCTCGCTGGTGCTGGCCGGCCGGGAGGCGGGCGCCGACGAGGACACCTGCCGGAAGGGGGCCTACGACGCGGTCGGCGCGTACCGGCGCACCATGCGTCTGCTCGCCAAGTTGCCGGTCCTGGACGCCTGGAACGCCATCGCGGACGAGGAACTCGTCTCGCACACCGATGCCCACGACTTGCTCGGCACTCTGGAGCGGGTCTCGGAGAAGGCGCGCGCCAATACGAGCGGGCGGTTCGCGGCGAAGTCGACCGAGGCCGCCGAGGAGGGCGGGCGGCGGTTCGTCGACGCGCCGCCGGTGCTGCGGCGCGTGGGGGACGCGGAGGCGGCGGCGGTCGCGGCGTCGCTGGAGCAGTATGTGACGACCGTCTCCGAGGACCGCCTTCCGCTGCTCGCCCGGCACGCGGTGCACGACGTGGCGTTCCGGGTGGTCGGCACGGGCAGCGTGGGCACGCGCTCGTACGTTGTCCTGCTCCTGGACCACCGTGGTCAGCCGCTGGTCCTCCAGGTGAAGGAGGCCCGTCCCTCGGCGCTGGTCCCGCATCTGGCGACGGCCGGGTTCGACACCCCGCCGATCGACCACGAGGGGCGTCGGGTGGTCCTGGGCCAGAAGCGGATGCAGGTCGTCAGCGACATCCTGCTCGGCTGGACGACGGTCGACGGCCGGCCCTTCCAGGTCCGGCAGTTCCGCAACCGCAAGGGCAGCGTCGACCCGGCCGCGCTCGCCGCCGACCAGGTCGACGACTACGGCCGGATGACCGGTGCCCTCCTGGCCCGCGCCCACTCCCACAGCGCCGACCCGCGCCTGATCGCCGGGTACTGCGGCAAGAACGAGGAATTGGACGAGGCGATAGCCACGTTCGCGGTCGCCTACGCGGACCGCACGGAGGCGGACCACGCGGAGCTGGTTGCGGCGGTGCGGGCGGGGTGGGTCGCCGCGGAGCTGGGGGTGTGACGGGACTGGGCGGACGGTCCGGAGGCCGGGGAACCCGGCTGATCCCGGCGGTCGCGGGCGATGGGTTTCGGCTGTGGCCTAGGCTGGTCGGGTGACGACCCCGGAAGCTGAGCAGTCCCAGGCGCCGCGGCCCGAGGAACGGCTGGAACGGGCCGTGCGGGCCGCCGAGCAGGCGCTGATCGAGTTCGAGATCGCGGTGGAGACCTTCCGCGTCGAGGTCGAGAATTTCTCCCGTCTGCACGAGCAGAAACTCGGCCCCATGTACTCCCGGCTGGAAGAGCTGGACGCGCGCATCGCCGAGGTGAAGGCCGCCCGCAGCGGTGATCCGGAGGACATCCGGCTCGCCGAGGAGCTGCGGGAGCGGGTCGTGCCCATCCCCGGCGTGGAGGAACTGCTGCACGGCTGGATGGACGGGCACGGTCTGTTCCCTGAGGCCACCGCGATGCTCACGGAGCAGGAGGTGCGGCCCCCGCAGCGGGTGCGCCCCAGCGAGGAGGCCCGCCGCCTCTACCGCGACCTGGCCCGCAAGGCCCACCCGGACCTGGCGCAGGAGGAGAAGGAGCAGAAGCGGCGTGAGGAGTTCCTCACCCGGGTCAACGCCGCCTACGCCCGGGGCGACGAGGCCCTGCTGCGGGAGCTGGCCGAGGAGTGGGCCGCGGGTCCGGCCCTCGCCGAGCGGCCCCCGAGCCGCAGCGCGGAGCTGTATGCCCGCCTCGAGTGGCTGTCCGAGCGCAAGGAACTTCTCTCCCTGGTCGCCCGCGAGCTGGAGGACAGCGCGATCGCCTCGATGCTGCGGCTGGCGCCCGACGACCCCGACGCCCTCCTGGACGAGATCGCCGACAAGCTGCGGGCCGACGTGCTGGAGCGCGAGGCGCAGCTGGCGGAGCTGCTGGCGCAGGAGTAGCCGCAGCGAGGGCTGGGCACCGGGTGGGCTTCGCGGCCCGGTCGGGTAGCGTCGTAGGCATGAGTTTCGGATCCGGTGTGCCCAGGGTCGAGGTCGTGGACCTCAAGGACGGCGACTTCCTGCTGGACGTCCGCGAGGACGACGAGTGGCAGGCGGGCCACGCCGAAGGGGCCCTGCACATCCCCATCAGCGAGTTCGTCGCCCGCTACGGCGAGCTGACCGAGGCGGCCCCGCAGGACGGCCGGATCCATGTGATCTGCCGCTCCGGCGGACGCTCGGCCCAGGTCACGATGTATCTGGCCCAGCAGGGCATCGACGCGGTGAACGTCGACGGCGGTATGCAGGTCTGGCAGGCGGCCGGCCGGCCCGTCGTCACCGACGAGGGCCAGCCGGGGTTCGTCCTGTAGCGGGCTGCTCCCAGGGGCCCTGGTCAGCCCAGGGGATGGGCCGCCAGCAGGTCCCCGAGCGCCTCCTCGTACGCCGCTGCCGGGCCCAGCGACAGCTCCAGCTGCTTGGCCCAGGCGTGGTAGCGGTGCAGGGCGTAGTCGGTGTCGGCGCCGAACCCGCCGTGCAGATGCTGCGCGGTCTGCACGATGCGCCGTACGCCGTCACTCGCCCAGATCTTCGCGACGGCGACGTCCCCGGCGAGGGGCAGCGCGCCCGGTGCGCCGGAGGCGATCCGCCACGCGGCCTGCCACAGGGTGGCCTCCATGGCGCGCAGGTCGATGTAGCGGTCGGCGGTCTGGACGGCGACGGCCTGGAAGGTCGCGATCGGATGCCCGAACTGCTCGCGCTTTCCGGTGTATTCGCTCGTCATCCGCAGCACCTGCTCACCCAGTCCGAGGGCCAGCGCGCACGTCCCGGTGGCCAGCAGCTCGCGCAGCCACTCCCAGGCGCCCTCGGCCTCGATGACGTCCCTCGCAGGGATCCGCGCGGACTCCAGGCGCAGTTCGCCCAGGCGCTCCCCGCTGGTCGAGATCTGCTCGGCGAGTACGGCGCCCTCGTGGTCGCGTGGCACCAGCGCGAGGACGGTGCGGCCGGCGCCGGTGTGCGCGGGGACGACGACGAGTTCGGCGCCGTACGCCCACGGCACCGCCGTCTGCACCCCGTCCAGCACCCACAGGTCGCCGTCCTGCCGTGCGGTCACGGCGAGTTCGGCCGGGTCGTGGCCGGTGCGGCCGTTCGCGGCGACGGTCAGCACGAGCTCGCCGCGTCCGGCCCGCGTGAGCAGGTCGGCCGCCAACTCCTTTGATCCGTAGGCCTGCACGGCCGCGGCGGCGGCGGTGCTCTCCAGCAGCGGTACCCGCGCCAGTACTTTCGCGGACTCCCGCAGCACCAGGCACAGTGTGATGGCGTCCAGGCCGGCCCCGCCGTGTTCCGGGGCGAGCAGGAGGCTGAGCAGGTCCGCGTCGGCGAGCTTCGTCCACAGCGCCCGGTCGAAGTCGTCGGCCACGGCACCGGTGGTGAGCGCGGGGCTCGGCACCGAGTCCGGCGCCACCCCCGCGAACACCCCCCGGGCCGCCTCGGCCGCCGCCAGCTGCTCCTCGGTGAAGGTGAAGTCCACGGTCCTGTCCTCCCGGCGGATCGGCCAACGTCAGCAATCTGACGGTCCGTCAAGATAGAACAGGTTCTAGGAGAAGGGAACGGTGCTGCGGCGCCGGGCCGCTGTCAGCGGTCGAAGTCCAGCTCCACTTTCTCGGTCACAGGGTGGGACTGGCAGGCCAGTACATAGCCCGCCTCCGTCTCCTCCGCCTCCAACGCGAAGTTGCGGTCCATGCGCACCTCGCCCGAGACCAGGAAGGCCCGGCAGGTGCCGCACACCCCGCCCTTGCAGGCGTAGGGGGCGTCGGGGCGGTTGCGCAGCACGGTCTCCAGGAGCGATTCGCCGTCCTGCACCGGCCAGGTGCCGCCGCGTCCGTCGAGCCGCGCGGTCACCGAGCTGTGCGCGGGGGCCGTGGCGCCCGTCACCGGCGCCGCACCCGCGTCCACGTGGAAGATCTCCTCGTGGATCCGGGCCCGCTGCACACCGAGCTCCCGCAGCGCACGCTCCGCACCCTGCACCAGCCCGTACGGCCCGCACAGGAACCATCCCGCCACGTCCGCCACCGGCAGCAGCGCGAGCAGCAGCTCCGTCAGCCGCTCCTGGTCGAGCCGTCCGGATGGCAGTCCCGCCTGCTGCTCCTCCCTGGAGAGCGCGGTCACCAGCTGAAGCCGCTCGGGGTAGCGGTCCTTCAGGTCGGCGACCTCCTCCAGGAACATCGTCGAGGCCGCCGTGCGGTCGCTGCGTATCAGACAGAACCGCGCCGCCGGCTCGCGCTCCAGCAGCGTCGAGACGATGGACAGCACCGGGGTGATGCCGCTGCCGCCGACGATCGCCGCGTACAGACCCGGCGCCGGCTCGAGGGTGAAGCGCCCGGCCGGGGTCATCACCTCCAGCTCGTCACCGACATTGACCTCCTTGAGCGCGTACGTCGAAAAGGCCCCGCCCTCCACCAGGCGCACCCCGACCCGCAGGGTGGCCGGACCCGCGCCGCCGGGCTCGGGCGCCGGGGAGCAGATCGAGTACGTCCGCCGTATCTCGGTCCCGTCGGCACGGCGCCGCAGGGCCAGGTGCTGGCCGGGTGCGTGCCGGTACTCCTCGCGCAGTTCCGGGGGGACGGTGAGGGTGAGGGCCACGGCGTCGTCGGTGATCCGGTCGACCGCGGCCACCGGGAGCGGGTGGAAGCGGGCCATCACAACTCCTTGAAGTGGTCGAACGGTTCACGGCAGGCCAGGCAGCGCCGCAGTGCCTTGCACGCGGTCGAGGAGAACCGGCTGAGCAGCTCGGTGTCGGCCGATCCGCAGTGCGGGCAGTGGACCGGGTCGAGGGTGTCGGTGACGGTGACGGTCCGGGTCGGGCCGAGGGCGAGGGGCACGGGCTCGGAGCCGGAGCGCACGCGCGGGGGAGCGATCCCGAACTCCCGCAGCTTGCGCCGCCCTTCGTCCGTGATGTCGTCGGTCGACCAGGCGGGCGTGAGCACCGTGCGCACGGTGACCTTGCGCAGGCCGTGCTCGCGCAGCACCCGCTCTATGTCCAGGGACATCGCCTCGACGGCCGGGCAGCCGGTGTACGTCGGGGTCAGCTCGACCTCGGCCGAGTCGGCGTCGCTCATGTGCACCGCACGCACCACGCCCAGCTCGGCGAGCGTGAGCACGGGCAGTTCGGGGTCGGGCACCGAACCGGCGAGTGCGAGGAGTTCCGCCTCCAGTGGGGTCTCCAGCGGGGTGGTCGTGGTCACCATGTCGCCCCCGGGTGGCTGCGGTGCAGATGCTGCATCTCGGCGAGCATCCGCCCGAACGACTCGGTGTGCACTCCCTGCCGGCCGGCGCCCGCCGACCACGCCCCGATCCGCGGCCCCTCCGGGACCGTCAGGGTGGCACGGCCGAGCACCTCGCCCATGGACTCCAGCCAGGCCGTCTCCATACCGGACCAGTCGGCGTCCACGCCCTCCACCGGCTGGAACAGCTCCCCGGTGAACTTCCACAGCGCGCCGCATGCCCGCTGCATCCGCTCATGGCTGAGGTCCGTGCCGTCGCCGAGCCGCAGCGTCCACTGCTCGGCGTGGTCGCGGTGGTAGGCGACCTCCTTGACGGCCTTCGCGGCGAGCGGCGCGAACGGGCCGTCCCCTGCGGCCAGTTCGGCGTAGAGCAGGTGCTGGTAGGTGGAGAAGTACAGCTGGCGGGCGATCGTGTCCGCGAAGTCGCCGTTCGGCTGCTCGACCAACTGGACGTTGCGGAAGGCACGTTCCTCGCGCAGATACGCCAGCTCGTCCTCGTCGCCCGCCATGGACAGCAGCACCCGGGCCTGGCCGAGCAGGTCCAGGGCGATGTTGGCGAGGGCGACCTCCTCCTCGAGGACGGGGGCGTGGCCCGCCCACTCCCCCAGGCGGTGGGAGAGCACCAGGGCGTCGTCGCCGAGGGCGAGCGCGGCGGTCGTGGGCACGGTGGCAGTCACAGGTGCTTCACCCCCTCCGGGATCTCGTAGAAGGTCGGGTGCCGGTAGGGCTTGTCGGCGGCCGGTTCGAAGAACGGGTCCTTCTCGTCGGGCGAGGACGCGGTGATCGCGGCGGCCGGGACGACCCAGATCGAGACACCCTCGCCGCGCCGGGTGTACAGGTCGCGGGCGTTGCGCAGGGCGAACTCCGCGTCCGGCGCGTGCAGGCTGCCGGCGTGGGTGTGGGAGAGGCCGCGACGGGAGCGCACGAAGACCTCCCACAGGGGCCAGTCGGTGTTCGTCATGCGCGGGCTCCTTCTGTGCCGCCGGTGTGCTTGGCCGCGTACGCCGCGGCCGCCTCCCGTACCCACGCGCCCTCGTCATGTGCCCTGCGGCGCTGGGTGATCCGCTGTTCGTTGCACGGGCCGTTGCCCTTGAGGACCTCCCAGAACTCCGTCCAGTCGATCTCCCCGAAGTCGTGCTGCCCCCGCTCCTCGTTCCACCGCAGGTCCGGGTCGGGGAGCGTGAGACCGAGGGACTCGGCCTGGGGGACACAGATGTCCACGAAGCGCTGGCGCAGCTCGTCGTTCGAGTGGCGCTTGATCTTCCAGGCCATCGACTGCGCCGAGTGCTGCGACTCGTCGTCGGGCGGGCCGAACATCATCAGGGACGGCCACCACCAGCGGTCCACGGCGTCCTGCGCCATGGCGTGCTGCTCCGGGGTTCCGTTGCTCAGAGCCAGCAGCAGCTCGTACCCCTGGCGCTGGTGGAAGGACTCCTCCTTGCAGACGCGGACCATCGCGCGTGCGTACGGACCGTACGAGCAGCGGCACAGGGGCACCTGGTTGGTGATCGCGGCGCCGTCCACGAGCCAGCCGATGGCGCCGACGTCCGCCCAGGTCAGGGTGGGGTAGTTGAAGATCGAGGAGTACTTCTGACGGCCGCTGTGCAGCTTGTCGAGGAGCTCGTCGCGGCCCGTGCCGAGGGTCTCGGCGGCGCTGTAGAGATAAAGACCGTGCCCCGCCTCGTCCTGGACCTTGGCCATGAGGATCGCCTTGCGGCGCAGCGAGGGCGCGCGCGTGATCCAGTTGGCCTCCGGCTGCATGCCGATGATCTCGGAGTGGGCGTGCTGGGCGATCTGGCGGACCAGCGTCGCGCGGTAGGCGTCGGGCATCCAGTCGCGAGGCTCGATGCGCTCGTCCGCGGCCACGGCGGCGTCGAAGGCGCGCTCGTACGCCCCGGCCGTCGCGTCGGCGGCCTGGGTGCCGTACGCCTGCGTAGGTCCGCCCGCGCGATGCGCGGCTGCTGTGGTCATGCGGTCCCCCTGACCTCGGGCTCTGCCTGAACAGTCTCCCGACCGATCGTTCGGTCGCTGCGATTCCATGGTGAGCGAGCGGTCGCAAGGTGTCAACCGCTGTGGACAACCGTGGGCGGTGACCTGTGGACAACTCGTGGAGCCCGGCCGTGGGCCGCCGCCGTACGGCATCCGCCGCGAGCCTCCCACCTGCGGTGACCGTGGGATCCGGGTCCTGGAGTGGTGACGGCCACGTGTGCTCTTGGTATCCCGGGGCTGCGCCCGGCGGCCGGGGCTGAGTACCGTTCCGTGCGAGCGCCGCGGACCGGTGTTCGTGGGCCGGACCAGGCGGCGCCCTGCGGCGGGGTGGCCGGAAGACGGAGCGGGATCGGGAACGGGGCGGAATGAACGCGTACGACGGAGACTCGAACGCCCCGAACGGGCAGGCCGGGTCGGGGGAGGCGCGTCGGCCGGAGAGCGTGCCAGGCCCTGCAGAGGTGTCCGCTCCCGCTCCCGCCCTTGCCCGGACTGCGCAGCAGGACCCGACCGACGCCCCCTACAACCCCTCCGCCACCCCCGACACCCCGCCTCCCTCCAGCGACCGCCCCGCACCCCCGCGCACCGGTGTCGCCGCGCTCTCCCCCCGCTATCAGGTCGGCGCGGCCCTGGCCCTCGCGTTCGTCGCGGTCGCCGCCTGTGTGCACCTCGGGATGGTGTTCCTGAGCGTGGCGCCGGCGAACACCGTGACGAAGCAGCACGGCAAGGCGATCGAGGAGTGGGTGTACCCGGAGTTCGAGCAGAACTGGCGGCTGTTCGCGCCGAACCCCTTGCAGCAGGACATCGCGATACAGGTGCGCGCCGAGGTCCGGATGAAGGACGGCGGCATCGAGACGACCGGCTGGAACGACCTGTCCGCCCGCGACGGCGAGGCCATCGACGGCAGCCTCCTGCCCAGCCACACCCGGCAGAACGAACTGCGCCGGGCCTGGGAGTTCTTCGTTGCCACGCACGGCGCCGACAACCGCCCGGTCGGCCTGCGCGGCGCGCTCTCCGAGCAGTACGTGCGCCGGATCGCGGTGATGCGCCTGTACCGGGAGGACCCGACGAGCCGGGAGGGCACCATCCAGAGCGTCCAGGTCCGCTCGGAGACCACCAATGTGCCGCCGCCCACATGGAGCGACGAACAGGTGTCCGACAAGCCGGTCTACCGCCAGCTTCCCTGGTGGACGGTCACCGAGGACGAGGCCGCGAGGGGGGTCCGGTGAACCGTCTCGCCCTGTCGCTCTCGCGCGGCATCGCCCGCGTCACCGAGGCGGCCCTCGGCCCCTACCAGGCCGCCGTGATCCGCGTAGGCTTCGCCGGGACCTGGCTGCTGTTCCTGCTGCGCGAGTTCCCGCACCGCCAGGAGCTGTACGGCCCCGACGGCCCCTGGAGCTGGGACCAGGCTCAGCAGCTGGCCGCGGACAACCACGCCTTCACTGCGCTGCTCTGGTCCGACGGGCAGCTCTGGTTCGAGTCCTTCTATCTGCTGGCCGTGGTCTCCAGCCTGCTGTTGCTGCTGGGCTGGCGCAGTCGCACGTCCGCGGTGCTGTTCATGGTCGGCGTGCTCTCCCTGCAGAACCGCAGTGTCTTCATGGGCGACGGCGGCGACAACGTCCTGCACCTGATGTCCATCTACCTGGTGTTCACGCGCTGCGGCCAGGTCTGGTCCCTGGACGCGCGGCGGGCGGCGCGTGCGGAGGCGGCACACGCGCGTGGGGAGCGAGCCGTCGACCGGGTCGGTCCGGTCCTGTGGGTCGTGTTCGGGGCGGTTCTCGCCGCGGTGAGTCTGGCGGGCCGGTTCGGCCAGGCCGCCTGGGAGGTGCCCGCGCTGCTGTGGACGGTGTGGGCGGGGCTCGCCCTGTGGTGGGCGGTCTGGCGCTGGGCGCGGTCCGGCGAACCGCGGATCCTGCTGGACGTCGTCGCCAACATCCTGCACAACGGCGCCCTGTTCGTGATCATGGCCGAGGCGTGCCTGATCTACGCGACGGCCGGCTGGTACAAGATCCAGGGCTCGCGCTGGCAGGACGGCACCGCCGTCTACTACCCGCTGCACCTGGACTCCTTCTCGCCCTGGCCCGGACTCGCCGACCTGATGTCCTCCAACGGCACGCTGGTCATGCTCGTGACGTACGGGACGGTCATCGTGCAGGTCGCCTTCCCGTTCACTCTGTTCAACCGGCGGGTCAAGAACGTCCTGCTGGCCGCGATGATCACCGAGCACGCGGTGATCGCGGTCGTCCTGGGGCTGCCGTTCTTCTCGCTGGCGATGATCGCGGCGGACTCCGTCTTCCTGCCGACCCCGTTCCTGCGCCGGCTCGGCGGCTGGGCGGTACGCGCGCGTGAGCGGCTGCGCCGGCGCGGGGGCCGTGCGCTGCCGGCGCCCCGCTCACCGGAGGGCAGCGAGCCTGCCCGCGTAGGCTTCACGGCATGACCGACCCCGTGATCCGCTGGGCCGAGGGCGCCGGCACCGCCGTACTGCTCGACGGATTCCACGCCCTCAAGCACGCCCTGCGCTTTGGCGCCGGGGTGCCGGTGGCGGTCACCACGAACCGGCGGGCCACCCTCGCGCTTGCCGAGGAGCTGGCCCCGGACCTGCGGAAGACTCTGGACGCGCTGCTGACCGAGGTGAGCGAGGAGACGTACGCGTCCCTGGTTCCGCGCCCGCATCCGACGGGCGTCGCCGCCCTGGCCGTACGGTCGTCCCGCGAGGCCAATCTGCGCGCGCTGGCCCGCACGCCCCGCACCGCTCCCATCGTGGTGCTCGACAACCCGCGCAACCTCGGCAACGCGGGGGCCGTGATCCGGCTGGCCGCAGGTTTCGGGGCGACCGGGGTCGTCACCACCGGCACGCTCGACCCCTGGCACCCCACCGTCGTGCGCGGCGGGGCGGGCCTGCACTTCGCGACCGCCGTGGAGCGCCTGGCCGTCGAGGAACTGCCCGCCGGGCCCGTGTTCGCCCTCGATCCCGAGGGCGAGGACATCCGGGGCACGAAGCTCCCCGACGACGCCGTGCTGGCCTTCGGCTCGGAGCGCAGCGGGCTGTCCGCCGAACTACGCGCGCGTGCCGACCACTTGCTGGCACTGCCGATGCGCCCCCAGGTCTCCAGCTACAACCTCGCCACCAGCGTGGCGATGACGCTGTACCACTGGAGCGTCACCGGGGGCGCGTCCTTCGGTGCCTAGACGTCCCTGCGGACCTCGACCACCCGGAAGCGGTTCGCGACGAACGCGCCATCCGTGAGGGCCGCGTTGGCTGCCGGGTTGCCGCCCGAGCCGTGGAAGTCGGAGAAGGCGGCCGTCTGGTTGACGTACACCCCGCCGGTGAGGTTGAACGACAGCTGGGCGGCCTCTTCCAGGCAGACCTCCCGCACCGCGTCCTCGACCTCCGGGTCGGTCGTGTACGCGCCGACCGTCATCGCGCCCTTGTCGCGGACGGTCCGGCGCAGCAGCTCCATCGCGTCGGAGGCCGAGTCGACCGCGACCGCGAAGGAGACGGGGCCGAAGCACTCGCTCATGTAGGCCGCCTCGTCGTCCGGCTTGGCGCCGTCCAGCTTGACGATCACGGGCGTACGGACGACCGCTCCCGGGAAGTCCGGGTTGGTGATCTCGCGGGAGGCGAGGGCGACTTCGCCCAGGCCGGCCGCGGCCTCCAGGCGGGCCTTGACGTCGGGGTTGACGATCGCGCCGAGCAGGGCGTTCGCACGCGTGTCGTCGCCGAGGAGACCGTCGACCGCGCGGGCGAGGTCTGCGACCACCTCGTCGAAGGACTTGGGGCCCTCGTCGGTGCGGATGCCGTCGCGCGGGATCACCAGGTTCTGCGGGGTGGTGCACATCTGGCCGCTGTACAGGGACAGCGAGAAGGCCAGGTTGGCGAGCATGCCCTTGTAGTTGCCGGTCGACTCCACGATCACCGTGTTGACGCCGGCCTTCTCCGTGTAGACCTGCGCCTGGCGGGCGTTGGACTCCAGCCAGTCGCCGAACGCCGTGGAGCCCGTGTAGTCGATGATCCGGATCTCGGGCCGGGTGGCCAGGGTCTTCGCGATGCCCTCGCCGGGCCGCTCGGCCGCCAGCGTGACCAGGTTCGGGTCGAAGCCCGCCTCCGTGAGCACCTCGCGCGCGACCTGCACGGTGAGCGCGAGCGGCAGCACCGCGCGCGGGTGCGGCTTGACCAGGACGGCGTTGCCGGTGGCGAGGGAGGCGAACAGGCCCGGGTAGCCGTTCCACGTCGGGAAGGTGTTGCAGCCGACGAGCAGCGCGATCCCGCGCGGGACCGGCGTGAACTGCTTGGTCATCGTGAGCGGGTCGCGCTTGCCCTGCGGCTTGACCCACTCCGCGGTGTCGGGCGTGCGGACCTGCTCCACGTACGCGTACGCCACCGCCTCCAGGCCGCGGTCCTGCGCGTGCGGGCCGCCCGCCTGGAACGCCATCATGAACGCCTGGCCACTGGTGTGCATGACCGCGTGCGCGAACTCCATGGTCCGGTCGCTGATCCGCTTGAGGATCTCCAGACAGACCACGGCCCGGGTCTCAGCGCCCGCGTCCCGCCACGCGCGCTGCCCGGCCTTCATGGCGGGCAGCAGCGTCTCGACGTCCGCGTGCGGGTACGTCACGCCCAGGTCGACGCCGTACGGCGACACCTCGCCGCCCACCCAGTCGTCCGTGCCGGGCTGGTCCAGGTCGAGGCGGGTGCCCTGGACGGCGTCGAAGGCCGCCTTGCCCTCCGCCAGGCTCAGGCTGCCGTTCTCGCCGTACGCCTTCGGGTGCTCCGGGTGCGGGGACCAGTACGCGCGTGTGCGGATGGCTTCCAGGGCCTGGTCGAGAGTGGGCCGGTGCTTGGCGATCAGCTCGTGCGCGGTCAGTTCGGCCATGCGGGACCAACTCCTCGTCTCTAGAGCTCCTCGTCGAGCTCATGACCTGGGCAGAAACATGGGCAGCAACAGCCAGTCAGAGTTAGAGTAACCGAACGATCGGTCGGGACAAGGGGGTCCGCCGCATCTGTGGACAACGCCGTGCGGGAGGATCGCGCACATGACAGCACTCGACCTCAGCAGCCCCGTGGCCGTTGTCGGCACCGGCACCATGGGACAGGGCATCGCCCAGGTCGCGCTGGTCGCGGGCCACCCGGTGCGACTGTACGACGCCGCGCCCGGGCGCGCCCGGGAAGCGGCCGCGGCGATCGGCGCCCGCCTCGACCGGCTCGTCGAGAAGGACCGGATGGGCGCCGCCGACCGGGACGCGGCCCGCGCGCGTCTGACACCCGCCGAGAGCCTGGCGGAACTCGCCGACTGCGGCCTGGTCGTCGAGGCCGTGCTGGAGCGGCTCGAGGTCAAGCAGGAGCTCTTCCGCGAACTGGAGGACCTCGTCGACGGCGACTGTCTGCTCGCCACCAACACCTCGTCCCTGTCGGTGACGGCGATCGGCGGCGCCCTGCGCAATCCGGGACGCTTCGTGGGCCTGCACTTCTTCAACCCGGCCCCGCTGCTGCCGCTCGTCGAGGTCGTCTCCGGGTTCGCCACCGACGTCAGCTCGGCCACGCGCGCGTACGAAACCGCCCGCGCCTGGGGCAAGACGCCGGTCGCCTGCGCGGACACCCCCGGTTTCATCGTCAACCGCATCGCCCGGCCCTTCTACGCCGAGGCCTTCGCGGTCTACGAGGCCCAGGCCGCCGAGCCGGCCACCATCGACGCCGTCCTGCGCGAGTGCGGCGGCTTCCGCATGGGCGCCTTCGAACTGACCGACCTCATCGGCCAGGACGTCAACGAGTCCGTGACGCACTCCGTGTGGGAGTCCTTCTTCCGGGACGTCCGCTTCACGCCCTCCCTCGCCCAGCGCCGGCTCGTCGAGTCGGGCCGCCTCGGCCGCAAGTCCGGACACGGCTGGTACGACTACGCCGAGGACGCCGAGCCGGCCGAGCCGCACACCGCGGAGAAGGAGCACCCGCCCGCGTACGTCGTCGCCGAGGGCGACTTGGGCCCGGCGTCCGAACTGCTCGCGCTGATCCGCGAGGCGGGCATCCAGGTCCGCCCCGAGGAGGAGGACCACGGCACGCGGCTGGTGCTGCCCAGCGGCGGCCAGCTGGTGCTCGCCGACGGCCAGACCTCCGTGGAGTTCCGCGACGTCGTCTACTTCGACCTGGCGCTCGACTACCGCAGGGCCACCCGCATCGCCCTGTCCGCCTCCCAGGACACCTCGCCGCTCACCCTCGCCGAGGCCACCGGCCTCTTCCAGGCGCTCGGCAAGAACGTCAGCCTCATCGGCGACGCCCCCGGCATGATCGTCGCCCGCACGGTCGCCCGGATCGTCGACCTGGCGCACGACGCCGTCGCCAAGGGCGTCGCCACCGAGGAGGACATCGACACCGCGATGCGCCTGGGCGTCAACTACCCGCTCGGCCCCTTCGAGTGGAGCCGCAGGCTCGGCCGCGGCTGGGCCTACGACCTCCTCGACGACCTGCATCTGCGCGACCCCTCGGGCCGTTACGCGCCGTCCCTCGCCCTGTACCGCCACGCGTACGCCTCCGACAAGAGGGAGGGCAGCACCTCATGACCACCGCCAAGCGCGACACGTACACCCCCGAGACGCTGCTCTCGGTCGCCGTCCAGGTTTTCAACGAGCGTGGCTACGACGGCACCTCCATGGAGCACCTCTCCAAGGCGGCCGGCATCTCCAAGTCGTCGATCTACCACCACGTCGCCGGCAAGGAGGAACTGCTGCGGCGTGCCGTCAGCCGGGCCCTCGACGGGCTCTTCGGGATCCTCGACGAGGAGCACGCGCGCGTGGGGCGGGCCGCCGACCGGCTGGAATACGTCGTACGGCGCATGGTCGAGGTGCTCATATCCGAGCTGCCGTACGTGACGCTGCTGCTGCGCGTGCGCGGCAACACCGGCACCGAGCGCTGGGCGCTGGAGCGGCGCCGGGACTTCGACCACCGGGTGGCCGACCTGCTGAGGGCGGCCGCCGCCGAGGGGGACGTCCGCAGCGACGTGGAGGTCCGCCTCGCGACCCGGCTGGTCTTCGGGATGATCAACTCGCTCGTGGAGTGGTACCGGCCCGACGGGCGGGGCGTGAGCGAGCGCGAGGTGGCCGACGCCGTGGTGCGGCTGGCGTTCTCCGGGCTGCTGCGCAACTGACCTCAGCCCTCCGGTTCCAGGTCCTCCTCCTCGAACACCAGCAGTGTGCGCGTGCTCTGCACCTCCGGGATCGCCTGGAGCCGGGTGAGCACCAGCTCGCGCAGCGCCCTGTTGTCGGGCGTGTGCACCAGGAGCAGGACGTCGAAGTCGCCGCCCACCAGGGCGATGTGGGAGGCGCCGGGCAGCTGTCTGAGCTGCTCGCGCACTGTGCGCCAGGTGTTCTGCACGATCTTCAGCGTGATGTACGCCGATGTGCCCTGGCCCGCGCGTTCGTGGTCGACGCGGGCCCCGAAGCCCCGGATCACCCCGTCCTCGATGAGACGGTTGATGCGCGCGTAGGCGTTGGCGCGGGAAACGTGGACACGCTCGGCGACGGACCGTATCGACGCGCGGCCGTCCGCCTGGAGGATCTGCAGGATGTCCTGATCAATGGCGTCCAGCGGGCGCGGGGGCGGCAGCAGGGCGGCTTCCTCCGGGCCCTCGGCCATTTGTTCAGGTGCCATGTCCTCCTGCCTTCCTACCATGGACGTAGTGCGTTCATTTCAAGTTGTGGAGAACCGTTTGTCCACAGCCTGAAGGTGCCTGTAGCCAAAATGTGCCGACGACCGAACAATCGGTAGGTGAGGCGCCTCACATCCGACGCGCCTCCCGTAGCCACTCCCACGAGGAGGTGCCGTCATGACGGTCATGGAGCAGCGGGGCGCGTACCGGCCATCGCCGCCGCCCGCCTGGCAGCCCCGGATGGACCCCGCGCCGCTGCTGCCCGACGCCGAGCCCTACCGCGTCCTCGGCACGGAGGCCGCCGAGAAGGCGGACCCCGACCTGCTGCGCCGGCTGTACGCGCAGCTGGTGCGCGGCCGCCGGTACAACGCGCAGGCCACCGCCCTCACCAAGCAGGGCCGGCTCGCCGTCTACCCCTCCAGCACCGGCCAGGAGGCCTGCGAGGTCGCCGCCGCGCTGGCCCTTCAGGAGCACGACTGGCTCTTCCCCAGCTACCGCGACACCCTCGCCGTCGTCGCCCGCGGCGTCGACCCGGTCGAGGCGCTCACCCTGCTGCGCGGCGACTGGCACACCGGCTACGACCCGTACGCGCACCGCGTGGCGCCCCTGAGCACCCCGCTCGCCACCCAGCTCCCGCACGCCGTCGGCCTCGCGCACGCCGCCCGTCTCAAGGGCGACGACGTGGTCGCGCTCGCCATGGTCGGCGACGGCGGCACCAGCGAGGGCGACTTCCACGAGGCGCTGAACTTCGCCGCCGTCTGGCAGGCCCCGGTCGTCTTCCTGGTCCAGAACAACGGCTTCGCCATCTCCGTCCCGCTCGCCAAGCAGACCGCCGCCCCCTCCCTGGCCCACAAGGCCGTCGGGTACGGCATGCCGGGCCGGCTGGTCGACGGCAACGACGCCGCCGCCGTGCACGAGGTCCTCGCCGACGCCGTACAGCACGCGCGCGCGGGCGGCGGTCCCACGCTCGTCGAAGCGGTGACGTACCGCATCGACGCCCACACCAACGCCGACGACGCGACCCGCTACCGCGGCGACGCCGAGGTCGAGGCCTGGCGCGACCACGACCCGATCCTGCTGCTGGAACGGGAACTGACCGGCCGCGGCCTGATCGACGAGGACGGCATCGGCGCCGCCCGCGAGGACGCCGAGGCCATGGCCGCCGACCTGCGCGAGCGCATGAACCGCGACCCGGAGCTCGACCCCATGGACCTGTTCGCCCACGTGTACGCCGAGCCCACCCCGCAACTGCGGGAGCAGCGCGCCCTGTTGCGCGCCGAGCTGGAGGCCGAGCAGGAAGGCGGTCGTCGATGACCACCGTGGCCGTCAAACCCGCCTCCATGGCGCAGGCCCTCACGCGCGCGCTCCGCGACGCCATGGCCGACGACCCGGCCGTGCACGTCATGGGCGAGGACGTCGGCACCCTCGGCGGCGTCTTCCGGGTCACCGACGGACTCGCCAAGGAGTTCGGCGAGGACCGCTGCATGGACACCCCGCTGGCCGAGGCGGGCATCCTCGGCACGGCCGTCGGCATGGCGATGTACGGATTGCGCCCGGTCGTGGAGATGCAGTTCGACGCCTTCGCCTACCCGGCGTTCGAGCAACTGCTCAGTCACGTCGCCAAGATGCGCAACCGCACACGCGGCGCGATGCCCCTGCCGATCACCATCCGCATCCCCTATGGCGGCGGCATCGGCGGTGTCGAGCACCACAGCGACTCCTCCGAGGCGTACTACATGGCGACTCCGGGGCTCCATGTCGTCACGCCCGCGACCGTCGCCGACGCCTACGGCCTGCTGCGCGCAGCGATCGCCTCCGACGACCCGGTCGTCTTCCTGGAGCCGAAGCGGCTGTACTGGTCGAAGGACTCCTGGAACCCTGAGCACCCGACGGCCGTTGAACCGATCGGCCGCGCGGTGGTGCGGCGCTCGGGCCGGAGCGCCACGCTCATCACGTACGGGCCGTCCGTACCCGTCTGCCTCGAAGCCGCCGAGGCGGCACAGGCGGAGGGCTGGGACCTCGAAGTCGTCGACCTGCGCTCCCTGGTGCCGTTCGACGACGAGACGGTCGCTGCCTCGGTACGGCGGACCGGGCGCGCGGTCGTCGTACACGAGTCGGGCGGGTTCGGCGGCCCGGGCGGAGAGATCGCGGCCCGCGTCACGGAGCGCTGCTTCCACCACCTGGAGGCACCAGTGCTGCGCGTGGCCGGGTTCGACCTCCCCTACCCGCCGCCGATGCTGGAGCGGCACCACCTGCCCGGCGTCGACCGGATCCTGGACGCGGTGGCACGTCTGCAGTGGGAGGCCGAAGGCTGATGGCACAGGTGCTGGAGTTCAAGCTCCCCGACCTCGGGGAGGGGCTCACCGAAGCGGAGATCGTCCGCTGGCTGGTCGAGGTCGGCGACGTGGTCGCCGTCGACCAGCCGGTCGTCGAGGTCGAGACGGCCAAGGCGATGGTCGAGGTCCCCTGCCCGTACGGCGGTGTGGTCACCGCCCGCTTCGGCGAGGAGGGCACGGAACTGCCCGTCGGGGCGCCGCTGATCACCGTGGCGGTGGGCCCGGCCGACGCTGCCTCCGAGGAGAGCGAGGGCTCGGGGAACGTGCTGGTCGGCTACGGCACGGGCGCTCCGGCGGCGCGCCGGCGCAGGGTACGGCCCACGGCGGTCGGCACGGCCGGGGTTCCCGCGGCGGCTGAGCCCGTCGCGGGCAACGGGGCCGCCTCCGATGGGACCCACGCGCGCGTGAGCACGCCCGCACCGCACGCCGAGGGCCCCGTCCCCGTGATCTCGCCCCTCGTGCGGCGGCTCGCCCGCGACAACGGCCTGAACCTGCGGCAGTTGACGGGCTCGGGCCCCGACGGGCTGATCCTGCGCGTGGACGTCGAGGACGCCCTGCGGGCGGGTGCCGCCCACGCGGGCCCGGCTTGGACGGCGACGACCGCGGCGAACGGGCTCGGCACCACTGCCCCTGCCGCCGCACCCACTGCACCCGCCCCGTCTCCCGAACCCGCCGCCGCAGGCACCCGTATCCCCCTCAAGGGCATCCGCGGTGCCGTCGCCGACAAGCTCTCCCGCAGTCGTCGGGAGATCCCGGACGCGACCTGCTGGGTGGACGCCGACGCGACGGAACTCATGCGCGCGCGGGCGGCGATGAACGCCACCGGTGGCCCGAAGATCTCTGTCCTCGCGTTCCTCGCCCGGATCTGCACCGCCGCCCTGGCCCGGTTCCCCGAGCTCAACTCGACCGTCGACACACAGGCCCGCGAGATCGTGCGGTTCGACCATGTCCACCTCGGGTTCGCCGCGCAGACCGAGCGCGGGCTCGTCGTGCCCGTCGTGCGGGACGCGCACACGCGGGACGCCGAGGGCCTGACGGTGGAGTTCGCGCGCCTGACCGAGGCAGCGCGCGCCGGGACCCTGACACCCGGGGAACTCACCGGTGGGACCTTCACGTTGAACAACTACGGCGTGTTCGGCGTCGACGGCTCCACGCCGATCATCAACCACCCCGAGGCGGCCATGCTCGGCGTCGGCCGCATCGGCCCCAAGCCCTGGGTGCACGAGGGCGAGCTGGCCGTGCGGCAGGTCGTGCAGCTGTCGCTCACCTTCGACCACCGGGTGTGCGACGGCGGCACGGCGGGCGGCTTCCTGCGGTACGTGGCGGACTGCGTGGAGCAGCCGGCAGTGCTGCTGCGCACTCTGTGACACCCGGCATGCGGACGGCGGCCCCGTCCACATGCCGTACAGGGGGATGGCAATGATCCATCCGGCGCCCATACTCGGAGGGTGACCGCCCACGACGAGCCCGCCGCACCGAAGGTCGACGTGTCGCACACCACCGATCCGGAGACCGACGTGCCGTACGACGCCGTCGTCCTGGCCGGTGGTGCCGCTCGGCGCCTGGGCGGGGCCGACAAACCCGGCGTACGGGTCGGCGGGCGCCCGCTGCTCGACCGGGTGCTCGCGGCTTGTGCCGGCGCGCGCACCACCGTCGTCGTGGCCGATCCCCGGCCGACCGCCCGCCCGGTTCGCTGGGCGCGCGAGGAGCCGCCCGGCGGCGGACCGGTCGCCGCCCTCGACGCCGGGCTGCGGCACACCACGGCGGAGCACGCGGTCGTGCTCTCCGCCGATCTGCCGTTCCTCGAAGAGGCAACGGTACGGCGGCTGTTGACCGTCCTGGGCACCACCGGCGCCGACGGTGCGCTGCTCACCGACGCGAACGGCCGCGACCAGCCGCTCGTGGCCGCGTACCGCACGGCCGCGCTGCGCCACGCGCTGACGGCACTCGCCGACGCCGTGTCCGCGACCACCGGCGGCTCCGCGGGGCCCGGTGCCCTCACCGGGCTGCCGCTGCGCCGGCTGACCGGCGCGCTCGACCTCACCCGCGTCCCGGACCCGCTCGCGTCCTTCGACTGCGACACCTGGGACGACATCGCAACCGCCAGGGCACGCATCAGGGAGCATGGGCACGTGTTGGATGAATGGATCTCCGCAGTCAAGAACGAACTGGGCATCGACCTGGACGTCGACACCGGCGTCCTGCTCGACCTCGCACGCGACGCCGCCCACGGCGTGGCCCGGCCGGCAGCCCCGCTGACCACCTTCCTCGTCGGCTACGCGGCCGCGCAGGGTGAGGGAGGCCCCGAGGCCGTCGCCGAGGCCGCCCGCAAGGCCGCCGCACTGGCGCTGCGCTGGGAGGAAGAGAACGACGCCCCCCAGGCGGCCGGAAAGCCCGGACCGGAACCAGATGCGGGATGACCGCCCGTGGTATCCGTGCCGGTGGGCCGGTCGCGAACACCGAGGCCGCCGATGACCTCGACGTCGAGGAGGCGCTCGCCCTCGTGAGGGAGCACAGAGAGTACGGAGAGAACAGGGAGCCGGGACGCCGCAGCGCGGACCCCGGACCCGGCCCCGGCGCAGGCAGCCAACTGCCCGCCTCGCAGGACGGCCCGGAGCAGCACAGCTCCGAGCGCCACAAGGCCACCCCCTGGCCTCAGGCCCGCGACATCGCCGCCCGCGCTGCCCGTTCCGGGGCCCGTCGCCCTCCCGTCTCCGTGTCTCTCGGCGACGCCCTCGGCCTGGCCCTGGCCGCCCCGCTGGACGCGCTCACCGACCTCCCCTCCTTCGACACGTCCGCGATGGACGGCTGGGCGGTCTCCGGACCCGGCCCCTGGGATGTGCGCGACGAGGGCGTCCTCGCCGGGCGCGCGCAGCCCGAGCCGCTGACGGACGGTGAGGCGGTACGCATCGCGACCGGCGCCCGTGTCCCGGCCGACACCATCGCCGTGCTGCGCAGCGAGCACGGCAGCGTCGACGGCAAGGGCCGGCTGCATGCCACCCGCGAGGTAAAACAGGGCCAGGACATCCGCCCGCGCGGTCAGGAGTGCCGGGTCGGCGACCAGTTGCTGTCTGTCGGCACCCTGGTCACCCCCGCCGTCCTGGGCCTCGCCGCGGCCGCCGGATACGACAGCGTCACCACCGTTCCCCGCCCCCGCGCCGAAGTCCTCGTTCTCGGCGACGAGTTGCTCACCGAGGGGCTTCCGCACGACGGGTTGATCCGCGACGCGCTCGGTCCGATGCTGCCGCCCTGGCTGCGCGCCCTCGGCGCCGAGGTCATCGTGGTGCGCCCGCTCGGCGACGATGCCGAGGCCCTGCACAAGGCCGTCACCACCTCCGACGCCGACCTCATCGTCACCACGGGCGGCACCGCGGCGGGCCCGGTCGACCATGTGCACCCCACCCTGCGACGCATCGGCGCCGAACTCCTCGTCGACGGCGTCAAGGTGCGCCCCGGCCACCCCATGCTGCTGGCCCGCACCAAGGAGAACCAGTACCTCGTGGGCCTGCCCGGCAACCCCCTCGCCGCGGTCTCCGGTCTGCTCACCCTCGCCGAGCCGCTGCTGCGCACCCTGGCCGCCCACCCGGCGCCGGAACCGTATGCGCTGCCGTTGCTGGACGCGGTGCACGGGCATCCGTACGACACCCGGCTGGTCCCCGTCGTGTTGCGCGATGACGGTGCCGTGCCACTGCACTACCACGGTCCGGCGATGCTGCGCGGTGTCGCCGCCGCCGACGCGCTCGCCGTCGTACCGCCGGGCGGCGCGCGGCCGGGGCAGGAGACGGAGCTGCTTGATCTGCCCTGGGCGGCCGCCGGTATCGGGGTGTGTTTCACGTGAAACTTCCCGGTCATGACGCCATTGCCCGCCAGGCGGACGACCATCTGGTGACCCATCGGGTGAAATTCCCGAGGAAAGTGGTCGAGCGCCCGATCCGTCAGGTCGTCAAACGGCTGGTGATAGCCCTGCTGGTCCTCGTCGTGACGGCGCTGATCGTCTATGCCGAGCGCGACGGCCACACCGACAACTCCGACGGCCCCGTCGATCCGCTCGACGCCTTCTCCTACGCGACGGTCTCCCTCTCCACCACCGGATACGGCGACATCACCCCGGTCAGCGACGGTGCCCGGCTGACCAACATCCTCGTCATCACACCCCTGTGCGTGCTGTTCCTGATCATCCTGGTCGGCACCACGCTCGAGGTCCTCACCGAACGCACCCTTAAGGAATGGCGCCTCAACCGTTGGAGTCCATGCTTCGCTCGATGTACCACAAGCACCCAAGTACGTTCTGCCTGATCAACTGCTCGGTACAGCCTGCCTGATGGTGACTACTCGGTCCCCGAGCTGGAGGGATGCGGCCTCGGGGTCGGTCTAATCCAAGACCTTCTTCCTCCGTATGACGGCCACGACGAGATCAGAGCACTCCCGAGGAGACCGCCCCACCTCGGCGTTGGTCACGGGACGCTCGACGAGATCGAGCCCGCTGCCGGAGGTCATCAGGCCTTCCAGGGTGTCGGCAGCGTGCGGGCTAACTACGGAGATGCCAAGGAGACGCCCGGCAGAGCTGGAACTCGTGATCACCGTGTCTGCACCACTGTGTCTCAGCAGAGGCACGTTCTCGTCCTCTCGGACCGCGACAACGACGGCCGCACGCTTGTTGAGCCGGCGAGCAGTGAGCGTGACAAGGGTGGCAGTGTCGTCGCGCTGCGGGGCAACAATCACTTGGGCTGCGTTCTGCACCGGAAAGAGGGTGGAGGCCGGCTCGGAACGAGTGACCGACGGTATCCACACCGAGCCTGCCCTGAGCGAGGGCAAAACTTACAAGCTCAACCTGGTGTGCTTCGGTAGCGGCAGTGCACAGGTGAAGTTCACTCCAGCCAGCGCCGGCCCCAAGGTCTCGGTGCCGTCGGTCGATCGTGCAGCAACGGATCACAGGGAGCAAGTCGACGGTTCACATCGACGTCGACGGTTCACATCGACGTCGACGGTGCCAAGGGTGCGACGGCGTAATCGCCTGGCAGATCGACACAGTCTGAGTCAGACACAGAGCTGAGCGTCCTCCGGCATGGTCATGGAGGACCTCATCCAGCAGGGCAGCGGACTCGATCTCATCGAACGCCCCGTGGTCAAGGCCGAGGTGGGCAAGGGGCCGCGCGAGGTGGGCGACCTGGTGGTGAGCGTCGTACGCGGCCATCGTGTGCTCGGCTACGGCGACCCGGCCATCGGCACCCTCCAGTCGGCGGACCGGCTGATCACCATCGTGCGGGCGACACCGGGCACGCAGGTCACGCCGGACATCCGGCGCATACCCCGGGGGTAGCGACCCGCGGAGACGGACGACCCGGTGGGGAGTAGCGTCGCCATCATGCATGCGATCACGATTCCCGAACCTGGTGGGCCCGAGGCGCTGGTGTGGGACGAGGTTCCCGATCCGGTGCCGGGCGAGGGTGAGGTGCTGGTCGACGTCGTGGCCAGCGCCGTCAATCGCGCCGACCTGCTGCAACGGCAGGGCTTCTACAACCCGCCGCCGGGCGCGTCCCCCTACCCCGGCCTGGAGTGCTCCGGCAGGATCGCCGCGCTCGGCACGGGCGTCTCCGGCTGGGCCGTCGGCGAAGAGGTGTGCGCGCTGCTCGCGGGCGGTGGATACGCCGAGAAGGTCGTCGTTCCGGCCGGCCAGCTGCTGCCCGTGCCCGAGGGCGTCGACGTCAAGCAGGCCGCGGCGCTGCCCGAGGTGGTGTGCACGGTCTGGTCGAACGTCTTCATGATCTCCCATCTGCGCCCCGGCGAGACCCTGCTCGTGCACGGCGGCTCCAGCGGCATCGGCACGATGGCGATCCAGCTCGCCAAGGCCGTCGGCGCCAACGTCGCCGTCACCGCCGGCACCAAGGAGAAGCTCGACCACTGCGCCGAGCTGGGCGCGGACATCCTCGTCAACTACCGCGACCAGGACTTCGTCGCCGAGGTCAAGCAGGCCACGGACGGCGCGGGTGCCGACGTCATCCTCGACAACATGGGCGCCAAGTACCTGGACCGCAACGTCCAGACCCTCGCCGTCAACGGCAGGCTCGCGGTCATCGGCCTCCAGGGCGGCGTCAAGGGCGAGCTGAACCTCGGCGCACTCCTCAACAAGCGGGCCGCCATCAGCGCGACCTCGCTGCGCGCCCGCCCGCTCGCAGAGAAGACGGCCATCGTCGCCGCCGTACGAGAGCATGTGTGGCCGCTGCTCGCGGCGGGTCACGTCCGCCCGGTCGTCGACCGCGAGCTGCCCATGCCGGAGGCCGCCGAGGCGCACCGGGTGGTGGAGGAGAGCGGCCACATCGGCAAGGTGCTGCTGGTGGCGCCGTAGCCGATGCGCGGCTGCGGCTTGTCCGGCGGATCTTGCGGCGATCGCGGGGTCTGGCACGCACTCCCCCAGACGGGGGACCCCCATGACCCCGCTCACCAGCACCGCAAAGGGCGGGCCACCCGGATGCGGCCTGAACCGCCGGACAGGCCCCGGTGCGGACATGCAAGGGCGGGGTGCTCACTCCCTGCCGGTGAGTGAGCACCCCGCCCTTGTGTCTTTCGGTACTCAGCGCGTGGTGCTGCTGTTGAAGAGCGAGCGCGACCAGACGTAGCCGACGAGAGTGATACCGGCGCACCAGGCCAGTGAGATCCAGCCGTCGTTGCCGATCGCCGTGCCGGTCAGCAGGCCGCGCAGCGTCTCGGTCATCGGCGTGAACGGCTGGTACTCGGCGAACCAGCGCAGGCCCGGGGACATCGACTCGGCCGGCACGAACGCGGAGCCGAGGAACGGCAGGAACTGAATCAGCAGCGGCTTGTTGCTCGCGGACTCCACCGTCTTGGAGATCAGGCCGAGCGCGCACGACAGCCACGTCACAGCGAACGCGATGGCCGCGAGCAGCCCGGCCGCCGCGAGCCACTCCACCGGGTTCGCGTCGGGCCGGAAGCCGATCGCCATCGCAACCCCCACGACGAGCACCATGCTCACCATGGTCGTGATGACGCTGCCGATGACATGACCCGTCATGAACGACGAGCGCGTGATGTTCATGGTGCGGAAGCGGTTGATGATGCCCTCGGTCATGTCGGTGCAGACCGCGATCGAGGTCGACATCGAGCCGGCGGCCACCCCCATGATGATGATGCCGGGCGTCAGATAGTTCAGATACGAGTCCCGGCCGCCGCCCATGCCGGCGCCGATCGAGTCGCCGAACGCGTACACGAACAGCAGCAGCATCAGGATGGGCATCATGGAGGCGCCCAGCGACACGGCCGGATAGCGCAGCGCGTGCTTCAGATTGCGCCGCAGCATCGTCATCGAGTCGTGCACGGCGTAGGTGAGGGTGCTCATCGCAGCGTCTCCTTGACGTGAAGGGCGGATCCGGTGCCGGGGGTGCCGTCGCCGGTCAGGGCGAGGAACACGTCGTCCAGGTCGGGGGTGTGCACGGAGAAGTCGGCGGCGCGCACACCGGTGGCGTCGAGCCGGTCGAGGAGGGCGCGCAGTGCGTCCAGACCGCCGTCGCCCGCCACGCGCAGGGCGAGTTCCTCGTCGTCACGGGCCGCGCCGGGGAAGGCGGCGGCCGCGCGCTCGTACTCGTCGGGCTCGGTGAACCGCAGCCGTACATGGCTGCCGGGGATCTGTGCCTTGAGCTCGTCGGCGGTGCCCTCGGCGACGATCCGGCCGCCGTCGAGCACCGCGATCCGGTCCGCCAACTGGTCGGCCTCCTCCAGGTATTGCGTGGTGAGGAAGACGGTGACGCCGTCGGCGACCAGCGAACGCACGGTCTCCCACATGGTGCGGCGGCTGCGCGGGTCGAGCCCGGTCGTCGGCTCGTCGAGGAAGATCACCTTCGGGTCGCCGACCAGCGTCATGGCGAGGTCGAGCCGACGCCGCATACCGCCGGAGAAGAACGCGGCGCGCTTGTGTGCGACGTCCGCGATGTCGAACCGCTCCAGCAACTCCTTGGCCCGCTTGCGTCCTTCGCGCTTGCCGAGGCGCAGCAGGTCGGCCATGAGGAGCAGGTTCTCCTCGGCGGTGAGCAGGTCGTCGAGCGCGGCGAACTGCCCGGTGACGCCGATCGCGGCGCGTACGCCGTCCGGCGACGTGGCGACGTCATGGCCCGCGACCTGGGCCTGGCCGCCGTCGGCGGAGATGAGCGTGGACAGGATCTGCACGGTGGTGGTCTTGCCGGCGCCGTTCGGCCCGAGGAGTGCGAACACGGTGCCGGACGGGATCCGCAGGTCGATGCCGTCGAGAACGGTCTTGTCGCCGTACGACTTGCGCAGATCGGCGGTGGAGACGGCGGCGGGCGGCTGCTGGCCGTTGCCCTGTCTGGGCGTGGGCATGACAGAAGAAGGCATGGGGTCCTCCCATTCGAAAGAGTGGTGAGCGGTGAAGTGGCCTTGGTTGTCAGGAGATCGGGCGGGTCAGGCCCGGGCGCGGCGGATGTCGATGTTGCCGTAGCGGGTACGGGCCCTGACCTCGACCGTGTCCTCGGACTTGTCCGGGCTCTCGGATGCGGCGAGCGTGTTGCGCACCTGCCCGTTGCTCGAGCTGACGTCGAGCCAGGCGGCCGTGCCCTCGCGGACGCCGACATCGATGGCGCCGTAGGAGGTCTCCAGCTGGACGGTGCCACGGACCACGTCGCCCACCCGCAGGGTGCCGTGGGCGGTGGTCGCGGTGACCGAGCTCTCTGCGCGCTGGATGTCGATGTCGCCGTTGGCGCCGCTCACCCGCAGCTCGCCGATCGCAGCGCCGACGGTCGTGGAGCCGTGCGAGTTCTTCAGGACAGCCGGGCCGTCCACGACACCGACGCGCAGGCTTCCGGAGCTGGTGGTGATCTCGGCCAGGCCCTCGACCTGGTCCACGGTGATCGAGCCGTGCGACGCGGTCAGCTGCAGCGGGCCCGTCGCATCCAGGCGGACGTCACCCGCGGACGTCTTCACGCGGACCTCGCCGAGCCGCCCCTCGCCGAGCACCTGGGTCCAGGAGCCGGTCGTGTCGACGCGCGAGCCGGTGGGCAGTTCGACCGTCACGTCGACGCTGCCGGTGGGCCCGACGAGGTAGCGCCCCTTGGGCGTCCTGATGGTCAGCACGCCGCTCGCGTACGTGACCTCGGTCTGCTCGGCGACCCGCACGTCCTTGTCCTTCTTCGGGTCGCGGGGCCGCACCTCGACGACTGTGTCGAGGCGGTCGCTCGCGGAGAACTGGATGGAACCGGCGGCCAGGTTGGCGGTGACCGAGATCGGCTGGGGAGTGTCGAAAGAAGGCATGGCTGTCCCGTCCTCTTGGGTCTTCGTGGCGTCCCCGCTGGTGGGACGTGGTGTGGGTGAAGTGGGGCGGGCGGGGCGCGGCTAGCGCACCCAGCCCGTGAAGCTCTGTCCGACGGTGCGGGTGGTGCGGGTCTTCTCCGGCGTACGTGACGGGGTGCCGCCATCGACCGCGGCCGACACGGCCCGCACCAGCCACGCGTTGACCGACAGGCCCTCGCGGCTCGCGGCCTCCTCGGCGCGCGCTTTGAGGTGGGCGGGCAGTCGCAGGTTGACGCGGGCGGTGCCGCCGTCGTCGCCGTCGGCGGGTGCCGGGGCCGGTGCCTTGAGCGGCTCGGCGGGCCCGCTCTTGTCCTCGTACGCCTCGTCGCCCGCCGGCCGCGTCACCACGAAGTCGGGGTCGAGCCCGCGCAGCCGTACGTCGACCGAGCCGGGAGCGAGTTCACGAGTGATTTCGTCCATCGCGGCGGAGAGCACATTGAGCATCGTCAGGCGGGTCGCCGACTCCAGGGGAGCGGTGAGCCGCTCGGCCAGCTCGCGGGCTTCTTCGCCGCCGGCTTCGGCGGCCACCGCGAGTTCGCGGCGGAGGTTGTCGACATACGGCGTGAGGTCCATGACGCCATGATGGCACCACTATGGCGCCATGTGCAAGCCCGTGAGGGGAGTGGTTGAGGATCTGGGTCCATCTCGCGGCTCTGACTTGCGGAAATGTGCCGACATCGGGTTGTGTCAATGCGGCACCATATGGAGTCTCGGCCTCTCTGGTGCCACTAGTGGCACCACGTGATGCCACTAGGGCCGTAGGCGCCTTTGTCGAACGCGGTGGCCACAGGCCATTCCCCCCGGAAGCGTCCGAGTCCCTCGTCGGGGCGGTGGTGGAGGGGTGTGCGCCTGGTCGATGCGGCCGTCCGCGTCGGTGCCGGCCAGGACATCCGCGCGTATCCGGTCCCACGTGCCGTCCGCCGGCCAGCGCCTGTGCCGCTCGTACACAGTCTTCCAGGGCCCGCGACAGGCCTAGCCCCGCCGCAGCCGCAGGCCCACGAAGGCGAGGCCCAGCCCCACGCCGATGAGGACCAGGCCGCTGCCCAGCGGCAGGATCCGCAGCACGGGCCCGGTCGCGTCCTCGCTGCTCGGCGCGACATCCCGGCCCACGGGAGCGGGTGAGGCAGGGGAGGGGACCAGGGCGACTTCCTTGGGCGACTGCGGAGCGGGGGTGGCGGACGCGGTGGGAGACTCGCGCTCGCCGTCTCCGTGCTCGTGGGCGTGCTCCCTCTCCCCCCTCTCTCCCTCCTCCGAAGAGTGGTCCTCGTCCTCGTGCCGCCCCGGCCGTATCCGCCCCTCCCCGGCCACGCTGCCGGCCCGCGACGGTTCCGATGCGGCGGAGGCGGATGGGGATGCAGACGTGGAAGCCGAGGCCGGCGCGGACCGGGAACGAGAAGGCGAGGCGGATGCGGAGGGCCTACGAGAGGCCGAGGCCGAGGCGGACGCCGAGCTGGAGGCGGAGACAGAGGCCGAACCGGACACCGACGCAGACGTGGACGCGGAGCCCGAGGGCCCGGGCCGGTCGCCGTACGCGCCGGCCGTGTCGTGCGGCAACAGAAGCACCGCCGCGACCGGCAGGAGCCGTGCGAGGCGGAGCGGGAAACGCAGCCATGGAGTCACTGCGGTGACCTCCCGGAGCCCAATCGTCGAGACCGACGTCCACCAGCTTCACATTTCATGATGATCCCGGCATTCCGGATTGGGCCGTCGGATCTACACGGTGGATCAGCCTCCAAGGGGGGCACCACAGTGATGAGGTGTACGGGTGCGAGAGAATGGCGGCATGGAGATGCCGAGGAACGAAAGGTCGCCGGAGAACCCCCAGATCCTGGTCGTGGGCCAGGACGGGATGGCGCTCGGCGGCGGAGGACACGACGACTCCCGCGAGATCCCGGTGACGGAGCAGGTGGAGCAGCCCGCCAAGGTGATGCGCATCGGCAGCATGATCAAGCAGCTGCTGGAGGAAGTACGCGCCGCTCCCCTGGACGAGGCCAGCCGGGCCCGGCTCAAGGAGATCCACCGCAGCTCCGTGAAGGAGCTGGAGGACGGTCTCGCGCCGGAGCTCGTCGAGGAACTGGAGCGGCTCTCACTGCCCTTCACGGACGGGGTGACGCCCAGCGACGCGGAACTGCGCATCGCGCAGGCCCAGCTGGTGGGCTGGCTGGAGGGTCTCTTCCACGGGATCCAGACGGCGCTGTTCGCTCAGCAGATGGCCGCCCGGGCCCAGCTGGAGCAGATGCGCCGCGCCCTGCCGCCGGGTGTGGGCGACGGCCAGGAGGAGCAGCGCACCGGCGGCCGCTCGGGCGGGCCGTACCTGTAACCGCTCACCAACCCCTCAGCACGAAGGGCCCGGCGATCACCCGCCGGGCCCTTTCCGATGAACGGGTGCGCGGGGCGGGTCAGCCGGTCGCCGGGTTGCCCGTCGAGACCTTGAGCTGGATCGTCGGCATGTCCTTCGGGTCGACGTCCGTGCCGGCGGCGGGGAACTGCTCCATGATCGCGCCGTCGCCGTAGGTGTTCTCGTCGACGGGGATCTCCTTCATTTCCCAGCCCGCGGCCTGGAAGCACTCCTTGACCGACTTGATGTACTTGAACTTGAGGTTGGGGACCTGGATCTTGTCCGGGTCGTCGTACGACTCCTGCGGCTCCGTGCACTCGGTCTTGTCGATCTTCTTCGCCTCGTCCGGACCGCGGTAGCCGGAGGCGTGGGACGACGTGGCCGAGGCGCTCGCGCTGCTGCCGCCGCTACCGGTGTCGTCACCGCCGCCGCCGTTCTGCGACAGCGCGACGATCAGGCCGACGACCGCGATGAGAGCCACCACGATCGAGCCGATGATCACCGGCTTGTTGCCCCTGCCACCGCCGGGGCCGGAGTGCTGGGCCGCGGTCTGGGGCGTGATGTTGTACGGCGGCGGGGTCGACGGTATCTGCTGGCCGTATCCGGCGGCCGGTGTCTGGTAGCCGCCCTGCTGCGGGTAGCCGTACGCCGGCGAGGGCGTCGGCGTGCTGTACGGGTTCGGCGTGGGGGCCGGCTGGTACGGCGTCTGCACCGGGCCGGTGGGCGCCGGGGCCGCCTGGTCGACCGGCGGGAACACCGCGGAGCCGACGCCGGAGCCGCTCTGCGTCGGGGCGCCAGGGACGATGCTCGGCGGGGCCGCCTGGAAGGAGGCGGCGACGCGCAGGCACTCGTCGCGCATCGACTCGGCGGTGGGGAAGCGCTCGTTCGGGTTCTTCTTCAGCGCGCGGGCGACCAGCGCGTCCACGGCAGGGGGCAGCGCGCGGTTGATCGAGGACGGGGCGACCGGCTCCTCCTGCACATGCGCGTACGCGATGGCCAGCGGCGAGTCCGCGTCGAACGGCAGCCGCCCGGTGACCAGTTGGAACAGCATGATGCCGACCGAGTACAGGTCGGAGCGGGCGTCCACCCCGCGGCCGAGGGCCTGCTCGGGCGAGAGGTACTGGGGAGTGCCGACGACCATGCCGGTCTGCGTCATCGAGGTGACGCCCGACTGCATGGCGCGGGCGATGCCGAAGTCCATCACCTTGACGACGCCGCGCTTGGTCATCATCACGTTGCCCGGTTTGATGTCGCGGTGGACCAGCCCCATCTCGTGGCTGATCTCCAGCGCGGCCAGCACGTCCGCGGTGACCTTGAGTGCCTTGTCGGCGGGCATCGCGCCGTACTGCCGTACGTCCTCGTCGAGCACCGAGCCCAGCGGGCGGCCCTCGACGTACTCCATGACGATGTAGGGGGTCGTCAATCCGCCCAGGTCGTCCTCGCCGGTGTCGAAGACCGAGACGATGTTGGTGTGCGTGAGCTTCGCCACGGCCTGGGCCTCGCGGCGGAACCGCTCGCGGAAGGCCTGCTCGCGGCCCAGCTCGGTGTGCAGCGTCTTGATCGCGACCTGGCGGTCGAGCACGGCGTCGTACGCCAGGTGCACCGAGGCCATGCCGCCCTGGCCGAGCAAGTCGCGCAGCTGGTAGCGGCCACCGGCGAGCGCCCGCCCCGCGTACGCGCCCTGTGCGCCGTCCTGGCTCATGTCTGCGTGTCCCCCCGCCAGGCGGTCAGGCGCCTGTCTTGATCGAATGTCCCATTCCCGGCCAAGTCTGCCGGAGGGCACTGACACGTCAAGCTCGGTGCCCGTTCCGTGACCGTACGCGAAGGAAGCGTCGCGGAAGCGTTACAGCGGCTGTACGGCCGGTACACAGAATTTGCACGACGGCGCGTGTTACGGGTTTCATGGCCGGTCCGTCTCGGGCCGGTCCCGGTCCGGATCGCGGACCGGAGGCTTGCGCGGAGGCTGTAGCGTGGCCGACGGAGACCCGTACCAACACCGCGCGCACCGCGGGCAGAAACGACGGCGAGGACCGATGGCACAGACGCACAGCGCCCAGGGCCCGTCCGACCCCGAGGCGACTGGCGGCGGCATGTCAGACGCGCCGGAGATGTGGGGCAACGGAGGGCTCGTCGGCGACGGCCGGTACCGCTTGACCCGCAGACTCGGCCGGGGCGGCATGGCCGAGGTGTTCGCGGCCGAGGACGTGAGACTCGGTCGCACGGTCGCGGTCAAGCTGCTCCGCTCCGACCTGGCCGAGGACCCGGTCTCCAAGGCCCGCTTCACGCGCGAGGCCCAGTCGGTCGCCGGTCTCAACCACCATGCGATCGTCGCCGTGTACGACTCCGGCGAGGACTACGTCGGTGGCCAGTCGGTGCCGTACATCGTGATGGAGATCGTCGAGGGCCGCACCATCCGCGACCTGCTGATCAACGCCGAGGCGCCCGGACCCGAGCAGGCCCTGATCATCGTCTCCGGGGTCCTCGAGGCGCTGGCCTACTCGCATCAGCACGGCATTGTGCACCGTGACATCAAGCCGGCGAACGTGATCATCACCGACCACGGCGCCGTCAAGGTGATGGACTTCGGCATCGCCCGTGCGCTGCACGGCGCGCAGTCGACGATGACGCAGACCGGCATGGTCATGGGCACCCCGCAGTATCTGTCGCCGGAGCAGGCGCTCGGCAAGGCGGTCGACCACCGTTCCGACCTGTACGCGACCGGCTGCCTGCTGTACGAACTCCTCGCCCTGCGACCCCCGTTCACCGGTGAGACCCCGCTGTCGGTGGTCTATCAGCATGTCCAGGACACTCCGGTCCCGCCGTCGGAGGTTGCGGACGCCTCGCCGCCGGAGCTCGACGGCCTGGTCATGCGCTCGCTGGCCAAGGAGCCGGACGACCGCTTCCAGACGGCCGAGGAGATGCGCGGCCTGGTCCAGTACGGCCTGCAGATGCTGTACGACCAGGGCAGCCACACCGGCACCTGGAACACCGGCCCGGTGGACGTGCACGACGGCCGGCACACGCCGGCGGTCGGCTTCGCGGGAACGACCGCCATGCCGCACCCCATGGACGGCTCCGGCACCACCCAGATCCCGCAGCCGATCATGCCGGGCGGCTACCGGGGCGGCGACGACGGCGGCTTCGAGGGGCACGGCAACAAGGGCAGCGGCCGCGGCAAGCTGTGGATCCTGGCCGTCCTCGCGGTGATCGCGATCGCGGCGGGCGTCGCGCTGGCGCTGAACAACACCGGGAGCGGCACCGGCGGTGCGGGTACGACGCAGTCGCCGACGACCTCGACGACCACCAAGGACCACACAGCGAGCGAGAGTCCGAGCGACGAGTCGACGGACGAGGCCACCGACCCGGCCACGGACGACAGTTCGGACCAGCACACCGGCTCCCACTACACGCCGTCGGCCACCCCGTCGTACACCCAGTCCGCCTCGGAGACCAACGGCCCGACCGACGAGCCGACCGACCCGACGACCTCCGAGGAGCCGACGGATCCGGGGACCTCGTCGCAGCCGGAGCCGACGCCGACCGACACGTCGGGCGGCGGGGACGGCGGCCAGACCGGTCCGCCCGGCCCTTGAAGGCCACCGACCATCAGACCCACCCTGTGAGGCTCCGTTCCTCCGGGATGACCGCCACGCGCGCGTGAGTGCCGAGCCAGGCGCCACGTGCGCGTGGCGTTTCGTACGGCCCGCCGGTCGCCCGCTCACGCGTCGGTGAAGGCGTCGCACACCGCGTCGTACTCCCGCGTCCACCACACTGCGAGCGCCGAGGCGGCCGGGAACTGGGGGTCGGCGCGGGTGTCGCCGCGTTCGTAGTGCCAGCGCAGCATCCAGAAGTCGTTGAGCCGTTCCCACCACACCCGGTGCACGGCCGCGGCGAGCTCCGAGGGCGTGGCCCGGGCCGCGCGCCGATACGCGCGCGCGTACGCCCGCACCTTGGGCAGGTCGAGCGCGCCCGCGGGCCGTACGAAGAAGATCGCGGCGGCGCGGACGGCCTCCTCCGCGCGTGGCTGTACGCCGAGCCGGTCCCAGTCGACGATCGCGGCGGGAGCGTCGCCCTTGTAGAGCAGGTTGAACGGGTGGAAGTCGCCATGCACCCAGCCCACCGGGCCGCCGCGCGGGGGGCGCCGGTCCGCGTGCTGTTCGAGCAGCTCACGGCGTTCGAGGAGGCGATGGCGGGCCAGCGCGTCGAAGGCGTCCGCGGGGCGGTGCCGGCGGACGTGGCCGAGCAGGTCGTCGATGAGGGCGAAGGTGTCGGCGGGGCCGGCGCTCTCCACCGGGTGGGGGCTCGTGGCGGGGCGCGTGCCTGTCTTGGGCGGCATCACGCGCTCCAGGCAGGCGTGTACGGCGCCCAGGAGCGCCCCGAGCCGTGCGCACTGCCCGGGGGCGAGCTGGCCGCCGTGGCGGTGTCTGCCGTCGATCCAGGGGTGCAGGGCGTAGGCGCTGCCGCCGACGACGGCGACCGTGCGGCCGTCCCGGTGGGCCAGCGGCGGGGCGACCGGGACGCCGAGGGCGGCCAGGCGCTGGGTGGCCAGGTGCCGGCGTTCGATCGCGGCGGGGTCGGCGGTGTCGGGGTCGAAGTGGTGCTTGAGGAAGTAGTGGCCGCGGGTCGTGCACAGGCGGTAGCCGCGGTTGAGGAGGCCCTGGTCCACGGGATCGCAGGCGAGGGCGGAACCGGCGGCGTACAGACGGAGCAGGGGGCCCAGAGGGGGCGCGTGGGGCACGAGGGGTGGTACAGATGAGCGCAGCACGCCCCAGATGTTAAGGCACCGCACGGGCCTGTGAGCTGCGCGTTGTCACAGACTGTCACTTTCGATCACGGTGGGCGCTCGAAGTGTCGCGGCGGTTTCCCGAGTCGCCGGCTCAGCGGTTCTCGGCCTGCGTCCGTGCCACGTACGCGGCCGCCTGCGAGCGCCTCTGCATGCTGAGTTTGGAAAGCAGACTCGACACATAGTTCTTGATCGTCTTCTCGGCGAGATGCAGCTGCTCGCCGATCTGCCGGTTGGTGAGCCCCTCGCCGATCAGGTCGAGGATCCGGCGCTCCTGCTCGGTCAGGCTCGCCAGCCGGTCGTCGGTGCGGGCGGGGCCGCCGCGCAGCCGCTCCATCACCCGGGCCGTGGCCACGGGGCCGAGCAGGGAATTGCCCGCGGCGACGTCGCGCACGGCCGTGAGCAGCTCGTTGCCCCGGATCGCCTTCAGGACGTAGCCGGAGGCGCCGGTCATGATCGCGTCGAAGAGGGCCTCGTCGTCGGCGAACGAAGTCAGCATCAGGCACCGGACGGACTCGTCCCGGGAGCGGATCTCGCGGCACACCTTGACCCCGCTGCCGTCCGGGAGGCGTACGTCGAGGACCGCCACGTCGGGCCGGGTGGCCGGAATCCGCGCGAGGGCGTCGGTGGCCGTACCGGCCTCGCCGACCACCTCGATGTCGTCCTCCGCGGAGAGGAGTTCATGCACGCCGCGCCGTACGACCTCATGGTCGTCGAGAAGAAATACTCTGATTTTTCCCTCTTTGCGCACGAAGTCAGTCTCACACGCAAACTCTTCCCGTGGCCCGGGTAGGCGGGATAACGTGCCGTTGCTCCGGCCTCCTGCAAGGCTGTGACCAGCGACCTTCCAGTCCGCGTCGATTTACTTGGAAATCCAAGCAAAATCGCAGGTCAGGTGGGGTTTCACAGAAATGTGGCGCACTGGGTAACGTGATGGTTGCAGGGCGCTCGCCGGGGCACCTGTCACGCCTGTTTCGGCCGGTGGCACCCACCCCGTGCACACCGGGTGCCGAAAACAGGTGAGCCGCACTGGTTACCCGGCAACCCCGGGGGCCGGACCGACGGAGGAGCACACGTGACCGTGGAGAGCAGTGCCGCGCGCAAGCCGCGACGCAGCGCCGCAGGCAAGGCCGGCACCACCGGCACCAAGCGCACCGCTGCCAACAAGAGCAGCGAACCCGAACTCGTTCAGCTGCTGACGCCCGAGGGCGAGCGCGTCGAGGACGCGAAGTACACGGAATACGCCGAGTACGTCGCCGGGATCACCCCCGAAGAGCTGCGTGGTCTGTACCGCGACATGGTGCTCACCCGCCGCTTCGACGCCGAGGCCACCGCCCTGCAGCGCCAGGGCGAGCTGGGCCTGTGGGCGTCGTTGCTGGGTCAGGAGGCCGCGCAGATCGGCTCCGGCCGGGCCACCCGCGAGGACGACTACGTCTTCCCGACCTACCGCGAGCACGGCGTCGCCTGGTGCCGCGGCGTCGACCCGACCAACCTGCTCGGCATGTTCCGGGGCGTCAACAACGGCGGCTGGGACCCGAACAGCAACAACTTCCACCTCTACACGATCGTCATCGGCTCCCAGGCGCTGCACGCCACGGGCTATGCGATGGGCGTGGCCAAGGACGGCGCCGACTCGGCGGTCATCGCCTACTTCGGCGACGGCGCCTCCAGCCAGGGCGACGTGGCCGAGGCGTTCACCTTCTCCGCCGTGTACAACGCCCCCGTGGTGTTCTTCTGCCAGAACAACCAGTGGGCGATCTCGGAGCCGACCGAGAAGCAGACCCGCGTGCCGCTCTACCAGCGTGCCCAGGGCTACGGCTTCCCCGGCGTGCGCGTCGACGGCAACGACGTCCTCGCCTGCCTCGCGGTCACCAAGTGGGCGCTGGACCGCGCCCGCGGCGGTGAGGGCCCGACGCTGATCGAGGCGTACACCTACCGCATGGGCGCCCACACCACCTCCGACGACCCCACGCGGTACCGGGGCGACGAGGAGCGCCAGGCCTGGGAGGCGAAGGACCCGATCCTGCGCCTTCGCCGCTACCTCGAGTCCGCAAACCACGCGGACGAGGGATTTTTCGCGGAACTCGAAGCGGAGAGCGAGGCGTTGGGCAAACGAGTGCGCGAGGTGGTCCGTGCCATGCCGGACCCGGACAGTTTCGCCATCTTCGAGAACGTGTACGCGGACGGGCATGCGCTCGTCGACGAGGAGCGCGCCCAGTTCGCCGCCTACCAGGCGTCGTTCGCGGACGTAGAGGGGGTCTGATCATGGCGACGGAAAAGCTGGCTCTGGCCAAGGCGATCAACGAGTCGCTGCGGCGTGCCCTGGAGGCGGACCCCAAGGTCCTCGTCATGGGTGAGGACGTCGGCAAGCTCGGCGGCGTCTTCCGGGTGACGGACGGCCTGCAGAAGGACTTCGGCGAGAGCCGCGTCATCGACACCCCGCTCGCCGAGTCGGGCATCGTCGGCACCGCCATCGGCCTCGCCCTGCGCGGCTACCGCCCGGTGGTGGAGATCCAGTTCGACGGCTTCGTCTTCCCGGCGTACGACCAGATCGTCACCCAGCTCGCGAAGATGCACGCGCGCTCGCTGGGCAAGGTCAAGCTCCCGGTCGTCGTCCGCATCCCCTACGGCGGCGGCATCGGCGCGGTCGAGCACCACTCGGAGTCCCCCGAGGCCCTGTTCGCGCACGTGGCAGGCCTGAAGATCGTCTCCCCGTCGAACGCGGCCGACGCGTACTGGATGATGCAGCAGGCCATCCAGAGCGACGACCCGGTGATCTACTTCGAACCCAAGCGGCGCTACTGGGACAAGGCCGAGGTCAACTTCGAAGCCATCCCGGCACCGCTGCACAAGGCGCGCGTGGTCCGCGAGGGCACCGACCTGACCCTCGCCGCGTACGGCCCGATGGTGAAGCTCTGCCAGGAGGTCGCCGACGCGGCCGCCGAGGAGGGCAAGTCCCTGGAGGTCCTGGACCTCAGGTCCGTCTCCCCGCTCGACTTCGACGCGATCCAGGCCTCGGTGGAGAAGACCCGCCGTCTGGTCGTGGTCCACGAGGCACCGGTGTTCTTCGGCTCTGGCGCGGAGATCGCCGCCCGGATCACGGAGCGCTGCTTCTACCACCTGGAGGCCCCCGTGCTCCGCGTGGGTGGCTATCACGCCCCCTATCCGCCGGCCCGCATCGAGGAGTCGTACCTTCCGGACCTGGACCGGGTGCTCGACACCGTCGACCGTGCCCTGGCGTACTGAGGAGAGGGTCGTGACGACGATGACGGAAGCGTCCGTGCGCGAGTTCAAGATGCCCGACGTGGGCGAGGGACTCACCGAGGCCGAGATCCTCAAGTGGTACGTGCAGCCGGGCGACAAGGTGACCGACGGCCAGGTGGTGTGCGAGGTCGAGACTGCCAAGGCGGCCGTCGAACTCCCCATCCCTTACGACGGCGTGGTCCGCGAGCTGCACTTCCCCGAGGGCACCACGGTGGACGTGGGCACATCCATCATCGCGGTGGACGTGTCGGGCGGCGCCGCGCCCGCGCCGGCCGCGGTACCGGCTCCCGCGGAGCCCCAGGAGGAGCCGAAGCCGGAGGGCCGCCAGCCGGTGCTGGTCGGCTACGGCGTGGCGACGTCCTCCACCAAGCGCCGCCCGCGCAAGAGCACCGGGTCCGCGGCCGCCGAGGTGGAGGCGGCCCAGGCGATCCAGGCCGAGCTGAACGGCCACTCCGCCGCGCCCGCCGTGCGGGAACGCCCGCTGGCCAAGCCGCCGGTGCGCAAGCTGGCGAAGGACCTCGGCGTCGACCTGGCGACGGTGACCCCGACCGGCCCGGACGGCATCATCACGCGCGAGGACGTGCACGCGGCGGTAGCTCCCCAGGCCACCGAGGTCCCCGCGCCCGTGGCGCCGGCCCCGACCGCGCCCGCCGCACCGGTGCTCCCGGCCCAGGTGGTGACGTACGACGGCGGCCGCGAGACCCGCATCCCGGTCAAGGGCGTCCGCAAGGCGACCGCGCAGGCCATGGTCGGCTCTGCGTTCACGGCACCGCATGTCACGGAGTTCGTGACGGTGGACGTGACGCGCACGATGAAGCTGGTCGAGGAACTCAAGCAGGACAAGGAGTTCCAGGGCCTGCGGGTGAACCCGCTCCTGCTGATCGCCAAGGCCCTGCTCGTCGCCATCAGGCGCAACCCGGACGTCAACGCGTCCTGGGACGAGGCGAACCAGGAGATCGTGCTCAAGCACTACGTCAACCTGGGCATCGCCGCGGCCACCCCGCGCGGTCTGCTCGTCCCGAACATCAAGGACGCGCACACCAAGACGCTGCCGCAGCTGGCCGAGTCGCTGGGCGAGCTGGTGTCCACGGCACGGGAGGGCAAGACCTCCCCGGCCGCGATGCAGGGCGGCACGGTGACCATCACCAACGTCGGCGTCTTCGGCGTCGACACCGGCACGCCGATCCTCAACCCCGGCGAGTCCGCGATCCTCGCGGTCGGCGCGATCAAGCTGCAGCCGTGGGTCCACAAGGGCAAGGTGAAGCCCCGCCAGGTCACCACCCTGGCCCTGAGCTTCGACCACCGCCTGGTGGACGGCGAACTGGGCTCCAAGGTCCTGGCGGACGTGGCGGCGATCCTGGAACAGCCGAAGCGGCTGATCACCTGGGCGTAGCGCCCCGCAGCGCCAACAGGACGGGCCCGTCGTGGTGTTCACGACGGGCCCGTTCGCGTGGGTGACCGAAGGTCAGCCGAGCCTGGCGAAGCCGTAGGTCATCAGCTTCTTGGCGTCCGACTCGCGGTTGGGGATGGACGTGGAGGCGAGGACGGTGCCGATGACCGTCTTGCCGTTCCGGGTCGCGGCGAAGACCAGGCAGTAGCCGGCTTCGGGGCCGGAGCCGGTCTTCACGCCGATGGTGCCGGTGTAGCTGCTGAGCAGACCGTTCGTGTTGGTCCACGGCGACATCGTGCGGGTGCTGCCCGTCTTGGTGATGGTCTTCGCCGTGTACGACTTGGTCTTCACGATCGAGCGGAACGTGGTGCTCTTCATCGCGCTGCTGGCGAGCTTCGTCAGGTCGCGCGGCGTCGAGTAGTTGGCGCCGTTGCCGATGCCGTCGAACGAATCGAAGTGCGTGTTCGTCAGGCCGAGCTGCTTGGCCTTGGTGTTCATCTTCCCGATGAACGACGTCACGCGCGCGGCGCGCGTCGTGCCCGTGCCGAACTTGTCGGCGAGCGCGTAGGCGGCGTCGCAGCCGGACGGCAGCATCAGGCCGTACAGCAGCTGGCGGACGGTGACCTGGTCGCCCACGATCAGGTGGGCCTGGGAGGCGTTGTTGGCGACGATGTAGTCGCTGTAGGCCTTCTGGATCGTGACCTTGGCGTCGAGGTTGAGGTTCGACTGCGTGAGCACGACCTTCGCGGTCATGATCTTCGTGGTGGAGCCGGTGGAACGCCTGGTGTCCGCCGCCTTCGTGTACAGCGACGTGGCGTTCGAGTTGTTCATGACATAGCCGCCCTTGGCCACGATCGAGGGCGTGGTCAAGGCCTGCGCGGGCGCAGCGGTGAGGGCTCCGGTGGTGAGCACGGCGCCTGCGGTGACGGTGACCGCGACGGCTCTGCGAAGACGGATGCCCTTGATGCCGATTTTCAAGTGATATACCCCGAATACGTTGAATGCCCCTGATGTGCGGCCGAGTTGAGGTGGCAAGAAAGTAGGGCCGCACGTGTGTGACACGTAAGCGGTGCGGATGGTTGCGCTCCGGACGGAGGGATTTTCACGTCCGGATGATGGACGTCCCGCGCGCATGCGTACGTGTTGTATCTATCCTGTGGACATGCATACGGCCGTGAAGCAGCCCCCCGCCGCCGACCGTGTCTACACCCACGTCAAGCAGGGCGTCCTCGACCGCCGCTACGAGGGTGGCACGCTGCTCACGGAAGGTGAGCTGGCCGAGGCCGTCGGGGTCTCGCGCACACCGGTGCGCGAGGCACTGCTGCGGCTCGAGGTGGAGGGGCTGATCAAGCTCTACCCCAAGAAGGGCGCCCTCGTGCTGCCCGTCTCCGCGCAGGAGATCGCCGACGTCGTGGAGACACGGCTGCTGGTGGAGCAGCACGCCGCGCGCAAGGCCGTACCCGCACCGCCGGGCCTCGTCGAGCGCCTGGCGGAACTGCTCGACCGGCAGAAGGCGCAGGCCGCCACCGGTGACTTCGCCGCGGCCGCGGTCACCGACCGCTGTTTCCACGCCGAGATCGTGCGCAGCGGCGGCAACGAGATCCTCTCCCGCCTCTACGACCAGCTGCGCGACCGCCAGTTGCGCATGGGCGTCGCCGTCATGCACTCTCACCCCGACCGCATCGCCAAGACGCTCGCCGAGCACGAGGAGATCCTCGAGGCGCTGCGCTCCGGGGACGCGGAGGCGGCCGTCGGGATCGTGCACCGGCACGTGAGCTGGTTCTCGAACCTGGCGCGGGGTGAGGTCCGATGACGGGCGCCACCCTGCCCGGTGATCCGCCGGGCGGACGCCGCGCCGTCTGGGTGTGGAGCATCGGCGTCTCGGTCTACTTCGTCGCCGTCATCTTCCGTACGTCCCTCGGTGTCGCCGGCCTCGACGCGGCGGCCCGTTTCCATGTGGGCGCCTCGGCACTGTCGACCTTCTCGATCCTCCAGCTCCTCGTCTACGCGGGCATGCAGATACCGGTGGGCCTGCTGGTCGACCGGCTCGGCACCAAGAAGGTGCTGGGCCTGGGCGCCGTACTGTTCACGGCCGGCCAGCTGGGCTTCGCGTTCTCCCCGTCGTACGGCACCGCGCTCGCCTCGCGCGCGCTGCTCGGCTGCGGCGACGCGATGACGTTCATCAGCGTCCTGCGGCTGGGCACCCGCTGGTTCCCGGCCCGGCGCGGGCCCCTGGTCGCGCAGCTCGCCGGTCTCGTCGGCATGGCGGGCAACCTGGTCTCCACGCTGGTGCTGGCCCGGCTGCTGCACGGCATCGGCTGGACCCCCGCCTTCGCGGGCAGCGCGCTGGCCGGAGTCGTCGTCCTCGTCCTGCTCGTGCTGTTCCTGAAGGACCACCCCGAGGGCCACGAACCGGAGCCGTTCCCGCACCTGGGCGCGTCCTACGTGCGCAGGCAGATCGCCGCGTCCTGGCGGGAGCCGGGGACCAGGCTGGGCCTGTGGGTGCACTTCACGACCCAGTTCCCGGCGATGGTGTTCCTGCTGCTGTGGGGGCTGCCCTTCCTGGTCGAGGCCCAGGACCTCAGCCGCGCCACGGCGGGCGAACTGCTGACCCTGGTCGTCCTGTCCAACATGGTGATCGGCCTGGTCTACGGCCAGATCGTCGCCCGGCACCACGCGGCCCGGCTGCCCCTGGCCCTGGGCACGGTCGCGGCGACGGCCACCGTGTGGGCGGCGACCCTCCTCTACCCGGCCGACCACGCGCCGATGTGGCTGCTCCTGGTGCTGTGCACGGTGCTGGGCGCCTGCGGTCCGGCCTCGATGCTCGGCTTCGACTTCGCCCGCCCCGCGAATCCGCCGGAACGGCAGGGCACGGCGTCCGGCATCACCAACATGGGCGGTTTCGTCGCGTCGATGACGACCCTGTTCGCGATCGGCGTCCTGCTGGACGCCACCGGCGACGACTACACGATCGCCTTCTCCGCCGTGTTCGTCCTCCAGGCACTCGGCGTGAGCCAGATCCTGCGCCTGCGCAGGCGGGCAGCACGCCGGGAACGGGAACGGCTGGTCGCCAGCCGGGTGGAGACGGTGCACGTTCCGGCGTGAGGCGGTGAGCCGGGGGTTCGCGTTTGTGGCGTGAGCCGGTTGCCGGCCGGCGGTCGGCGGTGCGCGTTCCGGCGAGCCGCTGGGCGGCCGTGCGCGTTCCGGCGTAAGCCGAGGGGGGTGGCCCTTCGCGTGTGTGTCAGCGGACCGTCACCGGTACGAGCGTCAGGTAGGCGATGCCCAGGATGCCGCGGTAGGTGAACCACTGGGCGCGGTGGGTGTCGAGGCGTTCGCGGGTCTCTGCGGCCAGCGGGTGGTCCGGGTGCCCGGCGAGCCACACCTCGGTGTCCGCCTGGTATGCCGACTCGAACTCCTCCCACTCTTCCTGGCTCGCGGTCTCGGTCCACTCGGGCCTAAAACCCGCCTCGACGGCGAGATCGACGAGGCGGGCGAGGCCGTAGTGGTCGTCGGCCGAGGCGTCGGGCCACATACCGGACAGCTCGGCCGGGGTCGGGGTCCGCTCCCAGAAGCCCTCGCCGAGCACGACCCGCCCACCGTCACAGACCAGCCGGCGCAGCTCGCGCAGGGCCTCGGTGGTGTGCAGGGGTGGCTCGGCCGTGCTCAGGGCGTGACTGGCACCCAGGCACAGGACCAGGTCGGCCGGTCCGCGCCGAGTTCCCACCGCCGACTCCTCGACGAACTCCACCCGGCTCGCGAGCCCCCGCGCCCGCGCGTTCCGCCGCCCCCGCTCCAGGTCCTCACCACGCAGGTCGACACCGGTACCGCGCGCGTCCGGTACGGCTTCCAGGACCCGCGACAGCAACTCGCCCCAGCCGCAGCCGACGTCGAGCACGGTGCCGGGCCGGCTGCCGGCGAGCCGCCGGACCAGGCGGGCGGCGCGTGCCTCGGAGAGGGGGCCGTGGAAGGTGAGCCGGGTCAGCCGGGGCGGCGGCGCGTCGACGTCCACGTCCGTGTCGGCGGGGTCGGTCAGCGCGGTGAACTCGGTGTCGGTCATGGCGGGCACGCTAGTTTCCGGCACGGATCGGCAACAGCGAATATCCGTACGCCGGTTCCGAGACCGGGCTACGTACACGAGCGGCCGACACTTACCACGTACAGGCGGCCGTCCCCCGCGGCACACCCCCGCGTTACTGCGTAACCGTGAAGTTGCGCAGGATCGCCGCCGTCAGCTCCGGGTCGCCCTCCGTCTTCACCCGGTCCGCGACCGACTCCGTGGTGACGCGGCCGCAGGCCAGGCGGACGTAGGTCTCCCAGTCGAGCGTGAGGGTCGCGGCGGGGCCGAGCGCGGGCGCTGTCTCCAGCGTGCCGCGGCCCTGGATGTCGACGCGGATGGTGCGCAGAAACTCCACGGGCCCGTGCACGTCGAAGACGACCGCGGAACTGCGCGGAGCGTTCGCCTTGTCGGCGACGACCTGGGGAAGCTCGGCGAGCAGGTAGTCCCGGGTGATGTACGCGCCCGGTGAGTCGAGGTTGCCCGGCCGGCCCAGCGCGGCGCGCAGGTCCTGCTCGTGCACCCACACATCGAAGGCGCGGTACCGCATGGCCTCCTCGAGCGTGATGTCCACGCCGAGCGGACCGCGCACCTTGGTTCCGGGGTCACGGGCCTCGTTCCGCAGCTGGCGGTTGCGGCGGATGATCGTGTACTCCAGCTCGGACGTCATCTCCGGCGCCGTGTGGTGACGGCGCACGTCGACCTGCATCTCCATGTACCGCTGGTGCTCGTTGGTGACGTGGAACAGGTCGCGCGGCAGCGTGTGGATGGGGCGCGGGTCGCCGAGCATCTCGCAGTCCATGCCGATGACGTGCGAGACGACGTCGCGGACCGACCACCCCGGGCAGGGCGTCCGCCGGTTCCACTCGCCCTCCACAAGGGGCTGCACCAGCTCGGATATCGCTTCGATGGAGTGGGTCCACGCGTCGGCGTAGGGCTGGAGGGTGGGATGCAGACTCACGGAACGGGACCCCTCGGCGGTCGGTACACGGGCGGTTGGTGGCGGCGGTGCCAGTGGGAGGTGGCTGTCGGCGGGTGTCTCGGAACTCTTGGAAACTCCCCCGAGCTCTCGGCTTCGCTCGAACAGGGGGGACCCCCAAGTTACGCTGCTGTGAGGCACCCCGGCAGTGCTTTCGTGTGACGATCGTAGGCCCGTGTGGACGGCTCGAATGCCAGGACGGTGGTAGTGTGCTCGCCTCGCTGATCCAAATTGCCGTAGAAGATGGCGAATCAGTCGAATTGCGAAGGCGGCGGGTGGCCGCCCTGGTACGAGAACAAGCCGGAGCCGATCTCGTGGTCCTGCCCGAGCTGTGGACCACCGGTGCGTTCGCCTTCGAGGAGTTCGCGCGCGAGGCCGAGCCGCTCGAGGGTCCGACGTACGAGGCGATGGCGAAGGCGGCGAGCGACGCGGGCGTGTGGCTGCACGCCGGCTCGATTCCTGAGCGTGACCCTGACGGTCCCCTCTACAACACCTCGCTCGTCTTCTCCCCCTCCGGCGACCTGGCCGCCGCCTACCGCAAGGTCCACCGCTTCGGCTTCGACAAGGGCGAGGCCGTGCTGATGGGCGCCGGGCACGACCTGGTGACGGTCCCGCTGCCCATGACCACCCTCGGCGTGGCCACCTGCTACGACCTGCGTTTCCCCGAACTCTTCCGCGCTCTCGTCGACGCCGGCGCCGAGACCCTGGTGATCCCGGCGGGCTGGCCGGAACGCCGCCGGGCGCACTGGACACTGCTGGCCCGGGCGCGGGCGGTCGAGAACCAGGCGTTCGTGCTCGCGTGTGGAACGGCCGGTACGCACGCCGGAGTTCCCCAGGCGGGTCACTCGATCGTGGTCGATCCCTGGGGCGAGGTACTGGCCGAGGCGGGCCCCGGCGAGGAGGTCCTCACCGTCGACTTCGACCCGGCGAAGGTGGCGACGACCCGGGAGACGTTCCCGGTGCTCAAGGACCGCGTACTGGGACTGGATCCCCCGCGCCGCGCCCGTTAGTACCCGGCCTCACCCTCGGGTCCGAGCGGCTGTTCCGTCCAGATGACCTTGCCCTCGAGCGTGTAGCGGGTGCCCCAGCGCTCGGCGAACTGGGCCACCAGGAACAGGCCTCGCCCGCCCTCGTCGGTCGTCGCCGCGCGGCGCAAGTGCGGAGCCGTACTGCTGCCGTCGGACACCTCGCAGATCAGAGAGCGGTCGCGGATCAGACGGACGCGGATGGGCCCGCCGGCGTGCCGGATGGCGTTCGTGACCAGTTCGCTCAGGATCAGCTCGGTCGTGAACGCCGACTCCGCCAGCCCCCACTCCTCCAGGGTCCGGGCGGCCGCGGCCCGCACCCGGCCGACGGCCTCCGGGTCCTCCGGCACGTCCCAGACCGCCGTACGGTCGGCGGGGAGCAGTCGCGTCCGCGCCACGACCAGCACGATGTCGTCCCGCGGCCGGTCGGGCACCAGCTCCCTGAGCACCGACCGGCACATCGCCTCCGGCGTCGGGACAGGAACCGACTCCTCCGGTGTCCGACCGGCGCGCACCAGCGTCTCCCGCAGCAGTTCCAGACCCTCGTCGATGTCGCGGTCCTGGTCCTCGACGAGCCCGTCCGTGTACAGCACCAGCGTGCTGCCTTCGGCGAGCCGCAGCGTGGTCGCCTCGAAGGGCAGCTGCCCGCCCAGGCCCAGCGGCGGCCCGCCCGGCACGTCGGGGAACTCCACACCGCCGTCGGGACGGATGACGGCGGGTGCCAGATGCCCGGCGCGGGACAGGGTGCACACCCCGGTGCCGGGGTCGTACACGGCGTACAGACAGGTGGCTCCTGTGACCGGCGGGCCCTCGCTGTCGTCGGTCTCGTCCTGGTCGATGCGGGTGACCAGCTCGTCCAGGTGCCACAGGAGTTCGTCGGGCGGGACGTCCAGGGTCGAGAAGTTGTGGACCGCGGTGCGCAGCCGGCCCATGGTGGCCGCCGCGTGCAGCCCGTGCCCGACGACGTCGCCCACGACGAGCGCCACCCGCACGCCGGGCAGCGGGATGACGTCGAACCAGTCGCCGCCGACCCCGCCCTGCGCGGCCTGCGCGGGCAGATAGCCGTACGCCACGTCGAGGGCGCTCTGCTCGGGCAGGGCCCGGGGCAGCAGGCTGCGCTGCAGCGTGACGGCCATGCCGTGTTCGCGGGTGTAGCGGCGGGCGTTGTCGATGCTGACGGCGGCCCGCGCCACCAGCTCCTCGGCGAGGGAGACGTCGTCCCGCTCGAAGGGCTCGCGCGCACCGGCGCGCCAGAAGGTGGCCACGCCCATGTTGACGCCCCGCGCGCGTAGCGGCACCGCGAGCATCGAGTGGATCCCGAACTCCACGAGCTGGCGCGCCCGTTCGGGATCCTGCGCCTGCCAGCCGGCGAAGACGGTCAGATCGGCCTCCAGGACGGCCTCGCCCGTACCGAAAACGGCCGCCTGCGGAGTGGGGGGCATGAAGCGGAGCAGCCTGCCGGGGCCGTATAGGGGGGTGCCCTGCTGGACACCCTGGAAGCCGACGCGGCGCATGTCCGCGCCGTCGGCTCGCGGCTCCCCGCCCCGCAGCACGGGGTCCGAGAGGTCGACGGTGACGAAGTCGGCGAACCGGGGCACCGCGAAGTTCGCCAGTTCCTGGGCGGTGTGCGCCACGTCGAGGCTGGTGCCGACCTCCATACCGGCGTCGAACAGCAGCTTCAGCCGCTCCTGCGCCAGGTCCGCCCGGCCGGTGAGCGCCTGCAGCTCGGTGGTGTCCCGCAGGGTCGCGACGCTGCCGGGCGGCCCGCCGTTCCGGTCGGTCGAGCGCTGGCTGACGGCCAGCAGCCGGCCCTGCGCCGGATGCACCTCGTCGGTGGCGTCCCGCCCGGAGGCGAACAGCCGGGCCAGGTCGTTGCCGATGTCGAGGTCGAGCGGCGACCGGCCCTGCGGGTCCGGTCCCAGCCCGAGCAGCCTGCGCGCCTCGTCGTTGGCCAGCCCGATCCTGCCGTCCCCGTCCATGATCAGCACGCCCTCCCGTACGGCGTGCAGGACGGCGTCGTGCTGCTCGTACATCCGGGTCATCTCGGCGGGCTCCAGGCCGTGCGTCTGGCGCTGCAGCCGCCTGCTGACCAGGAAGGTGCCGACGGTGGAGATGGCCAGTGCGGCGGTCGTCGCGCCGATGAGCAGCGGCTGCATCGCATGGGTGTGCCCGCTGATCTCCCTGAGCGTGACCCCGGCGGCGACGAGGCCGACGACCTTGCCCTGGGCATCGGTGACCGGCACCACGGCCCGTACGGAGGGGCCCAGCGTGCCGGTGTAGGTCTCCTGGACGACGCCACCCGCGGCGGCGGGGCCGATGGTGCCGATGTAGTGCTTGCCGATCTCGGCGGGGTCGGGGTGGGTGTAGCGGATGCCGTTCGTGGTCATCACCACGATGAAGTCGACATGCGCCGCCTTGCGCGCCGCCTCCGCGCGCGGCTGGAGCACCGCGCTCGGGTCCGGGCTGCGCAGCGCCTCCACGATGCCGGGTGAGTGGGCGAAGGTCTCGGCCACGGCCAAGGAGCGGTTCTGGGCCTCTTCCTCGCTCGCTCTCCGATGCTGAAGAGCCAGGGCGAGTGCCGCCGCGGCGACCAGCAGCACGACGATCGCCGCCTGAAGAACGAAGACCTGCCGGGCGACGGTGCGTACGCTCACCGCCGAGCGCACGCGGCCGAAGAATCCCGCCATGCCTCTTTTATCTCACAAGCGGTACGGGTCCTCCTCCCAGCTCAGCCTCGCCCCGACCCTTCTCACCGACCTCTCACGCCCCACTCGCTCCCCTTCAATTCTCCTCCCGCTCCTTCTCCGCGAGGTGGATCACGCACACCGCCACCGCGATCAGCAGCGCCGGGTCCGCGTCCTCCCGTACGACGTCCACGCCGTACGTCTCGCGCACGTGCAGCCATCGCCGGGAGATCACGGCGAGCAGTTCGCCGTCGTACTCGACGGCGAACTCGCGGTCGAGGATCTTGCCGCTGACGTCCAGCTCCGTGCCGTCCACCAGGCTCACCCGGTAGTGGTTGCGCAGCAACGACAGCCGCTTGCGCCGGATGGTTGCCAGGGCCTCGCGGCCGCGCTCGATCACCATCGTGTCCCGCAGGGCGAACATCTTCTGATGGATGTCGACGAGCACGCGCCCGTGCGTGTCCTTCAACTCGAAGGTGTCCCGCAGACGCATCGCCTTGCCGTCGACGAGGAACACCTTGGAGCCGTGCTCGTCCTCGATCCAGTAGTCCTCGCCGAAGCCGAGGAGCCGGTCGCGTACCAGGAATCTCATGCCGTTACGGCTTCCCCGCGCGCGGGACCGAAACGCCGCCGGTAGGCCGACGGGCTGAGCCCGGTTTCGCGCCGCAGCCGTTCGCGCAGGTTGGCGGCCGTACCGAGACCGCTCCGGGCCGCCACGACGTCCAGCCGCTCCTCGCCCCGCTCGATCAGCCGGCAGGCGAGCGCGACCCGCTCCCCGGTGAGCCAGGCCAGCGGCGTGGTGCCCAGCTGCGTACGGAAGCGGCGGTGCAGCGTCGCGGGGGAGACGGCTGCCCGCGCGGCCAGATCGCCCACCGTCAGCGGCTCGCCCAGCCGCTCCTGGGCCCAGGCCAGCAGCGGCCCGAGCGACTCGTCCGGCACGTCGGGCACCGGCCGCTCCACGAACTGCCGCTGCCCGCCGTCCCGGTGCGCGGCGAACACCAGCCGCCGGGAGACGGCGTTGGCGATCTCGGCGCCGTGATCACGCCGTACGACGTGCAGCCCGAGGTCGAGAGCGGAGGCGCTGCCCGACGCGGTGAGGATGTCGCCGTCGTCCACGAACAGCACGTCCGGCTCCAGCCGCACCTGCGGGAAGCGCGCCCGGAAGGACTCCGCCCACATCCAGTGACAGGCCGCACGCCGCCCGTCGAGCAGTCCGGCCTCGGCGATCGTGAACGCGCCCGAACAGAAACCGACGAGCCGGGCGCCACGCGCGTGTGCCCGCCGTACGGCGTCCAGGACGCGGGGCGAACGCGGGACGGCGGTGTCCGGCCGGTTCGGCACGATCAGCGTGTCCGCCTCCTCGGCCGCCTCCAGACCGGCGACCCCGGAGAGCGTGAAGAAGCCGTCCCGCATCCGGGTGTCCGGCTCGGCGGCGCACAGCCGGAAGTCGTACAGCTCCCGCCCCAGCTCGGGTCTGCGCAGCCCGAAGACCTCGATGGCGCAGCTCATCTCGAACGGGTTGGAGTTCTCGTCGACGACGAGCACGACCCGATGGGCTGCTTCGCCCTGAGAGGATCCTTGCGCCATATGCGATTCCTAGCACTCGCGCGGCGGTCCCGCCACCGCGAAGGTTGTCGGCATGAGCAACGACCCGATCTCCCTGACCTCCGCCCTGGCCTCCTTCACCGAGCAGTGGAGCCCCCGCATCGTGACGGCCGTCAACGACTACGACGTCCGCGTCGCGAAGGTCGAGGGCGACCACCTCTGGCACGTCCACGACCACACCGACGAGTTCTTCCTGGTCCTGGACGGCGAACTCCACATCGCCCTGCGCGAGCCGGCCGGCGAACGCACCGTGGTCCTCCCCAAGGGCTCGGTCTTCACGGTCCCGAGCGGCACGGAACACAAGCCGTACGCCCCGGTCCCCACGGCCATCCTCCTCTTCGAACCCACGGGCACGGTCACGGTCGGCGACCGCCACGACGAGATCCCGTCCCACGTGGACGCGACGACGGGACACGCGCTGGGGTGACTGTCGGTGGCGAGTGGCACGCTTGATCCATGAGCGACACGTTCCCGGCCCCGACCCGCCGCCGCGCCCGAGTGCGCGCTCCCGAGCTGACCGGCAAGGGCGGCTGGCTGAACACGGGTGGGAAGCAGTACACCCTTGCCGACCTGCGGGGACGCATCGTTGTTGTTGATTTTTGGACCTTCTGCTGCATCAACTGTCTGCACGTCCTCGACGAACTGCGGGAGCTGGAGGAGAAGCACCGGGACACCGTCGTGATCGTCGGGGTGCACTCGCCGAAGTTCGTGCACGAGGCCGAGCACGGAGCCGTGGTCGACGCCGTCGAGCGGTACGGGGTGGAGCATCCCGTGCTCGACGACCCCGAGCTGGCCACCTGGAAGCAGTACGCCGTGCGGGCCTGGCCGACGCTCGTCGTCATCGATCCCGAGGGTTACGTCGTCGCGCAGCACGCCGGTGAGGGGCATGCGCACGCCATCGAGCGGCTCGTCGAGGAGCTGGAGGCCGAGCACGCCGCCAAGGGCACGCTGCGCCGGGGCGACGGGCCGTACGTGGCGCCGGAGCCCGAGCCGACCGTGCTGCGCTTCCCCGGTAAGGCGCTGCTGCTGCCCGGCGGGAACTTCCTGGTCAGCGACACCACCCGGCATCAGCTGGTGGAGCTGGCCGAGGACGGTGAGAGCGTGGTGCGGCGGATCGGGTCCGGGGTGCGCGCCTTCGTGGACGGTGCGGCGGACGCGGCTTCCTTCAGTGAGCCGCAGGGGCTCGCGCTTCTCGACGAGTCGTCCGTGGTCGTCGCTGACACCGTCAACCACGCCCTGCGGCGGGTGGACCTGGTCACCGGTGAGGTGAGCACCCTCGCCGGCACGGGGAAGCAGTGGTGGCAGGGGTCAGCCACCGCTGGTCCGGCTCGTGAGGTCGACCTCTCCTCGCCCTGGGACGTGGCCCTGTTCGGCGGCAAGGTGTGGATCGCCATGGCGGGGGTGCATCAGCTGTGGGCGTACGACCCGGCCGAGGGGACCGTCGGGGTCGCGGCCGGTACGACCAACGAGGGGCTGGTGGACGGGCCCGGTGACGAGGCGTGGTTCGCGCAGCCGTCCGGGCTCGCGGCCACCGCCGACCGGCTCTGGCTCGCCGACTCCGAGACGTCGGCGCTGCGCTGGGTGGACCTCGACGGCGCCGTGCACACCGCCGTGGGCACCGGTCTGTTCGACTTCGGCCACCGGGACGGCGCCGCCGAACAGGCCCTGTTCCAGCATCCGTTGGGTGTGACCGCGCTGCCCGACGGCTCGGTGGCGGTGGCCGACACGTACAACCACGCGCTACGGCGTTACGACCCCGCGACCGGCGAAGTCACCACCTTGGCCACGGACTTGCGCGAGCCGAGCGACGCCGTGCTGGCCGGCGACGACATCGTGGTCGTCGAGTCGGCCCGGCACCGGCTGACCCGGCTGAGACTGCCCGAGGAGGCGGTGCGGGTGGCCGCCGTGTCCCACCGTACGCAGCGCGCTGCCACCGAAGTCGCGCCCGGAAGGCTCCGGTTGGACGTGGTCTTCCAGGCTCCGGCCGGCCAGAAGCTCGACACGCGGTACGGCCCCTCGACGCGCCTGCTCGTCTCCTCCACCCCGCCCGGGCTGCTGCTCGCGGGTGCGGGCGCGGACCCGGACCTGTCCCGTGAGCTGGAGTTGAACCCGGCTGTCAGGGAGGGCGTGCTGCACGTCTCGGCGATGGCGGCGTCCTGCGACGACGACCCGGACAACGAATACCCCGCGTGCCATGTGCATCAGCAGGACTGGTGCGTCCCGGTCCGGGTCGCGGAGGGCGGCACGACCCGGCTCCCCCTGGTCCTCGCGGGGAGGGACGACGACACCCGGGTGCCGTAACCTCAGCCCCCGGTCGCCGTCGGCGTCGTCGAACCGCCGGCAGCTGGTCCGGCCGTCGAAGCTGTCCTTCACCTTGCCCACGAAGCCGTTGGCGCCGGCATACGCGTGGGCGTGCCGGTACGGGTTGGGTGCCGGATGACCGGTTACCCCTCCAGGAACGCCACCAGCGCGTTGGCCAGCATGTGGGGGTCGTTTGCGCCGCACAGTTCGCGGGTGCTGTGCATCGAGAGGATCGCGACGCCGATGTCGACCGTCTTGATGCCGTGCCGTGCCGCCGTGATCGGGCCGATCGTGGTGCCGCAGGGCATCGAGTTGTTGGAGACGAAGGACTGGAAGGGGATCCCGGCCTTCTCGCAGGCGGTGGCGAAGACCGCGCGGCCCGAACCGTCCGTGGCGTAGCGGTTGTTGACGTTGACCTTGAGGATCGGGCCGCCGTCGACGCGCGGGTGGTGCGTCGGGTCGTGGCGCTCCGCGTAGTTGGGGTGCACCGCGTGACCCGTGTCGGAGGACAGGCAGATCGTGCCGGCGAAGGCGCGCGCCCGGTCCTCGTACGAGCCGCCGCGTGCGAACACCGAGCGCTCCAGCACCCCGCCGAGGAGCGGCCCGTCCGCACCCGTGTCGGACTGCGAGCCGTTCTCCTCGTGGTCGAAGGCGGCCAGGACCGGGATGTACGGCAGGTCCGCGTCGGAGGTGGCGACCGCGGCCAGTGCCGCCGTGGCCGCGTGGACCGACAGCAGGTTGTCCATGCGTGGCCCGGCGACCAGCTCACGTTCGCGGCCGAGGTAGGCCGGTGCCTCGACGGAGTGCGTCATCAGGTCCCAGCCGGACACGTCACCGGCCGGCAGCCCGGACTCCTCTTCCAGGAAGGCGATCAGATCACCGTCGCGCACGTCGTCGCCGAGGCCCCAGATGGGCTGCATGTGCCGCTGCTTGTCGAGCTTGAGACCCTCGGCGGTCACGTTCCGGTCGAGGTGGATGGCCAGCTGGGGCACCCTCAGGAGGGGCCTGTCGATGTTCACCAGACGGCTCGAACCGTCCCGCAGGGTCAGCCGGCCGGACAGGCCCAGGTCCCGGTCCAGCCAGGAGTTGAGCAGGGGGCCGCCGTAGATCTCCACGGCGACCTGGCGCCAGCCGTGCGCCCCGGTGTCCGGCAGTGGCTTGACCCGCAGATTGGGCGAGTCGGTGTGGGCGCCGACGATCCGGAACGGCGTGTGCGCTCCGGCGCCCTCGGGGACGTGCCAGGCCACGATCGCCCCGCCGCGCAGCACGTACTTGCCGCCGCTCGTCGCGTCCCAGGCATCCGTCTCGGCGACCTGGCGGAAACCGGCCTTCTCCAGCCGCTCGGCGGCGTTCGCCACGGCGTGGTACGGCGACGGGCTCGCCGCGAGGAAGGACATCAGGTCGTCGGTGTGGCCCCGGTCGAAGCGGGTTGATGCGCTCATGGGGTTTTAGTTTAACGACGTACGTGGGCCTCCTCCCTCTCACGGGAGCAGACCCACGTATGTGATCGGAGCGTGCGGCCGGTGACTAGAACGCGGCCTCGTCCAGCTCCATCAGGTCCAGGTCGACGTTCTCCGAGACCTTGCGGGCCAGGGTGACGCCGGGCAGGACGTTGGCCGCGAAGAACTTCGCCGCGGCGATCTTGCCGGTGTAGAAGGCCACATCCTTGGAGGACACAGCCTTGGCGGACGCCGACTGAAGCTTCTCGGCGGCGACCGCGGCACCCTTGAGGAGCAGATAGCCGACGATCACGTCACCGGAGGTGAGCAGCAGGCGGGTGGTGTTCAGGCCCACCTTGTAGATGTTCTTGACGTCCTGCTCGGTGGCGGCAAGGTCGGTCAGCATCAGGCCGACGATCGCCTCCAGCTCGACGGCGGCCTTGGCCAGGTGCTCGCGGGCGCCCGCCAGCTCCTCGCCGCCGGTGCCGAGCGCCAGGAACTTCTTGATGTCCTCGGCGAGGGAGTTCAGCGCGGCACCCTGGTTGCGGACGATCTTCCGAAAGAAGAAGTCCTGACCCTGGATCGCCGTCGTGCCCTCGTACAGGGTGTCGATCTTGGCGTCGCGGATGTACTGCTCGATCGGGTACTCCTGCAGGAAGCCGGAGCCGCCGAAGGTCTGCAGCGACTGGGCGAGCTGCTCGTAGCCCTTCTCGGAGCCGTAGCCCTTGACGATCGGCAGGAGCAGGTCGTTGAGCGCGTGCTCGGTCGACGCGTCCTCGCCGTTCGCCTCCTTGACCGCGATGGCGTCCTGGACGGAGGCGGTGTAGAGGACGAGGGCGCGCATCCCCTCCGCGTACGCCTTCTGCGTGATCAGCGAGCGGCGCACGTCGGGGTGGTGGGTGATGGTGACCTTGGGCGCGGCCTTGTCCATGAAGTTGGCCAGGTCGGGACCCTGGACGCGCTCTTTGGCGTACTCCAGCGCGTTGAGGTAGCCGGTCGACAGGGTGGAGATCGCCTTCGTGCCGACCATCATGCGGGCGAACTCGATGATGCGGAACATCTGGCGGATGCCGTCGTGCTTGTCGCCGATCAGCCAGCCCTTGGCGGGGTGGCGGTCGCCGAAGGTCATCTCGCAGGTGTTGGAGGCCTTGAGGCCCATCTTGTGCTCGACGTTCGTGGCGTAGGCGCCGTTGCGCTCGCCCAGCTCGCCGGTCTCGAAGTCGAAGAGGTACTTGGGCACGAGGAAGAGGGACAGCCCCTTGGTGCCGGGACCGGCGCCCTCCGGCCGCGCGAGCACGTAGTGAAGGATGTTCTCCTCCATGTCGTGCTCACCGGAGGTGATGAAGCGCTTCACGCCCTCGATGTGCCAGGAGCCGTCCTCCTGCTGGATCGCCTTGGTGCGGCCGGCGCCCACATCCGAACCGGCGTCGGGCTCGGTGAGCACCATGGTCGACCCCCAGGTCTTCTCCACGGCGATCTCGGCGACCTTCTTCTGCCACTCGGTGCCCTCCTCGAAGAGGATGCGGGCGAACGCCGGGCCGGAGGAGTACATCCAGATCGCCGGGTTCGAGCCGAGGATCAGCTCCGCGTACGACCAGATCAGGGACGGGGGAGCCGTCGTGCCGCCGATCTCCTCGGGCAGGCCCAGACGCCAGTACTCGGAGTCCATGAAGGCCTTGTAGCTCTTCTTGAAGGACGCCGGGACGGGCGCGGTGTTCGTCTCGGGGTCGAAGACCGGGGGGTTGCGGTCGGCGTCGGCGAAGGACTCGGCCAGCTCGTTCTCGGCGAGCCGGGTCAGCTCCTCGAGGACGCTCTTCGCGGTGTCGGTGTCCATCTCGGCGAAGGGGCCGGTGCCGTACAGCTTGTCGCGGCCGAGGACTTCGAAAAGGTTGAACTCGATGTCGCGGAGATTCGGCTTGTAGTGCCCCATGTGACGGCTCCGTATCGGACTCGGCGAGGCACTGACTCCTCGCATCTGGTTCACGTACCAATTAGTAGCTACGATGATGCTACCCGTCGGTAATAAGAAGCAAGCCCGAACCGGTCATCTGTGACTCAGTACGCTTGCGCCTATGTACGGATACGGCCAGCCCATGAACGATGGTGCTGCTCAGCAGCAGTACGCCTCGCCGCAGCAGCCGGCGGGCGGTGTCGGCGGCTATGGCCAGCAGCAGCCGCCGCTGTACCCCGAGCCGTCGCCGCCGTCGCTCGCGGACGCGGTGCGGGCCTTCACGACCGGCCAGCTCACCCCCGAGGACTTCCAGCAGGTCTTCGCGACCTCGAAGGTGTACTGCCCGCGCGGTGACAACCCCGGCTTCCTCGCCCTGCACAACACCCAGCAGCCGGTGATCCCGATGTTCACCTCGCTGAAGGAGCTGCGCCGGTACGCGGGCAAGGAGTCGAAGTACTTCGTGATCACCGGCGCCGAGGTGATCGACCTCCTGCCGACCGGCTACGGCTTCGTCCTCGACATGGAGGGCGAGCACCGCATGGTCTTCGACGCGAAGGCCGTGGAGCAGATGGTCGAGTTCGCGATGCGGCGCATGTACGGCTGAGTCGTGTGTGCGGCTGAGCCGCGACCGTCACCCCGCTCTTGTGTGAGCCCGGAGGGAATGCCCTCCGGGCTTTCTCTGTTGGGGGTGGCAGAAAGTTCAGCGTTCAACTAAAGTAGGTCCACAAGGAGGTACCGACATGCCTGCAGTGACCGTGGAGAACCCGTTGACCCTGCCGCGCGTGGCCGCGCTGGCCGACGCAGTGGCACGTCCCGTGCTCGCCGTCTCGACCGCACCGAGCGGGTACGAGGGTGAGGGCTTCCCGGTGCGCCGGGCGTTCGCCGGGATCAACTACCGCCATCTCGACCCGTTCATCATGATGGACCAGATGGGCGAAGTGGAGTACGCGCCGGGTGAGCCCAAGGGCACCCCCTGGCACCCGCACCGCGGCTTCGAGACCGTCACCTACATCATCGACGGCATCTTCGACCACCAGGACTCGAACGGCGGTGGCGGCACCATCACCAACGGCGACACCCAGTGGATGACGGCGGGCGCGGGCCTCCTGCACATCGAGGCGCCGCCGGAGTCCCTCGTCGTGTCCGGCGGCCTCTTCCACGGTCTGCAGCTGTGGGTGAACCTGCCGGCCAAGGACAAGATGATGGCGCCGCGCTACCAGGACATCCGCGCGGGCAACGTCCAGCTGCTCACCTCCCCCGACGGCGGCGCGCTCCTGCGGGTCATCGCCGGTGAGCTGGACGGGCACGCGGGTCCGGGCATCACGCACACGCCGATCAGCATGATCCACGCGACGCTGGCGCCGGGTGCCGAGATCACGCTGCCCTGGCGCGAGGACTTCAACGCGCTCGCGTACGTGCTGGCGGGCAGCGGCACGGTCGGCGCCGACCACCGTCCGATCAAGCTGGGCCAGACCGCCGTCTTCGGCAACGGCTCCTCGCTGACTGTCCGCGCGGACGAGAAGCAGGACTCCCACACGCCGGACCTGGAGGTCGTCCTCCTCGGCGGACAGCCCATCCGTGAGCCCATGGCCCACTACGGCCCCTTCGTCATGAACACCCGCGAAGAGCTCCAGCAGGCCTTCGAGGACTTCCAGAAGGGCCGCCTCGGCACCATCCCGGCGGTCCACGGCATGACGGAGTCCGGCCCCCAGGCCTGACCCCGCACCACACCCCGACAAGCCGTGCGCCCACGAGGCCACGGCTCGTCGGCGTACGGCGAGCCGGCCACCGTCGCTGACGGTCCGTCACCCGCACGGACCGTTCGCGCAGGACACGGTGGGCTGTGCGTGATCCGCTGGGTGGGTGCAGCTGCTCCCCGAACCGATCCGTCGTCTCGCGGCCTGGTGCGTGGTGATCCTGCTCGCGTCCGGCGTCGCGTACATCGGGATCCGGCTGTGCGTGGAGTTCCGTACGGCCGTGACGCCCGTGCTGCTCGCGCTGCTGGGCACCGCGCTGCTCGGCCCGCTGTACCGGCGGCTCGTGCGGGCCGGGGTGCAGCGGTCCCTGGCCGCCGGGCTCACCTGTGTCGCGGTCGTCGCCGTGGTCGGGGGCGCCGTGTACATCGTGGTCGCCGTGCTGATCGACACCGGGGACGAGATCATCGCCTCGCTGCGGGAGGCCGGGAAGTCCCTCGCCCAGCACTTCGGGGCGGCCGGGACCTCGCTCGACGACCTCGCCGCCAACTCCAAGGAACTGCTCACCAAGTTCGGCGGAACGGCAGCCGCCAATGTGATCAGCGGGGTCAGCGTCGTGGGCGAGGCCATCGCCATGGCCGTACTGGCGCTGCTGCTCGTCTTCTTCTTCCTGCGCGACTCCGACCGGGCCGCCGAGACCCTCAGATCCGTCGCCCCGCGCGGCACCGCCGACCTCCTGGAGGCCATGGCCCGGCGCGCCTTCGGTGCGATCGAGGGCTTCATGCGCGGCACGACCGTCATCGCGCTCATCGACGCCACCTGCATCACCGTCGGACTGCTCATCCTCCAGGTGCCGGGCGCGCCGGGCCTGGGCGCGCTGGTCTTCGTCGCCGCCTACATCCCCTACCTCGGCGCCTTCCTCTCCGGCGCGGTGGCCGTGCTCGTCGCGCTCGCCGACCGGGGCTTCGTGATCGCGCTGTGGGCGCTCGGCGTCGTACTCGCCGTCCAGCTGCTGGAGGGGCACGTGCTCCAGCCGATGATCCAGAGCCGCACCGTGCAGATGCATCCGGCGGTGGTGATACTGGCGATCACGGCGGGCGCGTCCGTCGCCGGGATCGTGGGGATGCTGCTCGCCGTACCGCTGACCGCCGCCGCGTTCGGGGTCGTACAGGAGCTCAGGAGCCGGTACGCCCTTGAACAAGAGGCAGGGCCTTAGTCACCGCCGCTCGTACACGTCGAACCAGATCGTCTTCCCCTCGCCCCGCGGATTGACCCCCCACTCGTCCGCGAGCAGCTCGATCAGCACCAGGCCGCGCCCGGAGGAGGCCAGTTCCCCGGGCCGGCGCTTGTGCGGGAGGTCGTCGCCGGCTTCGGTGACCTCCACCCGCAGCCGTGCCGCCTCCGCATCCGCGGCGACCAGCCCGGTGGCGGTGTCCCAGTGCCACATCCCGGTCGCGAGGGCGGCGAGTACGTCCCCGACGGCGGGTGGGGGCTCACCAGTGCGCATTGCCCCACTTTATGGAGAGATGATCCAGGAATGCCGCCGGTCGCCGACTCGGTAATGGTGGGGAGCCGATCTTGGGGTGCCCGGTAGGCTGGGGGGCAGTTTCATGTGAAACACGCCCCCCGATCCGCAAAGACTGGATGAACGACGATGCATCGGTACAGGTCCCACACCTGCGGCGAGCTCCGCGCCTCTGACGTCGACACCGACGTCCGGCTGAGTGGCTGGCTGCACAATCGGCGCGACCTGGGCGGCATCCTCTTCATCGATCTGCGCGATCACTACGGCATCACGCAGCTCGTCGCCCGTCCGGGCACGGAGGCGTACGACGCCCTCGACAAGCTGTCCAAGGAGACGGTCGTCCGTATCGACGGACGGGTGGTCTCCCGGGGCACGGAGAACGTGAACCCGGACCTCCCCACCGGCGAGGTGGAGATCGAGGTCTCCCAGGTCGAGGTGCTGGGCACCGCGGCCTCCCTCCCCTTCACGATCAACGCCGAGGACGGGGTCAACGAGGAGCGGCGCCTGGAGTACCGCTTCCTGGACCTGCGCCGCGAGCGTATGCACCGCAACATCATGCTGCGTACGGCCGTGATCTCCGCGATCCGTCACAAGATGACGGCGCTGGGCTTCAACGAGATGGCGACGCCGATCCTGTCGGCCACCTCCCCCGAGGGCGCGCGCGACTTCGTCGTCCCCTCGCGCCTGAACCCGGGCAAGTTCTACGCGCTGCCGCAGGCGCCGCAGCAGTTCAAGCAGCTGCTGATGATCTCCGGCTTCGACCGCTACTTCCAGATCGCGCCCTGCTTCCGTGATGAGGACGCCCGCGCGGACCGCTCGCCGGGCGAGTTCTACCAGCTCGACGTCGAGATGAGCTTCGTCGAGCAGGAGGACGTCTTCCGGCCGATCGAGCAGCTGATGACGGAGCTGTTCGAGGAGTTCGGCGACGGCCGCCACGTCACCTCCCCCTTCCCGCGGATCCCGTTCCGCGAGGCGATGCTGAAGTACGGCTCCGACAAGCCGGACCTGCGCGCCAAGCTCGAACTCGTCGACATCACCGACGTGTTCGAGGGCTCGGAGTTCAAGGCGTTCGCCGGCAAGCACGTGCGCGCGCTGCCCGTGCCGGACGTCTCGTCCCAGCCGCGCAAGTTCTTCGACCAGCTCGGCGACTTCGCGGTGACGCTGGGCGCGAAGGGCCTGGCGTGGGTCCGTGTCGCCGAGGACGGTTCGCTGTCCGGCCCGATCGCCAAGTTCCTGACGGAGGCCAACGTCGCCGAACTGACGAAGCGTCTGTCCCTGGCCCCCGGCCATGCGGTGTTCTTCGGCGCGGGCGAGTTCGACGAGGTCTCGAAGATCATGGGCGCGGTCCGCGTCGAAGCCGCGCGCCGGGCCGGCCACTTCGAGGAGAACGTCTTCCGGTTCTGCTGGATCGTCGACTTCCCGATGTACGAGAAGGACGAGGAGACCGGCGCGATCGACTTCTCGCACAACCCCTTCTCCATGCCGCAGGGCGGCCTCGAGGCCCTGGAGACCCAGGACCCGCTGGACATCCTGGGCTGGCAGTACGACATCGTCTGCAACGGCGTCGAGCTGTCGTCCGGCGCGATCCGGAACCACGAGCCGGACATCATGCTCAAGGCCTTCGAGATCGCGGGCTACGACCGCGAGACGGTCGAGGACAAGTTTGCGGGCATGCTCCGCGCCTTCCGCTTCGGCGCCCCGCCGCACGGCGGCATCGCCCCGGGCGTGGACCGCATCGTCATGCTCCTCGCCGACGAGCCCAACATCCGCGAGACGATCTCCTTCCCGCTCAACGGCAACGCCCAGGACCTGATGATGGGCGCGCCTACGGAGCTGGAGGAGGCCCGGCTGAAGGAACTGCACCTTTCGGTACGGAAGCCGCAGCCGAAGTAGGCGTTCGCGCGAAGCGGCCCGGAACCTCGGAGGTTCCGGGCCGCTTTCGCATGTGTGCAGCCGGGGTTCACGCGGAAGTGTGGGCGGAGAGTGTCAGGCCAGCCCCAGTCGCGGTATCTCCCGTCCCGGGGAGCGGTCCATCACCATCAACAGGCCGGCCTCGCGAGTCCTGTCGTAGGCGGCCTCGTCTATGACGTCCAACTGGAACCAGACCGCCTTGGCGCCGATTGCCACAGCCTGGTCGGCAATGCCTCCGGCCAGGGTGGAGTTGACGAACACATCGACCACGTCCACCGGGAAGGGGATCTCCGAGAGAGCGGCGTAGCCCTGCTCACCGTGCACCGTCTCGGCCTTCGGATGCACGGGCACCACCCTTTTGCCGAGGCGCCGCAACTTCTCGGCCACGCGGTAGGCGGCCCGTTCGGGGTTGTCGGACAGGCCCACCACGGCCCAGGTGTCTCCGACAGCGGTGAGAATCTGCCTCATTGTCGTGTCATCGCTGTAGATCGTCATGCCCGGCACCTCCGTGAGGGTCGTCAGCAGAATGAGGAGACGCTAGCGAACTTGCATACTGTATGCAATACACCCGAGTGACCATGCGGGCGCGTTGGCCGCCGTGCGCTCGTGTCCGGGCTGGTTGCAGGAGGTCGTGCGGGTGACGATCCGGCCGTCGGGGGTGCGTTCGCGTTTGCGGCGGAGGTAGCCGTGGGCTTCGAGTTCGCGCAAGGCGGCGGCGATCCGGGCTGGGCCCTCGGGGAAACGGTCGGCGAGGGACTTGATGTCGACGGGGGTGCCGGTGGGGACGGACTGGATGTGGCAGGCCAGGCCGATCGCGAGCAGCGACAGGTCCGGGTGCTGGGTGAGGTGGTTGCCGATCACCGTGAAGCGGGTGGTGTGGCGGGCGTTGTCGTGGACGACGCCGCCGGGGTGGCCGGTACGGGCCATCCGGGTACGGGCGTTGCGGTGCGGACGTACGACGAAGGGGCGCGGGATGCGGGACGTGACCAGGTGACTGGCGGCGGCCTTCCGCGGCGCGAGCCGGGTCGTCGCTGGCGGCGGTCGAGCGGAGAACGTCGGTGACGACCCAGGGGCGGTTGCGTACGGTCACACGCTGGCCGGGTGCCGGCGCCCCCGACGTGTCCGGATCCGTCGACTGCGTCACCATCGTGCTCGTCCCCCCAGCTTCCACGACATCCCCTTCCCCGGCGGTCGTAAAAGGCTAGGTGCGAAATGAGCGGCGACACCCGCGTCCGCCTGATGTGCCCGGCCTGCTGCGGTCGAGAGGGTCTGTCCTACGGGCCCGGCTCCTCCAGACGCGGGAAGAGCGCCGGGCCCTTCGTGACACTGGAGCCTGCGGGCAGCCTTCCCCACTCGCCGGCCTCGCCGATCCGCTGGTCGGAGAGGGGGCCGATGGAGGTCTCCGCGCCGAGGGAGGTCCAGAGCTTCTGGGAGGTGTCCGGCATGATCGGGTTCAAGAGTACGGCCACTGCCAGTAGCGATTCCGCCGCCGTGTAGAGGATCGTCGACAGGCGGGCCTTTCCCTCCGGCGAGTCGTCCTTCGCCACCTTCCACGGTTCCTGTTCCGTCAGGTAGCCGTTGACCTGGCGGATGAAGTCGAAGATCGCCAGGATGCCGCCCTGGAAGTCCAGTTCGTCGCCGATGCGGCGGTCCGCCTCCGTCACCGTCGTGGCCAGGGTCGCGTGGAGCGTCTCCTCCGCCGGGCCGGGCGTGGTGGGGGCGGGGAGGACGCCGTCGAAGTAGCGGGCGACCATCGCCGTCACCCGGGAGGCCAGGTTGCCGTAGTCGTTCGCCAGCTCGCTCGTGTAGCGGGCCGTGAAGTCCTCCCAGGAGAAGGAGCCGTCCTGGCCGAAGGCGATCGCGCGCAGGAAGTACCAGCGGTACGCGTCCACGCCGAAGTGGGACGTGAGGTCCCGGGGTCGGATGCCGGTCAGGTTGGACTTCGACATCTTCTCGCCGCCCACCAGCAGCCAGCCGTTGGCGGCGATCCGGCCGGGCAGCGGCAGGCCCTGCGCCATCAGCATCGCGGGCCAGATCACCGCGTGGAAGCGGAGGATGTCCCTGCCGATGATGTGGACGTCGGCCGGGAAGGTGTCCTCGAACTTCTCCGGGTTCTCGTTGTAGCCCACCGCCGTCGCGTAGTTGAGCAGCGCGTCGACCCAGACGTAGATCACGTGCGCGGCGTCCCACGGGACCGGGACGCCCCAGTCGAACGTCGAGCGGGAGATGGAGAGGTCCTGCAGGCCGGCGCGGACGAATTTCACGACCTCGTTGCGCGCCGACTCGGGCTGGATGAAGTCGGGGTGGGCCTCGTAGTGGGCGAGGAGACGGTCGCCGTACTCGCTCAGCTTGAAGAAGTAGTTCTCCTCGCTGAGGATCTCCACCGGCGTGCGGTGGATCGGGCACAGCTTCTGCCCCGCGAACTTGCCCTCCCCGTCGATGAGTTCACCAGGGAGCTTGAACTCCTCGCAGCCCACGCAGTACGGGCCCTCGTAACCGCCCTTGTAGATGTCGCCCTTGTCGTACAGGTCCTGCACGAACTCCTGGACGCGGTCCGTGTGCCGCCGCTGTGTGGTGCGGATGAAGTCGTCGTTCGTGATGTGCAGGTGATCCCACAGCGGCTGCCAGGACTCCGTGACCAGCCGGTCGGCCCACTGCTGTGGGCCGACCCTGTTCGCCTCGGCCGTACGCAGGATCTTCTGGCCGTGTTCGTCGGTGCCGGTGAGGAACCAGACGTGCTCGCCGCGCAGGCGGTGCCAGCGGGCGAGTACGTCCGCGGCGACCGTGGTGTAGGCGTGGCCGAGGTGTGGTGCGTCGTTGACGTAGTAGATGGGGGTGGTGACGTAATACGACGTCACACGCTCAGCCCTCCTCGCCGCCGAACTGCTCCTTGTACGCCGCCAGGTCGTCGTCCGTCAGCTTCGCGAACAGCACCGGCGGGACCGTGAAGGGGGTGCCGACCGGGACCGTGGTCAGGGACCGGGCCTCCTGCTCCGTGACCCAGACCGCCGTGTCGTCGGGCAGGGCGAAGGCCTCGCGCATGGCCGCCGACGTCGACGGGATGAGAGGCTCGGAGACCACCGCGTAGAGGTGGATCAGGTTCATCGCCGTGCGCAGGGTGAGCGCCGCGCCGTCCTTGTCGGTCTTGATCTCCAGCCAAGGGGCCTTCTCCTCGAGGTAGGAGTTGCCCGCCGACCACAGCGCGCGCAGCGCGGCGGCCGCCTTGCGGAACTGGAGGGCCTCCATCTGCCCCTCGTACTCGGCGAGCAGACGCGCGATCTCCTCGCCGAGCCTCGCCTCCGCCTCACCGGGCTCGCCGCCGGCCGGTACCTCCTCGCCGAAGCGCTTCTTCGAGAAGGACAGGACGCGGTTGACGAAGTTGCCGAGGGTGTCGGCCAGGTCCTTGTTGACCGTCGCCGTGAAGTGCTCCCAGGTGAAGGACGAGTCGTCCGACTCGGGGGCGTTGGCGATCAGGAAGTAGCGCCAGTAGTCGGCGGGGAGGATCTCCAGGGCCTGGTCGGTGAAGACACCGCGCTTCTGGGAGGTGGAGAACTTTCCGCCGTAGTACGTCAGCCAGTTGAAGGCCTTGACGTAGTCGACCTTCTTCCACGGCTCGCGCACGCCCAGTTCGGTGGCCGGGAACATCACGGTGTGGAAGGGGACGTTGTCCTTGGCCATGAACTCCGTGTAGCGGACGTCCGTGTCGACGTCGTACCACCACGACTTCCAGTCGCCGCCCGTGGCGTCTGCCCACTCCTTCGTCGCGCCGATGTACTCGATCGGGGCGTCGAACCAGACGTAGAAGACCTTGCCCTCGGCCGCCAGCTCGGGCCAGGTGTCCGCGGGGACCGGGACGCCCCAGTCCAGGTCACGGGTGATGGCACGGTCGTGCAGGCCCTCGGTCAGCCACTTGCGGGCGATGGAGGAGGCGAGCTGCGGCCAGTCCGCCTCGTGCCGGGAGACCCACGCCTCGACCTCGTGCTGGAGTTTGGACTGGAGGAGGAAGAGGTGCCTGGTCTCCCTCACTTCCAGGTCCGTGGAGCCCGAGATCGCGGACCGGGGGTTGATCAGGTCCGTGGGGTCGAGGACGCGGGTGCAGTTCTCGCACTGGTCACCGCGGGCCTTGTCGTAGCCGCAGTACGGGCACGTGCCCTCGACGTAGCGGTCCGGGAGGAAGCGGCCGTCGGCCGGGGAGTACACCTGGCGGATCGCCCGCTCCTCGATGAAGCCGTTCTCGTTGAGGCGGCGGGCGAAGTGCTGGGTGATCTCGACGTTCTCGGCGGAGGAGCTGCGGCCGAAGTAGTCGAACGCGAGTGCGAATCCGTCGTAGACCGCCTTCTGCGCGTCGTGGGCCTGGGCGCAGAATTCGGCGACCGAGAGGCCCGCCTCCTTCGCGGCCAGCTCGGCGGGGGTGCCGTGCTCGTCCGTCGCGCAGATGTACAGGACGTCGTGGCCGCGCTGGCGCAGGTAACGGGAGTACACGTCGGCCGGGAGCATGGACCCCACCATGTTGCCCAGGTGCTTGATCCCGTTGATGTACGGAAGGGCGCTGGTGATGAGGTGTCGAGCCATCGGGGGCTGCTCCCAGGTCGCTGTGTGTACGAACCTTGAAATCGTAGCCGACGTGTGTATGCCGCCCGCCTCTCGTTTTCCTGGGGTGAGAGGCGGGCGGCATGGCCAGGTGTGGGTTTACTGCGGGTTCGCTCGCGGTTACGGCCGCCAGTTCGCCAGTACGCCCTCGTAGAGCTCCGTGTCCGTGAGCTCTCGGGGGGTCGGGCCCGCGTGGAAGAACGACGTGTTCGGGGTCTTCAGCTTGCGCAGGTAGTCGAAGGCCTTGTTGTCGTGCTCGCCGAAGGCGACGAAGGAGAAGAAGACCGAGGGGTTCGTCTTCGCGGCGTCCGTGAGGGACTGGGTCGCGGGGGTCTTGGCGTCGGGGGCGCCGTCCGTCTGGAAGATCACCAGGGCGGGGGTCGCGGGGTCGTGTTCCTTCTGGTGGTGGGTCAGTACGGCTTCCACGGCGGCGTGGTAGCTGGTACGGCCCATGCGGCCCAGGGAGGCGTGGACCTCGTCGATCTTGTTCTCGTGGTCGGTGAGGGTGAGGTCGGTGGTGCCGTCCACCTCTGTGGAGAAGAAGACGACGTGGACCGTGGCCTCGGGGTCCAGGTGGGCGGCCAGGGCGAGGGTCTGCTCGGCGAGGGCCTGGGTCGAGCCGTCCTTGTAGTACGGGCGCATGCTCGCGGAGCGGTCGAGCACGAGGTAGAGCTTTGCTCGGGTGCCGGTGAGGTTGGTTTCGGTGAGGGTGGTGGTGGCGGCGTTGTAGGCGGTGACGAGGCCTTGCGGGAGGTTGGCCGTGTCAAGCGCCTCGGCTCCGCGGGTGGCGGCTGCCGGCTCGGTGGGGGTGTCCGTCGCCTCGGCTCCGCCTTCGGCGGGAGTGTTCCCACCCGCACCACCCGTGCTGCTTTCGTCGTCGAGTGCGGGTGGCCCCTGTGGGGCGGCCTCGCCGTCGGCGGCTTCCGGGTCGACTTCCGTGTCCGCTTCGGCGGCAGTCTCCGGTTCGGCGGCAGCCTGGTCGGACGCCTCCTCCGCCTCTTCTGCCTGCGGCGCGGTGGCTTCGGCTGCGACCGGCTCCGGCTCGGGGGTGACTTCGGTAGTCGGCTCCAGCTCGGCCACGGGCTCGGGAGTCACCTCCGCGACCGGCTCGGGGTCAGGAGTGATCTCCGCGCTCGGCTCGGGTTCCGAAACCGGCTCCGCTTCCGCCACCGGCTCAACCTCGGCGACCGGCTCGGGCTCCGGCTCCACCGGGGTCACCGTCACCGGCTCGGGCTTCGCCAGCGGCTCCGGTTCGGCCTCGGCCACCGGCGCCGGCTCCTCTTCCGCGACCGTCACGGGCTCCGCCTCGGTCAGCGGCTCGCTCTTCGGCTCAGGCTCCGCCGCCTGCTCCGGCTCTTCTTCCACCACCGGCTCGGCCTCGGCGACAGGCTGCAGCTCGGTGACCGGTTCAGCCTCGGCCATCGTCTCTGTCTCGGAGGTCGCCTTGGTCAGCGGCTCGCTCTTCGGCTCAGGCTCCGCCGCCTGCTCCGGCTCTTCTTCCACCACCGGCTCGGCCTCGGCCAGCGGCTCAGCTTCGGCGACAGGCTGCAGTTCGGTGACCGGTTCAGCCTCGGCCATCGTCTCTGTCTCGGAGGTCGCCTTGGTCAGCGGCTCGCTCTTCGGCTCAGGCTCCGCCGCCTGCTCCGACTCGGCCTCGGCCACCGGCTCGGCCTCGGCCACCGGCTCCATCTCGGCCAGCGGCTCAGCTTCGGCGACAGGCTGCAGCTCGGCGACAGGCTTCGGCTCGGTGACCGGTTCAGCCTCGGCCGCCGGCTCCGCCAATGCCTCCGTTCGCTCCCCCGCCTGTCGCGGCACCGTCACGTTGTCGAAGGCCGCTGACACCAGTTCGTGTTCGTCGGGGGACGACTGGCGGGGTTCCGGGAGTTGGGGGGTGTGGTCCTGGGTCGGGAGTCGGTCCGCACCCTCCCGTTCGGCCGTGTTCTGCTTGCGTGAGCGGCCGAATGCGTTCCGCAGGAGAGTGAGAATGCCCATGTGCGCAACCCTTCGCGTGAGTTGATGCCCGTTAATCCCTGGCCAGGACGGACACGTAAGGTTAGCGGCCCCAGGTGGTGATCTTGGGGAGGGGCGAGGTCATTGCCGGTGGGTCAGTGCGGTGAGGCGATCGCTCGCGCCGCCGCGACCTCCTGGCGCAGCGGTTCCAGGACGCTGCCCTCCGGCCCCGTGAGGTCCGTCCGTACCGCGACCAGTGTGTCCGCCTCCCGGACGCCGTCCGACAACTCCCGTAGTTGCAGTGCCACCTGGGTGATCTCGGCCGGTGACGGGGGCGCGGCGCCGTGCCGTACGCGGACCCGGGCCGCCGTCGTCGCGTCGACGATGCGCTCCACGGCCACGACCAGCGGCCACCACGCGGCGGCGCGGCGGCCGGTGGGCGGCGGCTCGGTCAGGGCGCGCTGGAACTCCGTGCGGACGACGGAGAGGTCGCGGTAGAGGCGGCGGCGCATGCGGGCTCGGGCGGACGGGTCGGTTTCGGCTCCGAACGCCGATTCCACGTAGTGCGCCGTGTCCGCGACCGCGTCCGCCAGGCGGTCGCCGACCCGCGTGTGCCAGCTCTCCGGCCACAGGAGATAGCCCGCCACCAGCGCGATCGCGCAGCCCAGGAGCGAGTCCAGCAGGCGCGGCAGCAGGAGTGCCGTGCCCTGGTGGTTGAGGATGTCCGAGAGCAGCAGGATCACCGGGGTGATGGCCGCCGTCTGGTAGCCGTAGCCGCGCGGCGTGAACGCCGGGATCAGCGGCGCCAGGACCAGCATCACCGGTACGTCCCACCAGCCCCGCGGCACCTCGGCGAGCACGGCCGCCGCCAGCACCAGGCCCACCACCGTGCCCAGCGCCCGCAGCAGCGCCCGGGAGAACACCGAGCCGAAGTCGGGCTTGAGGACGAAGGTGATGGTGAGGGCGACCCAGTACGAGCGCGGGACGGGGAGGATCGAGACCAGGAACTGGGCGAGGCCGATGCACAGGGCCAGCCGCAGGCCGTAGCGCCAGGAGTTGGCGGAGAGCGTGACATTCCGGGCGGCGCGGGCGGTGCGGATGCTCAGGGCGGCGGGGCGGCCGAGGCGGTCGTCGATGCCGCGCGGATCGACGTCGGGCGCGGTGACGACGTCGGCGGCGTGCCGCAGTGCGTGGTCGACGGCCCGCGCGGTCTCGGTGGCGGGGGACGGGAGGTCGAGTCGTATCGGGCCTGTGTAGCCCGTCTCCACGGCGTCGGCGAGGTGGAGGGCCGTCTCCGGGACCTGCGGTGGGAGCGGTCTGCCGGCCAGGTGGGCCGCGGGGGCCGCCTCGACCACCGGGGTGATCGCGTTCAACTGGGCCAGCAGGCGGGTCAGTTCGGGGCTGCGGCCGTGGTGGCGGGCGCGTCGGGCGAGGATGAGGTCGTACGACTGGTTCAGGGACTGGGTGACGGCGTGGCGGACCTCGTCGTACTCCTCCGTACGGTCCGTGCCGGACGCGGCGAGCTGGGCGGCCACCGTCCGGTACGTGTCCGCGACGGCCGCCCGTTCGGGCACCCCGGAGCGCAGCGGCCAGGCGAGCAGGGCGAGCAGCAGGACGAGCAGGCCGCCGCCGGTCATCAGCACGGGCGCGAGCCACCAGGGGCCGGGGAGCGGAAGTCCCGCGCCGATCACGGCGTTCAGCAGGAGCAGCAGGCCGGACACGGAGGCCACCGCCCCGATCGTCGAGACCATCCCGGAGACGAGCGCGATGCCGGTGAGCACGGCGACCGCGAGCCAGCCCCGGCCGTACACCAGCGCGCCGAGCGTGACGCCGACGGCGCCGAAGAGCTGAGGGATCGCGATGTTGAGGATCCGCATGCGGTAGGCGTCGGCGGTGTCGCCGATGACGCCGGACAGGGCGCCCATGGAGGCGAGCGCCCCGTACGCCGGTTGTCCGACGGCGAGTCCCACGGCCAGCGGCAGGGCCATGGCGAGCGCGGCGCGGACCATGGCGGGCGCGTTCAGGGGAGCGTTCTGGGGCTGGAGGTTCCGGACCAGCCAGTCGGGAGGGGTGAGGCCGATGGGGAACTCGCGGGACATGCGCCCATTATGACCGGTTCACCGGGGCCGGCTCGGGCTCATTTCCGCTGGTGGAGCGTGAGGTCGACGACGAGCGCGCGATGGTCGGAGGGTGTCACGCGCAGGAAACGGGCGTCGCTCGCGGAGAAGTCCTCGGAGACCAGGACGTGGTCGATCTGGGTGCCGATGACCCCGGCGGTCCGGGCCGGCCAGCTCGGGGTGCGGTCGTGACCGGCGAGGCGGGCGGCGTCGTACAGGCCGGTGTCGAGGATGCGGCGGAAGGCGGCGTGGTCCTGGGAGGCGTTGAAGTCGCCGGCTAGGACGGTCGGGGTGTCCCGGTCCGCGGCGGCGAAGTCCTGTAGTCGGCCGAGTTCGCGGCGCCAGAGGTCGACCTGGCCGGGCAGCGGGGGCATGGGGTGGGCGAGCTGGAGCCGTACGTCGTGTCCGCGCACGTCGGCCACGGCGCCCGGCATGCCCATCGTCCCGGGAACGCCTGCGGTGTCGCGCAGGGGGTAATGGCTGAGGATGACGGACCCCTTCGAACCGTCCTCCCGGACGGCCGCCCGGTGCGGGTAGTCGGCGCCCAACTCCCGCTCCAGCGTGGTCCGGCAGCCGGACTCGCACTCCTCCACGAAGACGACGTCCGGCTTCCACCGCCGGATCTCGGGCACCAGGGCGGTGGTCCCGCGCCCGAACTCCACGTTCGAGGTGAGCACCCGCATCTCGGCCAGCGGCGCGCCGGTCGGCTCACTGCTCCTGCCGTACGGCTCGATGTACCAGGCGATCAGCCCGAGCGCGGCCACGCCCCACACCAGGCCGAACCACCACCGGATGAGCAGCGAGCACAGCAGGGCGACGCCGGTGGGAACGAGGAGCCAGGGCAGGAAGGCGAGCAACTGCGGTACGGGCGTGACCCCGTCGGTACCGGCGACACGGCAGCCGACGACCACGCTGACCCCGATGAGCAGGAGCGAGACGAACACGACGGCGAACGACCGTCCGGCACGCCCGGACCGTGCGTCCCCGGCTCCCCCGTACGGCCCCCACGGCCGAGTCTCCGAACCCCGAACGGGCTGGTAGGTCACGGGAGCGAGGGTACGCCGTCACACTCGGGCGCGGCTGGGAGCGGGCACCTTCGCCTCGGCCGCGCGGCGGCGTGCCAGTCGTCGCAGCCGTACGTACCGGGTCAGGAGGGTGGTCAGCGCCACCGTGAGGCCCAGGCCGATCAGGAGCCAGGCGACGGTGTGGAGGGTCGCGGTGAGGGCGTCGTAGACCGCGCCCGCGGCCGGGCGGGAGACGTCGGCGGGCAGGTCGGCGAGGGTGAGGCGGCGGCCGATGGCGAGGGCGACGCCGAGCAGGGCGCCGCCCAGGGCCGTGCCGAGGGCGGTCGCGGTGACCGCGCGGCGGCGGTGTACGGCGAGGGCGATCCCGGCGACGGCGAAGACGACGGCCGCGACGGGGAGCCAGAATCCGGCGACTTCGAGCACGTGGAATCCCTTCCGGAGGCCGGCCAGCTCGCCGGCCGGGAGCACGGCCAGCGCGGTGTGTTCGACCGGGATGTGGTCGGCGAGCGGTACGTGGTCCTCGGCCAGCTGTTGTTTGACCTGGGCGGTGACGGGGGCGAGGTCGACGGTCACCGGCCCCCCGGCCAGGCCCGCCTCGTCGTGTTCGTCGCGCAGGGCGCGCAGCACGGCGTCGTGCGTGGCGCGGTTGCCCGCGTCCCAGGCCAGCCGGAAGGCCTCGGTCTGGGTGAAGGAGTGCACCGCGTCGTGCACGAAGGGGCCGACGGAGCCCCGTACCGGACGGCCGTCGAACTTGTGGTCGACCTCGCGCATGATTCCGGCGCCGACGGTGTCCGCGACGGCGTTGCGCACGTCCGGGTCGGCGGACAGCGGCGCCATCGTCGTGACGTACCGGCCCGTGTCGGCGAGCCCGTACGACGCCCACGCCGCCAGTGCGCCGAACGGCACGAGGAGGCTGGACAGGGCGATCAGCGCCGCCGACACGGCGCTCCGGAAGCGTGGGGGCACGTTCTCAGGCAACGGCCCCGGAGGGCGTGGCGCGAGCGGTGTGCCTGCATTCGGCGGCACAGGTCGAGCCGAACGGGCGGCGCCATGGCGGGGGGCCTTGACGGAGTCCGGTCCGTCAGGACGTGGGGGGCGACCTCACTCGGACGAGTGACGGGGGTTTACGGGTTCCGGGCAACGGACGTGGAAGCGCGTGGGCCCCGGCAGCCCTGCCGGGGCCCATCTGTGTTGCCAGGGTCAGCGGATGCGGTGGCCCTCGGCGTCCTCGTGCGTGTAGTAGCGGTAGAACAGCACGATGAACACCGCCGCGGCGACCACCAGGGCAAGGCCTGCGGACCCCAGAATGGCCTGGCCGCGGCCGCTCACGCTGTACAGGAAGCCGAACGCGATGCCCGTGAAGGCGGCCCACAGCACCGCGTGAACCTCGCGCCGCAGCCGCGGGGCCAGGGCGATCAGACCCATGCACACGGCCATGAACACGATCGCGGTCACGAAGCCGAACAGCAGGTTCCAGCCGGTGATGAGGCCGCCGTAGCGGGTGTTCGCCGCTGCCCAGTACCCATAGACGAGCCCGGCCACCACGGGTACGGCGACCTTGGCGATCCTGTGGGTGCGCTCGCTGAAGACGTCGGGAAGACGGCCGCCCCGGGTCATGCCGCCGGTCGCCGGTGCCGCTTGAGCCATGAGAGCACTCCTCTCTCTCCTCGCCCCCGCCTTCCAGAGCACACCTGGGCAGGTCGCCCGGCAAGTCGTGGGACACGGGGAACAGCACGGGATCACCGGATGCGGCCGCGGCCCCGCCGTGCTTCGCTGAAGTGCGTGAGCCACGACGACCTGCGGCGGTTGCCGCTGCGGTTCCGGGGGCGGAGCGTCGCGTGGGTGGCGCCGCTGCTGCTGCTCGTCCTGATCACACTGGTGGACCTGAACACCACCGAGCGGTTCCGGATCATCTCCTGGATCGTCCTGGTGCCCGGGATCGCCGCCGCGATCTGCTCGGTGTGGACGACGGCCGCGTTCGCCGTGGTCTCACTGGTCATGTACGTCGTCATGGACAGCGCCTGGCCGAGCGAGTACCAGGCGGGCCTGCCCGACTTCGTCCTCGTCGCGCTCGGCGGCACCCTGGCCACGCTGGCCTGCGCGATCCGGCTGCGCACGGAGCGGCGCATGCTGCACATGCGGGACATCGCCGAGACCACGCGGCGCACCGTGCTGCGTCCGCTGCCGCGGGGCTGGGCCGGACTCGAGAACGCGGCGGTGTACCTCGCGGCGGACGTCGACGCCCGCGTCGGCGGCGACTTCTACGACATCCAGCCCAGCCCGCACGGCATCCGCGTCCTGGTCGGCGACGTGCAGGGCAAGGGGCTGGGCGCGGTGGCGACGGCGGCCTCGCTGCTCGGCACGTTCCGGGAGGCCGCGTTCCACGAGACCGAGCTGGCGACCGTCGCCGCCCGCCTGGAGACCCGGATGGTGCGGCACCGCTTACACACCGCGTACGTGGGCGGCGAGGACGGCGACCGCTTCGCCACCGCCGTCCTGCTCGGCTTCCCCCTGGACCTGCCCGGCGAGGTCGAGGTCGTCAACTTCGGCCACGAGCCCCCGCTGGCGGTCGGCCCGTGCGGCGTGCGGCAACTGCCGCCTGGTGACGGGCTGCCGCTCGGCCTCGGCGACCTCACCGACAGCCTTCCGCCGACGCGCCGAGTGCGGGTGGCCGACGGGGAGACCCTGCTGTTGGTGACCGACGGGGTGACGGAGGCCCGGGACGGGAACGGGGAGTTCTATCCGCTGGAGGAGGACGTGGCCCGCGCGCTCGCCGCGGATCCGCGCACGGCCGAACCCTGGCGGCTGGTGGCCATGGTGCGGGACGGCACACTGAGACACAGCGGCGGCCGGCTCGCCGACGACACCACGGTCTTCGCGGTACGGCGGACACCGGGCGAAGCCCCCGTAGGGGGACGTTTGCCGTCTTGAGATACGGCTGTTCGGCGGCAGTGGTTACGGTGCTGCCGTAGGTGATCGGTTGTGCCGCGCGGTTCTGCCATGGGGAACGACAGCCATCGGGAACGACAGGGGAGGGACGATGCCCGGAACCGTGCTGCTGCTCGCGGCCTCGCCGATGGGCCGGGGGCGCCTGGTGGACGCGGCCTCCGTGCTCCCGGTCCTCGCGGCGGTAGAGCCCGCCGTGCTGTCCGGCACGGACACCGCCAACGTGGTCGAACTCGCCGACCCGCTGGAGCCGCAGGCGGTCCTGACCCGGCTGCGTGCCGCGGCGGCCGCGCCCGGACCACTGACCGTCTTCGTCACCGGTCAGCTCCAGCTCGACCGCCGCCAGCGCCTGCCCCATCTGGCGCTGGCCCGCACGACCGCGGCGACCGTCCGCTACACGGCGCTGCCCTGGCACTGGATCCGCGAGGAACTGCGGCTGCGCCCGGCCGGCTCGACCTCGCTCGTCGTCGACCTGCACGCGGACGCCGAGACCTGGGAGCACCTGCGGGCCCATCCTCTCGACTCCGGCCGCGACAACGCCGTCCACGGCCGCATCGCGCCGCCCCCCGCCCGCCGGACGGTCGCCGTTCCGTCGTACATGAGGACGGTGGCGACGCTGCTGCGCAGCGGACACCGCCCGCCGCTCGAGCAGTTGCACCGGCAGGCACTGGACCGAATCCCGGACGAGGCGGCCATCAACGTCCTCTTGGCCGCGCAGTCGCCGGAAGCCGGTGATCCGCACGCCGCCATCACCGCTGCCGTCCAGGCCGGCCGGCACGGTGACGCGGATGCCCTTGCCGCGCGCTGGGAACAGGCCGCCTTACAGGCCCACGGGCCCGGCTCCAAGGACGCGTTGCACTGGGCCGAGGTCCGCGCCGATCTCGCGATGTTCGCGGGGGACCCGGTGCGCAGCTGCCGTACCTGGCTGGCCGTGGCCGGTGCCCGGCTGGCCGCCGGGCAGACGGCAAACGCACCCGAGGTGGAGGCGGCCGTGGATCGCGCCCACCACCAGTGGGGCTGCATCACCGATACGGCGCGGGCCCGTGAACTCGGGCCCGCGCTCGCGGAGTTGAGGCTCAGGGTGCCGGGGCGGAAGGAAGGCGCGCTGGAGAACGTCCAGCGCCAGCTCCGTCAGCTCCAGACCCAGGGCTGAACCGGAGTCCGGCCGGCCTCAGCTGGTGAAGGTGAAGTACTTCCAGGCGCCGTGCGTCGTCGAGTTGACGGTGTCGCCGGAGCTGCCGTTGATGTACGACGAGCGGACCCGGAAGCGCCAGCCGGTGTCGTGGGTGCCGCCCAGCTGGACCTTGGAGATGCCGGAGGTGCCCAGCGCGAAGTACTCGGAGCCGCCGTCGTACCAGGTGCCGTTGTAGTACACCTCGAGCTGCAGGCGCTGCTTGCGGCCCTTGTAGTACGACATGGTCGTGGTGAACAGCGGGTCCTTGGACTTGTGGAAGTAGTAGTACGTCTGGCCGTACGTGTACTTCGTCTTGTAGTGGCCGCTGACCGCCGTGGACACCTTCACCCGGGCGCCGACCGTGCTGGAGACCGACCGGGGCTGCCAGCGGGCGTCGCCCGCGAACTTCGCCGTGATCTTGGCGTCCCGCTTGAGGTCGAGGGTCACGGACAGGTTGCCGCTGGAGTTGACCGTGCCGGACTTCACCAGGGTGTTGGGCTTGTCCGAGCCGAACGGGTCGGCCCAGATCTCCACCTTGCGGTTCTTGTACGTCGTGCCGAGGTGCGCCGTGAACTTCACATCGGCGCCGTACGAGTACACCTTGCCGTTGTTGTTCAGCGTCAGCGTCGGCTTGGCGCGGGAGACGTCGACGGTGTCGGAGGCCGAGGCGGAGGTGTGGGTGGCGTCGCCCTCGTACGTCACCTTGTACGTGACCTTGCTGCCGGCCGGCGGGGTGTCCGTGAAGGAGAACTTGCCGCCTGTGCCGAGGGACTTGGTGCCGAGGGACTTGCCGTTCGGCGAGTCCAGGTCCGTGCGGGTCACCTTCAGCGGGGTGCCGGCGGGCAGCGCCAGGTCGGCGGTCAGCTTGCCGGTGACGGTGAGGGACTTGGCGCGGGTGGCGGTCGCCGGGGCGTTCACCGTCAGCGTCGGCGCGTACTTGCGGGGCTCGTCGATCGTGTGCAGCCGGGTGGACGTGTCCGAACCCGTCTGCACGAACAGTTTCGTGCCGTCGGCCGACCAGCTCATGGAGTGCCCGCCCCACGGCATCCAGCTGTGGGTCAGGTTGCGGATGCTGGCGGGCTGGTCCGTGCCGCCACTGAAGACGTACGTGTCGCCGAGGTCGTCGGTGTCGAGGACGGTCGCGGCGACCGTGCCGTCCGGCGCGACGCTGACCGTCTCCGGTTCGGAGGCGACGGGGTAGGTGCGCACCTCGGCCAGGTCGGAGAGCCGGTACTCGGTCAGCGCCCGGTTGCCGGGGCCCGCCACCACGACGTTCTGGCCGTCGGGGGTGAGGGCGGCGTCGTTGTAGAAGCCCCCCTTGTCCGCCGACACCCGGATCGCCGGGGTGCCCGAGGAGATGTCGTAGACGATGATCGGGCCGGAGCTGATGCCCGCGTCGAGCGCGAGCAGCGTGCCCGGGTTGTCGGGGTCGGCGTAGACCTCGGGTGGGCTCGCGAAGTCGTGGCCGGCCGCCAGGTCGAGGGTGACCGTCGGCGTCTCGGCGGTCAGGTCGACCACACCGAGCCCGGATTCCCACTGGTCGCCGTAGCCGAACCACACCTTGCCGTCGGCGTAGGCCACGCGGGAGGGGATGGTCTTGTCACCGGTCGGGTACTCGGCGGTCTGCGTCAGCTGCTCGGTGTCGATGGCGACGATCTTGTCGGCGCCGTAGACCGCGGCGTACACCGTGCCGGAGTCCGGGCTCAGATCGAGGTCCCGGACCTGGGGCAGGCCGGTGATCCTGCCGACGACCGTGCCCGTGTAGTCGGTGACGACGATCTGGTTGTTGCTGGTGTCGCTGAGGAAGATCCGCTGGTGGACGCCGTCCACCACCGTGTCCCTGATGTCGGAGACCGGGATGGGCCGGTCGGAGTCGGCGGACGCCGGTACGGCGAGCGCGAGCGAGCCGATGAGGGCCGCCAGGGCAGCCGCGGCGGGAAGGGTGCGCATACGCACGCTGAATCGAACCCCCCGGAACGATTGGAGAACAGGGCGCCACGAGGCGCGGTCGCGATGTGAGTCCCCTGTGCGCCGCGTGTGGCGAGTGGGTGAAGACTAAGTCATGCCACCGACAACAGGGCCAGTGCCCCCGACACCAGCGTCCGTACCCCCGGTGCGACCGTCGAGAGGTCGGGCGCGAAGTGCGGGCTGTGGTTGCTCGGTACGGCCTGGAACTTCTCCATGAGGGCCGTTCCGGGCGCCCGGTCCCACACCTCGGCCGGGGTGGTCGTCACGAACCAGTAGGAATACGGGATCGAGCCCGCCGCCAGCTCCGGGAAGTCCTCGCTGCCCATCGCCGGGCCCGGGTCGAAGACCGTCCCGTCGCCGAAGACCTCGCCGTGCACGGCGGCCACCCGGCGGTCGGTGTCCGCGTCGTTGACCGTCTCCGGGAAGGTGGAGCCGACCGTCACCTCGGGCTCGCGCGGGCAGCCCGCGGCCAGGCACTCGCCGGCGGCGACCCGGCGGATCGCGGCCAGCATCCGCTCCCGCACCGCCTGCGACTGCGTCCGCAGGTTCAGGGAGATGTGCGCCTCGGACGGGATGATGTTGTGCCGGGTGCCCGCCTCGATCCGGCCGACGGTGAGCACGGCGGACTCGCGGGCGGCGATCTCGCGGGAGACGACGGTCTGCAGCCGGGTGACGAGATAGGCGGCCGTCACCACCGGGTCGACGGTCGACTCGGGCCGCGAACCGTGTCCGCCCCGGCCGTGCACGACGATGTCCACGTCCGTCGAGGCGGACATGATCAGTCCCGGCGCGTGCGGGTACATGCCCGCGGGACCCGGCGTCGCGTGCTGCCCGAGCAGGACGTCCGGGCGTGCGAACCGCTCGTACAGCCCGTCCGCGACCATCCGGGCCGCGCCCTGCCCGGTCTCCTCGGCGGGCTGCCCCACCACCAGCAGTGTCCCCGACCAGGTCTCCCGGCCGGCCGCCAGCGCCGTAGCGGCGCCCGCCAGCCAGGTGACGTGCAGATCGTGCCCGCAGGCGTGCATGGCTCCGTCGGTCTCGGAGGTGTACGGCAGCCCGGTCTGCTCCCGCACCGGCAGCGCGTCCATGTCCGCGCGCAGCAGCACGGTCGGCCCGTCCCCGTTGCGCAGCAGCCCCGCGACTCCGGTGCCGCCGATCCCATCGGCCGTCTCGAACCCGGCCGCCGTGAGGTGCTCGGCCAGTTTGGCCGCGGTGCGGTGCTCGCGCAGGGACAGCTCGGGGTGGCGGTGCAGGTCCCGGTAGAAGTCCTCCAGGTCCGGCACCGGCAGGTCGGCGGTGAGGTCCAGCGCGATACGGGCGGCGGCAGAGGTCACGGGGTCAGGGTATGCGCCCGGGCCCGGCAGCGGGGTGCTGCGGAGCGTGCCGGACCACCTGCTCGGCGTGGTGTCCGGCGTCCCGGGTGACCTGCACGGCCGGCGCGCCCTGGGCCGCCCGGGCCGGGACGGCGTTCGCCGCCGTGATCAGCGCGACCACGGTCACCACGGCAGCGGCCAGGCCCCTCGCGTACCGTTCGGTGGGGCGTCCGTGGCGTGCGGATGGACGTCCGAGCACGGCAACCTCGCAACAACAGCGATGTATTAAGCATGCTTAATCTGCCGTTTAACCTAGGGGCTGTCGGAGTGGAACGGCAAGGGGTTCTCGGGCAGTTGGGGGAGCGAGCAGGATGCAAGAGCGCGACGATCCGGAGACCATCGGGCGACGGGTGCAGCAGTTGCGCAGCGAACGCGGGATGACGCAGCGCCAGTTGGCCGAGCCCGCCTACACACCCGCGTACATCTCCACCGTGGAGGCGGGCCGGGTGCGGGCCTCGGAAGACGCACTGCGGCACATCGCCGGTCGGCTGGGTGTCGCTTTCGAGGAACTGTCCATCGGCCGGCCCGCGCACCTCGCCACCGATCTGCGGCTGCGCCTGACCGAGGCCCAGCGCACCCTCGCCACCGGCGACGCCGAGGAGGCGGCCGCGCAGTACGCCGCCCTGCTCGCGGAGGCCGAGACGCACGCCCTGTCCGTCGAACAGGCCACCGCGCTGCTCGGTCTCGGCGAATGCGCCCTGGACACAGGAGAGTTGGTGGAGGCGCGGCAGTACTTCGAGCGTGCCGAGGAGCGGATGGCCGGGGAACCTCTGCCCGTGCGCGTGCGCGCGGTGCGGGGGCGGGCCGTCGCGCACTATCTCGCGGGTGAACTCCGGTACGCCGTCTATCTGTTGGAGTCCACGCTCGACGAGCTGAACCGTGGCGGACTGCACGACCCGGACGCGCTGCTCCTGCTCTACGCGAGCGCGATAGGGCCGTACATGGACATGGGTGCCCACGCACGCGCCGCCCAGGCCGCCGAACTGGCGCTGGCCCTCGCCCCGCAGGCCGGCGACCCCGCGCTGATCGCCCGCATGCACCGCTCCGTCGCCCGCACCCTGCTCGCCGAGGGCAGGGTCGCCGAGGCCGACGCCTCACTGGCCAAGGCCGCCGAGCTCTACCGCCAGCTGCAACTGCGCACCGAACTCGCCAACTGCCACTGGATGCGCGGCTACGTCTATGCCCAGGACGGCGACCTCGAGCGCGCCGAGGCCGAGATGCGCGAGGCCCTCGCCATGCTGTCCGCCACGCGTGCCGCCCTCTACAGCAGCCAGGTCGCGGTGGAGTTGGCCGACGTGCTGCACCGGCGCGGCAAGTCCGAGGAGGCCGCGGAACTGCTTCAGGGCGTCCTCGGCGACCTCCACTCCGAGCGCGGCGCCGTCCACTCGGCCGCCGCGCACCGCCTCCTCGGCATCATCGCCGAGGACGCCCGGGAAACGGAGGCAGCCGAGGAGCACTACGTGCGCGCGCTGAGCCTGCTGGAGCGGGCCGGCGCCGCCGGTGACCTCGCCGACCTGTGCCGTCTGCTCGGCGACCTGCTGCGCCGCACCGGGCGGGTGGAGGCGGCGCTGGACGCGTACCGGACGGGCCTCGGGCACCGTACGGCTCCCGGTACGACCACCCTCGGCCCGGCGCCCGCACAGCCGCCTCTCTGACGGGCCGGCGTCAGGCCTGGACCCGGCCCTGTTCGCGGATCTGGGTGAGGCGCTGGACGCCACGTTCCAGGGCCTGCCGGGTGGCGTCCGAGGGCTCCGTGCCGAGGGCGCCGTTGGTGAGCGCGATCGCGTCGTCGCCCACGCGGACGGCGGCGACGTCCAGGGTGAGCGTGACGGGGTCGTCGTACTGGCTCTGCGGCTGTCCCGTCAGCGTGATCCGCAGACCCTGGCGGGCGCCGCCGACAGGCGGTAGCGCGGCCTCGCTGACCTGCACGTACTGCGGGCCCGCGGCGGTGGTGGCGGCCGTGAACTGCCCGCACCGCTGCGGCAGCGTCCGCAGCCAGGCCAGCGTGCGGTCCGCGTCCGCCGGGGGCAGGCTGGCGACCTGGTAGCGGAGCTGGGCCTGGTCGTCGCCGTCGTCGAGGGCGATCACGGCGTGTGCCGCCGGTGTGCCGCCGAGCAGTTCGTCGGCGTACAGGACGTCCAGCAGGCGCTGGCAGTCGGGCAGGTCCGTCGTCGCCTTCAGCAGCGTGTCCCGCCACGTCGCGGTGCCCTCCGTCGGCGTCCACGGCGAGCCCAGATCCGTGTCGGTGATCAGCGCTGCCTGGGCCTGGGCGGCGGTGAGGGCGGACGCGGCGGCGGAGCGCGGCCCGGTCGACGGCGCGTCGGAGGCCGCGTGGCCCGCGCGGTCCGGCTCCCGGCTCAGACACCCGGAGACGGTGAGCAGCGCGGTGACGGCCAGGGCGGAGGCGAGGAGGCGGGCCGGGCGGAGGGACATGGCGGGCCTCCTGGGAAGTGCCGGTGAAGGATACGGATACGGACAACGGTCACGAACAACGGATACGGACGCGTTTCACTCACGGCACCACCGCCACGGGCCGCCCACCAGCGAGACGCGCCATACGGGTGAGAGACGTACGCGAACGGACCGTGCGGGAGGCGGATCGCCCGGAAAACGGATCGCCCGGAAAACGGACCGTGCGGGAGGCGGATCGCCCGGAAAACGGATCGCCCCCCGTCGGCGCCCCTGTTACCGTCACCCCATGCAGTGCGCCCAGTCGTACGACTTCCTCACGACGACGCCGGAGAACGTCCCGGCGCGCTGACAGCTGACCCAGTCCGAAGCCCCGGGGCGAGTGCCCCGGGGCTTTCGCGTGCGTCGGGGTGTTCGTCTCCTTCACCGGGGCTCCCTCACCGAGGAGACCACCATGTACGACCACCGCCGGCTCGGCCGTGAGCTCGACCTCTTCGACACCGATCCGCTGATGGGCGCGGGCCTGCCGTACTGGCTGCCCGACGGCGCCGTCGTGCGGCACACCCTGGAGGAGTACGTCCGGGACGCGGAGCGTGCGGCCGGGTACCGGCACGTGTACTCGCCCGTGCTCGGCAAACGCGAGCTGTACGAGATCTCGGGCCACTGGGCCCACTACAGCGACGACATGTATCCACCCATGCAGTTGGGGTCGGAGCAGGTCGTCCTGCGGCCCAGCCTCTGCCCCCACCACGCCCTCATCTACCGCTCCCGCTCCCACAGTTACCGCGAACTGCCGCTCAGAATGGCCGAGGTGGGTGCCATGTACCGCTCCGAGCTGTCCGGCGTGCTCGGCGGACTCACCCGGGTGCGGGCCATCCACCTCAACGACGCGCACATCTTCTGCACCCTGGAGCAGGCCGTCGACGAGGCCCGCGGCGCCTTGGAGCTGATCGCGCGCGCCTACGCCGACCTCGGCATCCGCGCGGCCCGGTACCGGCTCTCGCTGCCCGGCGAGGGCGGCAAGTACGTGGCCGACCCGGCGCTGTGGCAGCGGGCCACCGCACTGCTCAAGGAGGTGCTGGCCGAGTCCGGCGTCGTATACGAGGAGGCGGCGGGCGAGGCCGCCTTCTACGGCCCCAAGATCGACGTACAGATCGCGGACGCGGCCGGCCGCGAGGCCACCCTGTCCACCGTGCAGATCGACTTCCACCAGCCCGAGCGCTTCGACCTGCACTACATCGGCGCGGACGGGGCGAAACACCGGCCGGTGATGGTGCACCGCAGCGTCATCGGCAGCGTGGAGCGGGCCGTCGCGCACCTCGTCGAGGAGCACGGCGGCGCCTTCCCCGCCTGGCTCGCGCCCGTGCAACTCGTCGTGCTGCCGGTCGCGGAGGAGCAGTACGAGCGCGCGCGGGCCGTGGTGGACGCGGCTGTGGCCCGGGGCCTGCGGGCCGAACTCGCCGGCCCCGAGCGGGGCAGCCTCGGCGCCCGGATCCGCGCGGCACGCCTCGTGCCGTACCAGGCCGTGATCGGAGCGCGCGAGGCCGAGGGCGAGCTGGTGGCCGTACGTCTGCGGGACGGCCGTAGGCCCGGCGTCCTCCCCGCCGACGTGCTGCTGCACCGGGTCGCGGCCCG